>JAKUQE010000099.1 GCA_022450395.1 Dehalococcoidia bacterium | reverse complement strand
TCTGCTAGGCTGCTGGGGCCGGAGACAATCATGTGTCAGATCGCCATACCCTCTCCATGGCTAGGTTGGCGCGTAGCGTTGCGATTGGGACGGGTATCCAATCTTCCGACGGTATGGACCAACGTCGTGGCCGGAGTGGTTCTTTCGGGCGGATCGATGGATGCCTTTCCGCTGGTTTTGCTTATCGTCGCCCTCTCCTTGTTTTACGTCGCTGGGATGTATCTTAACGATGCGTTCGACCGCAAGGCCGATGCTCGGGAACGGCCCGAACGTCCCATCCCCTCTGGACAAGTGAGAACGTCAACCGTGTTCGCCATTGGCTTCTCGCTGCTGGTGGCCGGCGAAGGGGTTCTGGCCATAGTGAGCTACGGGCTGGAAGGAGGTCAGGGTTGGCCTCCCCTCGTTGCAGGCGTGGCATTGGCCGCCACCATCGTCTATTACGACATGCACCACAAGACGAACCAGTTGAGTCCGGTGGTTATGGGATCGTGCCGGGCGTTGGTCTACGTAACCGCGGCCCTAGCCGTTACATCCAGCCTTTCCAACCCCGTCCTGTGGGGCGCCGGCCTGATGCTCGCCTATCTCATCGGACTTACCTACGCGGCAAAGCAGGAAAACCTGGCCGAAGTTAAGAACGTCTGGCCCTTGGCGTTCCTCGCACTCCCGTTCGCATATGCGGCGACTTCGGCATTGGCAAGCCCGATCACCGCCCTGATCTACATCGGTTTCCTGTTGTGGGTCATTTACGCGCTGGTTCACCTGATGTGGCGCAGCCGGATCAACTTCCCCCTGGCCGTGGGCAGTTTGCTGGCGGGAATCTCATTCCTAGACGCTCTCCTCATTTCCAGTCAAGGGGAGGTCTTGATCGGGTTATTGGCCGTAGGGGCGGTGGTCTTGACCAGATCGGCGCAGCGATACATCCCTGGCACCTGATCATCCGGTCAGGTGATTCAAGATCATGCCTTTAACCGCGGTGGCCGAGACGGGGCCTTCGGGAAGTAGGTTTTCTTCTGAGGAGATAAAGACTGGGCCGGCTTCAGGCCGGTCGGTCACTCGGCCATGGGAACCCTTGACCAGCGAGGCGTCCAGCCCAATCACATCCATCAAAGTACGAAAGCCTAGCTTCATGTTCAGAATTCGCCAGGCTATGCGAATCTTCGGCATTCGAAGCTGACGATCGAGGAAGAGTTCAGCCGGGTCGAATCCAGGTTTGCGATGGATATCCACCGTTCTAGCAAAGTCGGGAGCTTTGTCGTCATCAAGCCAATAGTAATAAGTAAACCACCGGTCTGGACGGCTGATAGCCACCAACTCTCCCGAGCGCGAATGATCCAACCCCATATCACGCTTCCCCTCTTCGTCCAGGACCATATCCACGCCGGGTAGGGCCTCCAGCAGCGCCTTAACTTCGGCGATTCTCTCCGGGCTACGGACGTATACGTGTGCGATCTGGTGATCGGCCACGGCGAAAGCCTCACTAGCGCCGGGATCAAGTAGCTCAGTCCCCAACTCGTTCCTGACGTGAATCAACCCCGCTTCTCTAAGAGCGCGGTTGATGTGGACCGGCCCCTCCACATCGGTGACCCCGTATTCGGACAGAACGATGACCCGAGCGCCGTCTCGCTGCACGTTCTCGACAATCTCGCCGCATAGATCGTCGATGGCTCGCAGATCCCGGCTGATACCGGGATGAGACGGTCCAAGACGCTGCAGGTTATAGTCGAGATGTGGCAGATAGACCATACTGAGCGTAGGCTGGCGCGTTTTTTGGATATACAAAGCACATTCTGTGATCCACCGGCTGCCGCTGATATCGGCGAAGGGACCCCAAAAGCGAAAGAGGGGGAACGGCCCAAACTGGGGAATTTAACTCGTCGCGCAAGTCGGCTGGTTGGGTATAAACGTCGGGAATCTTACGTCCGTCGGCGGGATACATGGGTCGCGGCGTGACCGATATATCCGCCGATGCATACATGTTGTACCACCAGAAGAGCTTGGCGCAGGAGAAGGAGGGGTCTAGATCGCGGGCTGCCTCCCAGATCTTCTCTCCGGAAACCAACCGGTTGGATTGCCGCCAGAACCAGACCTCGGATAAATCTCTAAAATACCAGCCATTACCGACGATTCCATGATCCCGTGGCATCAACCCGGTTGCCATCGTAGCCTGAACGGAGCAAGTTACCGCCGGAGTGACGGTTGATAAGGGCCTGACGCCTCCCTGTTTAACGAGGGCATTGATGTGCGGCGTATCGTCGCCAAGAAGGTCCTGAGTCAGACCAACGACGTTAATCACAACCGTGGGGTGCATATTTCTCAGCCTTGCCTCTCCATTTACCGGACCGTCAATATGACTTAGACCTAGCCGCGACACGGAGCGAATAGTATGCCGGATGGGGATGCTTGTCCAACGGAGCCAAAGCTAACCTACCGCGTGCCGTTATAACGCTCTTAAGCTATTCGTGGAGTCAGAACTCGATAATCATATCCAATGCGGAAATGCATCGGGACTAGGTATGACTTGCCACCCCGCTTCCCGCGCCCCGCGGCCGCTTCGCCGCCACAACTAGGACAAAGCTGATCACGGCTAAGACCGCCAGGTAGGCCAGAGCGTCCTGATACCGGCCCCACCGGTCGAAGGCGATACCCAATATCAGGGGCCCCAGAGCAAAGCCCGCCACTTGAGAGGCCCGGCTTAATCCGTGCATGGACCCCAACATTCCCCTGCCGTAATAGCTGGCCCAAAGGATCGGGGCCAATGTGTTCAAACCGCCCGATGCCACTCCATGCAAGAAGGCGAACAGGTAGGCTTCGGCCAGGTTGTCGGCTAGGATCAAGACGCCGATGTCGGTAGCGGTAATCAGGCAGACGCAGGCCATCAAGAGACGGGGCGGCACTCGTTCCGCCAGGAACCCCAGCGCCAGGATTCCCACCGCGCTGGACGTGGACATCACGCTTATCACTCCCACCGCCTGACCTGTGCTCAATCCCTGCTGCGTCAGATGCGGGACCAAGTGCAGGGTAACTCCCGAGCCGGCGGTACTGGCCAGAAATAAGGAAATCAGGATGAGCCAGAACGGAGGCGTGGCCACCACTTGCCGCAAGGTCCACTGGTCATGCTCATTCCCATCGAAGGCCGGGGCGGCGACGGCATCGGCGTCAGGCCCCGCCCTACCGTCCACTACCAAACCGTAGTCCTCGGGCTGACGTCGAATCAAAGCGAAACTGGGAACGATGCCCAGGACGGCCATCACCGCCGCCAACAGAAGCCAAGCCGCGCGCCAGCCCCAGGCCACGATAGCCAGTTGAACCAAAGGGGCCATGACCATTATTCCGGCCGAGCCGGAGAAAAAGACTAGAGCGATGGCTCGGCCGCGATACCTCTGGAACCATTTCCCCACGGCCGGAGCGGCACCGATCTTGATCAACCCTTGGTCGGCCGTCCTGGCGATGGTATAGCCCACGTAGAATCCCAGCAGTGTTTGAACCGAAGCCAAGTACACGCAGGCCACTACCACCAGAGTCCCACCCAAAGTCAGCACCCAACGGGAGCCGATCCGGTCGACAAGCCGGCCAGAGAACGGGGCAAGGGAAGCCCCAAGGATGGCTCCTACGCTAGTCACGGCGGAGATTTCCGTCCGGCTCCAGCCAAACTCTTCAGTGAAGGGATTAACGAAAATCGTGAGTATGCCTATGGCCGTGGCCGCGTTGGCGAACTCCATCCCGCCGGACGCCGCGACAACCAACCAGCCGTAGTAGATCCGTTTGGAAATACGTTGCATGGGCAAGGAACCCATAACCTGCGACTCCATCGATTTCGCCGATCGCCGCCGCCTGTTCACCCGTAGGCGCCAGACACCCCGGCAGCCGGACCATCCTACCATCTATTATCTAACCACGGGCTGGGCGCTGACTTAACGCCACGGCATTTCGGTTTTCACCCTGAGTCCTTCGGGGGAAGGACGAAGGGTCCGGGCCCCACACTGGAGAGATCGTTCACTTCGTTCGGCATGGCAAATTGGATGAGGTTCACGAGGCTGGTATACCAGTGAAAGTAGCGTCTTTCGATAAGAATTCGAAGGTAGTATGATTCGGCGACAATCTACCGGGTTGGAGTGCCCATGAGCGGTAATGGCGACAGTCAATACCAGCCGACGATACGGGACCTGCCCCAAGGAGAGCGTCCCCGGGAGCGGCTGCGGGAATTCGGACCCAAGTCCCTGAGCAATACCGAGCTCATCGCCATTCTATTGCGCACAGGTTTGCCGGGAGAGAACGTCTTGGCCCTCTCCTCGCGCCTGCTGGCCCGTTTCGACGGCCTGGCCGGGTTGGGCCGAGTCAGTTTCGCTGAGTTATGCGCCGAACGCGGTCTTAGCGAGGCCAAGTCCAGCCAACTCATGGCCGCGTTGGAGTTGGGGCGACGATTCGTCTCTCTGGCGCCCCAGGAACGGGCGGTTATAAACTCGCCCCAAGACGTGGCCAACCTGCTTTTGGCGGAGATGTCGGTCTTGGACCAAGAGCACCTGAGAGTTTTGCTGCTCAATACCCGCAATAAAGTGCTTGGCATTCAAGAGATCTACGTGGGTAACGTCAACAGTTCAGTGATCCGGGCGTCGGAGGTGTTCCGCCCGGCGGTACAGGCAAACGCGCCGTCGATCATCGTCGTCCATAACCACCCCTCGGGCGACCCGGCCCCCAGCTCCCAAGACGTGGACATCACCAAAGAGCTGATCTCCGCCGGCAAACTGCTGGGCATAGAGCTGCTGGACCACGTCGTGCTGGGGAGCGCCAATCGTTTCGTCAGCCTTAACGAGATGAGACTAGCATTCACCTAAGTCTTCGGTTGGCGTAGATCTGGCGCCGGAGTCTCCCGTGTATTTGGCGCAGCTTTGCCAACCTTCAAGGCAACCTGCCGTCCTCGGACGCTCCCCCAGGGGATCATGCGGGATACCTCGTGATTAAAGTAACATTCCGTTATCTCAAGCCCCATCGCCGGACAGCGGGTTCCCGAGATGTTTATCTAGTTGTGGATCGTCTCCCGTTCCGCCTGGTCTTCGGTGGACACCTTGGGGTAGAGGGCGACTATCACAGGGTTGGTGTTGTTCCCGTGTTGAGTGAGCATCGCGATGTTTCCCCTTTAGATCGCGCTCTTCAGCCATTCTTAGGGTGAGTAATCCGAGGTCAACGGACCTTCACCACCACTGTTGGTGGGGGCGTCGGTGTGGGCTTAACAGCGGGAAAAACTGTCGGTGTCGCTTTTACTGAAACGGCGGCCACGCTCATGCTCCCAGGCTGTTGGATGATACGGTGGCGGCCATGCGATCCATCTCCGCCACAACATTATCAGAAGCTACCCAGCCTTTCTGCGTTCCTAAGCATGATGCTCCGTTGGACGGGAGTAACGCGCCGGTTGATGACCTGAAGAGTATCCCGCATGAATGTGCCATTTTCATGTTGAGGTCCAATCATCAGGTGCCCCAGTTCGTGGTCCATAATCTCATTGAGGAGGTCCGCCTGCCCTCCTGCCACCGCAGCGATTCCGTTGCCGGTCCACGCCAGACCCAAATCCCCCTCGGTTCCTACAGACTAGGCTAGAGGAAAGACGAATAAGGTAGGCTCCGGAAGGCCCAGCTTCCACCGGTGCAGCTCGCGAAGATTCTCCCCCAGGTTGTCTATCGGATTAATGTTTTCAATCCAGCCACGCACCGTGGGTTGCCAAACGATGCCCTGCCGCTTCCAGAAAGCGACGCTTTCTTCCAAGGAACTCTCCACCCGCTCAATGGTTTGGTAACTCAGGGACGGCACAACGACGACGACGTTCAACGGCACCTTGATGAAAGGCCGCGCGAGCATCCTGAGGAGCCACATTCTAGCTGTGCTCATTCATCCTCTCGCAATATAGTGATTAGACGGTTTTCGCGACACCGATCAGCCCGTCTTTTAGCTACACCCCTGCGCCCACATCCAACGCTAGCTTCAGGCTCTCCCCTGGTGGTCGATCAGTGTAAGAATAAGCTGATTACCCCCTCCGGCCTAGTCCCGGTCCACGATCCGGCGCTCGTCACAGGTTCCTGGCGACGACTTCAGCCCTCCACATCAGTTACCTGAGTGAGTTCCCGGCGCAGGGGTTGACCACACGTAGTTGAAACACCGGGCAACCGATGGCTGCAAGCACATGGGCGCCATCCTGGTTCGGCTGGACCTTAAGGCCAACATGGAGCCGGCCCAGGCGCGGGCCACCGACGCCCGTCAAAGGCTGGAAAATGAACTCGCGGCCATAGCGCTTTAGCCACGGCTATGACGGATACAGCGGCTGAAGCCTCCGTGGCCTACCTGCTAGACAAGCCGGTATCCAACGGCCGGGACCCCGCTGAAGCGGTTTTGCTGGTGCACCGGGCCGCCAACTCCTGGAGCGAGGCCCGCGCCTACCAGAGCAGCCACGGCAACCTGGAGGTCACCCAGGAGGGTTGAACGTCTCAGCTCCTGGCAGGTTGCCTCACCCATCAGAGAGCCCCCGGTTTAGGCCGCGGGCTTTGCTTTGTCGCTTAGGCTCTCGGATGCGCCAGTTTTCGAACCTCGGGAACGATCTGCGGTAAATCAGCGTTACATATGTGAGAGGGACGCCTGGGTCTTTAGTCCGCCGGCCGGCCAGGTCCCGTCGGTGACCGGTTGGTGACCGCATTCCCCTATAGTTTCGCTGGTCGAGGCATCCCCCATGGTCACAGAGGCGGGGGAATCTATTTGATCTGAAAAATACAACATATGTTGCTATGAGCGGCGAATACTATGTCAGAAGAAAAAGAAGTGCGTTCAAATGGGTTTACCAAATCGAAGAGGCCGAATAGATTTGACAAGGCCGCCTTGGAGATGGGCCAGCCCCCTAGGACATTTGGCGATCGGAGCGATCCCCTAGCCCAGATAAGCTGCGCGCGGAGATGACCGTCGCGTCGAACACTGTCATCGGTACGCTTCCGGGCGGCACGGAGGTCGTGGCCGCATCCCTCGAGGCTGGCCGGGAGCTGCTCACGACTGTCGATGACTACCTGAGCCAACAGAGCCCGTTCGATCGTCAGGCTCGGGTGAACCTGCGGCGCCAGGTCGTCGAGGTCACGCTGCCGATGTACCTCGATTACATCGCTTCACAGGTGATGAGCTGGTCGCAGGCCGAGATCAAGGCCCTGGGCGCCATCGTTTCTGCGATGGCGAAGTTGTTCGCACCGCTCTCCTTGCCGCTGCCGGCGGAGATTCATCTGGTCAAGACAAGCGGCCAAGAAGAAGGCTACGCTGCCTACACCCGGCGCAAGGACACGATCGTCCTGCCGGCCAACATGGTCGCGAGCGTCGAGACCGCCGCGAGCTACGGCGATCCGCTCCACCCCACCAACGACGTTTCGTATCTACAAAACGTCATGATCCACGAGTGCTTCCACCTCTTCAGCAAGAACCACCCCGAGGAGCGGTTCAAGCTCTACGATCGTATTCATTACCGCTCCACCGGCGCCGCCGTCGTGCTGCCCGACGTGCCCTGGGGTCCGCCCGGATCCCAGACGACGATGGGCGATCTGAAAATAATGAACCCCGACGAGCCCGACTTCGACGTCTACATCGAGATGCTCGTGCCCTCGATCCCCGGGGCCGAGGACAGCCCCCGCGTGAAGAGGGCCCTGGCGCCGCTCCTGCTCGCCAAGAGCCCGTACCAAGGAGGCGTCTTCTTCGAGTACCTCGAGTGGTGGTTCATGAGCATCGCGGAGGGCCCCGACCGCCGCTGGGCCCCGGTCCTGGACCCCGACGGGCACCCCGGATGTACGAGAGTGCGCCGCTCATGCCCGAGTACCTCGCGCTCGTCACTGCCAATTTCACGCAGGAGATCTTTCAGCCCGACGAGATCCTTGCGCAGAACTTTGTGCTCGTGGCGAACCAGCCGAGCCTCGACATCCTTAGTTTCATGCACCAGACGCTTTCGGCCAATCGCGGGTCGTCATGAGCCTCGGACGAACGAGCATCCTCGCGGTCAGCGCGGCGCTCCTCAGCGCGAGTTTACTCCTCGGGTGCGCTGGGAGCCGCGATACCGGACCGCCGGTAGGGCGGACGTTCGATACGCCAGCGTACACGCTTGATCCCTCGTTCCCACGGCCGTCGTGGGTGTCGTTCAACACCGTGAGCTGGGTCGAGCGCGATCCGAAAACGAAGCTGGTCTATGTCCTTCAGCGCTCCGCGCCGCCGGTCAGCGCGTGGACGGCGGACGGAGAGCTGGTGTCGAGTTGGAACACGCAAGCGCTGGGAGACCCGCACTCAATATCGTTCGATGCGGGTCCGGACGGCTCCACTACAGTGTGGATCACCGACATGGCCCCTCCGCTCCTTGTTGGTCAGGGATACGGTCACTGTTTAAAGTCATTCACCCTGTCTGGAGAGTTCTTATCGACCATCGGGACGTGCGGAGAGAACTCTCAGGGGACGGGACTCGATCCGGTGCAGTTCGACAAGGTAACCGACGTCGCCTGGGACGCGGCCGGCGATCTGCTCGTTTCCGACGGCGATCTCAACGGGCTCAACAACCGTGTGCTTAAGCTCGACCCCAGCGGTGTAGTCCTCGAGAGCTGGAGCGCGCCCGGCGATCAGCCTGGGAGTGGACCCGCTCAGTTCGATCTACCACACATGCTGATCGTCGACCAGTGCGATCGCATTTGGGTGGCCGACGCGCTTAACCACCGGGTGCAGGTGATCGCAAACGACGGCACGTTCCTCGGCGAGATCACGTCCTTCGGTGATCTCGGCGTGTACGCCGTCGCGTTCGGCGCCTCATTCTTCTCGCCTCCGGAGACGATACTCTTCGTCGGCGCCAGCCCGACCTCTGGTGGGGGAACGGGGCAGATTTCCCTATTTGCGGCGCCGATGGATTGTACGCAACCCACCATCGCAAACCTGGCCGCTTTCGCGACCTTCGATGTACCGATACCCTCCTCGACGTCGACGACACTCCTTCACTCGATGACTGTCGACCCGGAGACTTGGGACGTCTACTTGGCGGTGCTCGGAGGCAAGCTCCCCCCGCAAAAGTGGGTCCCGGCTTGGCCCGGAGGTGAGCGGCCCAGCCCGCGCTGAGAATGCAGCGTTGCGAATCAAAGAGCGTCCGATCCTATTTTCATTGCGTACTTTACAAGGAGAAACATGAACGCATTAAACAGCACCGTCGACCCCGTGCCCCCGTCCGCGTATCCGTCGTTTCAGCCCGTGACGACGCCCCAACCGTCGATGCCGGCGGTCTGGGCTGCCACCGTCCTGCTCCACCCCTACAGCCCGCCCCTATCGACCGATCCGACGCCCGACAATCCGTTCTTCCAGCTCTGCGTCGCCAACATCGCTTACTCGCAGGGGGAGTATTTCTCCGCGCAGGTCTCCGGCTGCTCCTACGGAAACTGGTGGTACTTTATTACAGCCATTGGAACGCAACTCTCGACCGATGGCGGAAACACCTGGAAGTTGGTCGACATGGGGTGGTCGCTGCCGGAGAACTGGTATGGGGCACAGGGCCCGAACGCCGCCTGCGCCGGAGCATCGCCGCTGAACTGGATGGACGCGCAGACAGTTGCCTGGTGGAAGATCCCTGTACCCCTCACGGGCTCGCTCTCCGCCGCAACGTGGATGTGGTTCGATTCCATCACCGCGGCGCCGGTGCGCATGATGTTCGGCCATGGCCCGCCGTCGCCGGCCATGGGCGATCCGACGCAGCTTGCATTCTTCCAGATGTGGTCGTTCACGTATTTCCCGGTCTTCCAATCCTACGACTTTGCCAGCGAGGCCACCGCGAACCCGGGGAACGACGCAGACGCGAAGGTCTCCGGCTTCGCGGTGGGGAACCCGAACGGTTACCAGAATTTCGTCTGGAACTCGAACTTCGGGATGACAGCGTTCATGACCCCGGTCAACGAGCAGTTCAACCCGCTCCCCACGCGCGTCCTGTACGTGTGGAAGGCGGATCAAGAGTATTCCGTCTACTCGGACCGGGCCCAGACCACGTTGATGATGTCCACCTACAACCCCGGCCAGATGGTCGCGCAGGAGGCGCTACTCACGGGCCCGGCTCCCTCTGGGGTCGTTCCTCCACCCAATAGCGCCACTGGTTTCCTCATCAACTTCGACTCGGACGGCTCATCGACGTGCATCGGCGGGAGCCAGTTCCCGTTCCCGCAGGAGCCGCCCACCTGGGTCTCCATCCCGGCGGTCGAGGCGACGATCCAGGCGACGATTACGAACAACCCTGTCGTCGCCCCGAACACGACCGTCACGATCTTCTCGGTGCTATTCCCGCCTTCGCCGCCAAATTACCCGGAAGCGACCTACCTGTGGACGTGGTACGCGCCGCAGAACGCGACAGGGACGCAGAGCCGGCCCATCACGTTCATGCAGTCGCAGTCGGGGGTGAGCGTCGGGACGAGCCTCGCGCTCGCCGATTACTACTACTACCAGGACTTTCAGCAACCCATCGAACCGTCGAACTTCGACATACCGGCGTCGTGTAGCCCGCAGACACGAAATATCGGGCTGCGGCACAGACTTCCATAGCCGAACGGACCTCTCACCGCCAATCGTGTGCCTGACCCGGCGTTGCGTCCGCGATCGCATAGTGGCCGACTATGCACACTTCCGAACTGAGCTTTCGCGAATTTGATCTAGGCGGTTAGGCGAAAAGAATGGCATATCCTTGGTCAAAGGTAGTCTTCACCCATCAAGGCGGCGCCGGTAACCTACTGGGACCCGGGAGGCAGGACGCTTTCGAGCTGACCACCAACAAGCAGGCGCGCATTGAAGGCGAGATTACGGAGAACGGCCGGGGGACCTATCAGGCGACCGTTTCCTAGGCCAGCGGCGACCTGGATCCAGATGTTGCCCTTACCCAAAACGGCCAACCCAGGGTCAAGGTGTTTTTGGCAAATGGGTCAGTGGAGCGCAGCATACCGGACCTGAATAAACACCTCCATGGCCTGCCGCCGCTGGATAACACTGCCCAAGACACTGCCAAGCAGACCGATGTCTGGCGTATGGTCAGTAACCCCAATCCCAATCCGGGAGAGGCAGTCACTATGACCGTCTCACCGTTGGGCTTCGACTAACATTATTTTGGCATTGAGGCCTTTATCATGACAAAGCCAAATATGTCATTCAAGTATGAGGTAAGAATTCCATATACGGCCAAGCCCGTGGACCAATTCCATATTCAGGGCACGCACTGGAATAATCCTGTTGGCCGTCGGTCCTGACGGTGATCCCCAGTTCGGACAACCGGTTTAGAGCTGCAACGTCGCCCATCTAGACTGCCTCCACATCAAAGATATTCCCAGGGTGAAGGTGCTCACCTCTCTCGGCATTGGGTTTTAAGGCGCTCTGGGCCTTTTGGTGGTGCACCTTAACCTGATTCGTGCCTACAGCGGCTTCTGGGGTGATTACCTTAACAGCTTCTTCGTCCTGATTAAGAGCTCCATTTGAGTTAAGGTGCTCACCTCCCACCTCACAGCCCGCTGAAGCGACATCTACTGCGCCAATCGGAGTCTTGGAAAGGTTGTTGACGGGTTCGAATCGCACTTTTACACTGCTAGAAGACAATCGCAGGGGCAAAATTCCCGGAGAACCCTTGTTAAAAGGGAAATTCCGGCGAGGATAGGGGGAAATACGATGGCAACCCAGACTCCCACGATCGACTCACAAGTACATGCCTACGAGCGGAACCGTCCTGAGCGTCCTTGGATCGGATATCTGCAGGGTCCGGATGAGGTCACCGGCGACGACATGACGGCGGCGATGGACGCCGTCGGCGTCGATGGGGCTTTGCTAGTTTCGCCATTCAGTATGTATCGCTACGATCCCGCCTATGTACTTGAGGTATACGCGAAACATCCGGGCCGATTCGGCTTGATCAAGCCATTCGATCCCCAGTCGGAAGCGGTCGCTGACGAGGTAGCCGAGTGGGCGGGGACACCGGGTGTGGTGGGAGCCCGGATCATGCTCACGGCCCAAGAATTCGAAGCGGACGACCCGGGTATCAATCGTATACTCGCCTCTGGCGCCCAAGCCGGTTTTCCGGTGAATGTTATGTGTTCGGGCAAGCTGCCGCTCTTCCTAGAACTAGCGCGCCGCCATCCAGACACGCAGATGGTGGTCGATCATGTGGGGATAGCCCAGCCCTCCGAACCACCGGCGCCACCAGAACCGTTCGCCGATCTGGCCAACGTGGTTTCCCTAGCGGCCTGCGACAACGTGTCCATCAAGATTTCCGGAGCCTGTACCCTGTCCCATCAGCCATTCCCTTACCCGGACATCTGGGAGTATCTGCGCCAGGTTTTCGACGCGTTTGGCTTTGAGCGATGCATGTGGGGCACCGACTGGACCCGGGCCGTGGGAGTGTTGAGCTACGAACAAGGCGTTGAGGCGTTCCGGGTCACGGACCAGCTCTCGGATTCAGAGCGATCCGCGCTCATGGGAGGGACCCTGGCGAAGATTTACAACTGGTCTCCTAACTAGGAGCAAGCCATCCGGCAGATGACCAGTGATGATCTTCCTTCGTAACCCGTTCCAATGCAGCCCTAAGGACGTGGTTGACTCCACCGATGGCCGCTGACGTACGCCTTGATTCTTTATCCCTTTCCGGCTTCGTTAGTCCTGCCGTGCCGTCACCCCTCAGGACCTAGGACGAACGCGTTGTTTTGGCAGACTCCCGGCGTTTACATGAACCGGCCGCCGATTGGAACTTAGAACACTTTACCAATAGAATGGGTATGGCTCGGCTGAGACTGGGCGAGGGTATCGAGTTGCCGGACCATCAAGCGCTGCGGAGCGCCAATCGCTTTGTCAGCCTTAACGAGAATGTACTGGCGTTCGAGTAAGCCCATCATTGCGGTAGATCTGGGACCGGAGGCCCGCCGTTGCACCATTTGCTCATCGCCGTCGCTCTGTTGGCCGCCGTCGGGCTCGATCTGATCTTTGTAACCTTCTCCGATGAGCCCTCCGCCGCACTGACCTTCGCCCTGCTTTCCTACTTCATCATGCTGCTTTTGAGCGGTTCCGCCGGTAGCTACGTGCCCGAAATGCCAGACTACACAACCTTTCTTGGCCCTTTGGTCCGAGAAGGGATGCAGGGATTTGTTTCCCGTTTGCTACTGGCGTATAGCGTGCCGGCGGTCTTGCTTCTGCTGGTGGCTTTCATCCCAAGTTTGGCCGACCCTCTCACCCCCAGCGCCACCGTCCAGTTGGGTTCCACGTTGGCGGTATTCTGGCTCTTGATGTCCTTGGGCCTGGTGGGAGTGGTCCAAGGGTTCCTCTGG
The DNA here is from genome assembly GCA_022450395.1 of Dehalococcoidia bacterium. Classification (GTDB taxonomy): domain Bacteria; phylum Chloroflexota; class Dehalococcoidia; order Lucifugimonadales; family UBA3495; genus UBA11650. The sequence goes on along the minus strand of JAKUQE010000099.1, from coordinate 82 downwards.
CCCCACAGCGGAGTCTTCCAAGCGGTGATCGTTGGCGGGTTGGTGGTATTGACTCAAGGCCTGTTGAGCTGGGCCAAAGTCG
>JAKUQE010000098.1 GCA_022450395.1 Dehalococcoidia bacterium | reverse complement strand
CCGGGGATCTCTTTGATCGCTCCGATCTGGTACAGGGCAACCCCCGCCGGGCCGATGATTGACCGGCCTGGCTCGATTATCAACTCGGGTATGTCCATCCCCAGGTCCGCGCAGGTGGATGTCATCGTGGATACTATGGCCTCAGCGTAATCCCCTATCTCCGGTGGCGCATCGTCCCTGGTGTAAGCGATGGCGAAGCCGCCGCCGGGGCTGAATTCCTGAAGGTCTAGGCCCTCCTCCCGGAACTGGGCGGCCCAACGCAACACGAGTTCGGTGGCAACCCGATAAGGCTCCAATTCGAAGATCGGCGACCCCAGATGGAAATGCAATCCCCGGAGATTAAGATTGGAGGCGTTTAGCGCTTGGCGCACGGCCTGGTCGGCCTGCCCGGTCTGTATCGAAAAACCGAACTTGGAGTCGAGTATGCCGGTGGTCGTGTGAACATGGGTGTGGGGGTCCACCCCCGGCGAAACTCTGATGATGATGTTCTGGACCTTGCCGGCGGCGGCGGCGGTACGGTCCAGCAGGTCGATTTCATAGAAGCTGTCCACCGCGACCGTTCCGATGCTGTTCGCCACGGCATATTCCAATTCATCGGGTGTCTTGTTGTTGCCGTGGAACGTTACCCGCTCCAGGGGAAATCCTGCCCTCTGAGCGATGGCCAACTCGCCCCCGGAGACCACGTCCAGTCCCAAACCCTCTTCTTCGAATATTTGAGCCAAGGCCGGATTGATGTAGGCTTTGCAGGCATAGTAGACCTGGGAATTCTCCCAGCGTTGCCGGAACTCTTGTACAAAGGAACGGCAACGCGCTCGCAGGGTTTGCTCGTCCAGAACGTAAACAGGAGTGCCGTACTGGGAGGCCAGGTCCAGGGCGTTGCATCCCCCAATGACTAACTGCCCTTGGGAATCGACGGTAGTGGTGTCGGGAAATACGGTTTTGGGGAACATCGTTTTGCCGCTCCGGTCTCTAATATTCTGCCTTGGGTTGCGAAGGGAAGGATTGACATGGTATCTATTGGCATCATAGGGCCGGACACCGAGTCCGCGCAACCTTGGAATCCGTTGACGCCACGTTAGGGCGAGTATATACTCCGGTGACTCGAACCTGCGGGGTTTCCAACTAGCAGAGTTCCTCGTGGAAAGGGGCTAAATTCCGCCTCTATGGGGGTGTTATGGCAAAGATTCCGATACAAGTTACGGTTAATGGACAATCGCATCAAGCCGAAGTGGAACCGCGGATGCTGTTGGTTCACTTTCTGCGCGAGGAGTTGGGCCTCACCGGCACCAAGATCGGTTGCGATACCAGCCAGTGTGGCGCTTGCGTAGTCTCTATGAATGGGTCCACCGTCAAGTCCTGTACTTGCCTGGCGGTCCAGGCGGATGGGGCCGAGATCGCCACCATCGAGGGACTGGCCAACGGAAGCGAATTGCACCCGATGCAAGAAGCTTTCTGGGACAATCACGGCCTGCAGTGCGGCTACTGCACCGCCGGAATGATTATGACGGCCGTGGAAATGCTGGAGCGTAACCCGCATCCGTCTTCGGACGAGGTTAGAGCCGGATTGGAGGGCAATCTCTGCCGCTGCACCGGTTACCAAAACATCGTCAAGTCGATTCTAGCGGCCGCAGAAAAGATGGACGGTCACGCCCACAATGACGAAACTGGGGGGCACGCCCACCATGACCACTAGAATATTTGGCTCAGGTATTCGGCGCCGAGAAGACCCTAGGTTAATGACGGGGCAGGCCGATTATACCGACGACATCAGGCTGAGGGGAATGGTCCATGCGGCCATTTTGCGCAGTCCCCACGCTCACGCGAAAATCAACAGCATAGACACCAGCGCGGCCCGGAATGCCCCCGGAGTCTTGGCGGTGTACACCGGCGCCGACACCGATGGCGTGCTCAACCCCATACCATGCGCTTGGCTACCCCCTGACTCCGATATTAAAGCCGTGGACCATCCGGCGATGGCAGTGGATACCGTTCGCTACGTTGGCGACGCCGTGGCGGTCGTGGTGGCTGAAAGCCGCTATCAAGCGGAAGACGCTCTGGAGTTGATCAATGTCGACTACAGCGCCCTGCCCTCAGTGGTCAATCCTCAGGCAGCCATGGCGTCCGGGGCGCCACAACTACACGAAGACGCCCCTAACAACCAGGCATTTCATTGGGTTGTTGCCGGAGGTGACGCTGACGCTGCCTTCGCGGCGGCGGCGGGAGATCCCCAAAACCACGTGGTGGTTAGCGAAAACATCGTTCAACAAAGGTTGATTCCAAACGCCATGGAGCCACGCTCCGCCGTCGCAAGCTGGCAATCGGCCATGGGTGAACTGACTCTTTGGAGCACCAGCCAGAACCCCCATATCGTCCGATTCCTGTGCTCGTTGGTTACCGGGATCGGAGAGCATAAGATTCGGGTGATTGCAGTGGATGTCGGCGGAGGATTCGGCAGTAAGGTCGCCATGTACGCTGATGAAATGCTGGCAACGTTCTGCACCATGCAGTTGGGCCGGCCGGTCAAATGGACCGCAACCCGCTCCGAAGGATACATGTCTACGATCCATGGACGGGACCACGTACAGCAAGTCGAAATGGCGGCGACTAAAGACGGCAAGATCACCGGACTACGAGCCACGGTCTACGCCGGCATGGGCGCCTACCTTTCCACCGCCGGCCCGGGTGTCCCCACCATATTGCACGGCCTGATGTATTCCGGCCCTTATGAGATTCCCAACGTCAAGGGCGACATATTCGGGGTTTTCACCAACACGACACCGGTTGATGCCTATCGCGGGGCCGGCCGGCCCGAAGCGACTTTCCTATTGGAGAGGATGATAGAGTTGCTGGCCGCCGAACTGGATATTGACCCTGTGGAAATGCGTCGCCGCAACCTGATTCAGCCGTTCGAGGACGGGCACGATGTAAGTACCGGTCTGACCTACGATAGCGGCAATTACCAGGGCACCTTGGACCTGGCATTGCAGCACGTAGATTACCCGGCATTGCGCAAGGAACAGACGGAACTCCGTAGCCAAGGCCAATACATGGGTATTGCCGTATCAACCTACTGTGAGATTTGCGGACTGGGCCCATCTCAGGTCGCCGGGGCCGTGGGCTTCGGCGGTGGCCTGTGGGAGAGCGCGATCGTCCGATTCTACGCGACCGGAAAAGTAAATGTTTTCGTGGGGACTTCGCCTCACGGGCAAGGTGAAGAAACTACATTCGCCCAGATCGTGTCGGATGAGCTGGGTGTTCCGGTGGAGGATATCGAGATAATCCACGGCGATACCGACATCACTCCCATGGGATGGGGCACCTACGGCAGCCGGACAACGGTGGTTGGCGGTGCCGCGGTGGTCCTCAGCGCCCGGAAGATCAAAGAAAAAGGCAAGGCGCTGGCGGCCCATCTATTGGAGGCCGCCGAAGAGGATATCGAGTACGAAGATGGCAAGTTCTTCGTTCGGGGGTCTCCCGACCAGAACAAAACTATTCAAGACATCGCTTTGATGGCCAACGTGGCCTGGAACATGCCCGAGGGGATGGAGCCGGGGCTTGAAGCTACTACTTTTTACGACCCGCCCAACTTCAGCTACCCCTTCGGCGCCCACGTGGCGGTCGTGTCGGTTGACGCGGACAACGGCCACATCGTGTTGCAACGCTACGTCGCCGTCGACGACTGCGGTCCGCAGATCAACCCGGTCATAGTCGAAGGACAGGTACACGGTGGTGTGGTCCAGGGCGCAGGTCAGGCGCTATGGGAAGGCGTGGTCTACGACGATAACGGCCAGCTATTGACCGGGTCAATGTTGGACTATGCGCTGCCCAAGGCCCATCTGCTGCCGAACATAGAAGTTCTCTCCACCGTTACCCCTTCGCCGCACAATCCGCTGGGCGTCAAGGGCATCGGCGAAACAGGCAGCATTGCGTCGACGGTGACCATATACAACGCCGTGATCGACGCTCTCAAGCCGCTGGGAATCACCAAGTTGGAAATGCCGCTGAGCTCGCAAAGAGTGTGGCAGGCCATTCAGCAAGCGAAGGGGGCATAGGCATGTACGCTCCGGAATTTGAATACCACAGAGCCGCCACGGTGGCGGAGGCGATACAACTACTCAGCTCCAACGAGGATGCCAAGCTGATAGCGGGGGGGCATAGCCTGCTGCCACTGCTGAAACTTCGGCTGGCCAGGCCTTCCGTTCTGGTGGACATCGGCAGAATCTCCGAGCTAAAGGGGATCACCATCAGTGACGGTACCGTCCGTATCGGCGCGTTAACCACTCACTGGGAGATCTCCTCTTCCCACGATCTGGAGCACGCTTGCGGCATTATGGCGGAGGCGGCCGGCGGCATCGGGGATACGCAGGTGCGCAACCGGGGCACCATTGGGGGCAACGTGGTCCACGCCGACCCGGCATCCGACTGGCCCACGGTGCTCACCGCTCTGGGTGCCAAGTTTAATATACAAGGGGCCGGTGGCTCTACCCGCACGGTCGAGCCTGGAGACTTTTTTGTAGGTCCGCTAACCACGACGTTGGGGGAGCAAGAGGTGTTGACCTCCATCGAGGCCCCCACTCTGGGCCACCACCAACGGGCCGAGTACGCCAAAATGGCCCATCCCGCTTCTGGTTTCGCCGTTGTCGGCGCTGCCGTGGTCGTCACGGTGGAAGGGGATGTGTGCACCGCCGCCCGGATCGCCGTTGGCGGACTGGTACCGGTCCCGGTACGCATGACTTCGGTGGAAACCGCTCTGGTGGGCAAGGCGTTGAACCAAGAAAACATTGCCGAAGCTGCCAGCCATGCGAGCAATGACCTCCAAGGGGAGATTCTTGGCGACTTCTTCGCCTCCGCGGAGTACCGTAAGGCAATGGCCGAGGTGGAGATTCGACACGCTCTGTTCCACGCCACCGAGGTATCCCACCACTAGGACACGACCCGGTCTGGCAAAGGCGTATCTAACGCTGGGCTGCCTCCCAAGAGGCAGCCCAGCGGTTTGATGTCAGGGCACAAATCTGCCAGGCCACCCGGAAATCAGCCGATAGAGGTCACTAGAACGATTTGAAGATACTGTTGATAAATGACGATGGCATCAACGCCCCGGGTCTCTGGGCGGCTGCCGAAGTCCTACGAAAAGTTGGAGAACTGTTTGTGGTCGCTCCGGAACAAGAGCAAAGCGGGGTTGGGGCGTCCCTTACTCTGCATCATGCCGTGAAGGTTCGGAGCGTTCCAGCGGATCAGTTTCTCAAAGAAGATGTGTCCGGAACCTTCGGCGTCACCGCATTCGCGGCGGAAGGCACTCCTGGAGACTGCGCCATACTAGCTTTGGAGAAGTTGGTGGGTTCGGTTGATCTGGTGGTATCGGGGATCAACCGCGGCTCGAACTTGGGTTGGGACGTGATGGTGTCGGGCACCATCGGTGGGGCGGTGCAAGGATTTGTGCGAGGGTGCGCGACCATCGCCATATCCGTGGGTTCCGTCAGGGACCCCAAATTCGAGAGCCCGGCCTTTTTGCTGGAAATGGTGGCCCGGAGATTGAACGAGCAACCGCCCCCGTCCGATCTGTTCTTGAACATCAACGTCCCCAGCTTGCCGGTTGACCGTTTGACCGGGGTTCAGGTGACTCGTTTGGGCAACCGGTCATACGGAGAGTCGGTGCGCGAGGAAGGGACCGGAGATCAGAAACAGTACAAGATCGCCAGAGACCGCCCTATTAGCGGTGAGGCTCAACCCGGCACCGACATGTGGGCGCTAAAGAACAACCAAGTTTCCATCACGCCGCTGCACATCGGCTTGGGTAATACAGACCAGATACCCGAGGTGGAGAGTCTGCTGGAGGGTATTCCGGAGCAGTTGCTGAGCCAGAAGGATTGATGGAGATTCGCGAGACAGGCAATCAGTCGTTGGTAGTCCGTTCGTCATCGAGGGGAGGGACGTCAAATCAGGCCGGGCAACCTCCCTCTGTCATTCCGGCGAAGGCCGGAATCCAGAAAAGTCTCCGCCGCCAGGCAGTGTGCCTCTGTCGCCGGGTCGGGTGGATTCCCGCCTGCGCGGGAATGACGGGTGGTCCATTGCCTTTCTTCGCCATTCCGGCGATGGCCGGAATCCATGAAACACTCCCCCGGGATAACCTCTGGACCCCGGCGGAGGCCGGGGTCCAGAGGTTATGGTTACCGCTTAGGTGGAAACATTTCCTCGGGGAGCGTGCGGCGGCGGCGCCCGAATCTAACTGGCAGCTACGCCTTCGGGAACATGCGGATCGGTAACTCCGATCATGCAATCTCGGCTGACTAGCTTGGCCAACTCGGCCTCAGACAGGTTCTCCGTGCCGGCGGGCCGGCGGGGAAGGACCAGATAGCGCAGGTCCGCCGTGCTGTCTAGGACCTGTACTTCCACACTATCGGCTAATTCCAGGCCGAACTCGCGCATCACGCCCCTGGGGTCCACCACCGCCCGGGAACGGTAGGCAAAGCTCTTGTACCAATCGGGCGGCCGGCCCAGAAGTGCCCGGGGATAACAAGAGCACAGGGTGCATACAACCATATGGTGGACCTGCTCGGTATTCTCCACGACGGCCAGATGGGGTGTAGTATCGGGCAGGGAGTAGCCTATCTCTGTCAGGGCCGACCGGGGATCGGCCAACAACCGCGCTTTGAACTCTGGATCGGACCAGGCGTGGGCGACCACCTTGGCTCCGTCGGATGGCGATCTGGATTCCACCATGTTCATCATCTGGTCTACTTCGCTGGTCGAGCACACGCCTTTTTCCACCATCAGAGCTTCGATCGCCTGAGCACGGCGGGCGTAGACGCTTAGCTCCTCACCCGACTCGGGATGAACATGTTCTCCGTCGTGGCCTTCGCTCATCATTAACTCCTAAACGCCAACTGGGTCTAGCCAATGTTCGTATATATCCACCAAGATTTTATCGCCGCTGGGGCCTCGGTAGCGGTCCCAAACTGAGTTCTGGGCAAACGAGACCCGGTAAAGGAGCTGCTCCGGCATTCCGTCGCCGCCATGACCAAGGGATTCGGGATTGCGGTAGCGGCCGCAGATAGCTACCACCACTCCGGTTTTGCCCTGGATGTACGTGGGTGTCCGATAGTGGTGACTTGGCGAGTCCACCCTCACCTTAACCTGATCGCCGGTTTGATATTTGTTTGATTGAGCCATCGGATGCTAATTCGCGCCTTGGTCTAGTTGGGTGACCTTGCGATCGATCTCATCGGAGGTGAGGTAGCCTTTCTCAACCATCAATAGTTCCAGGGCGGCGGTCCATCGTTCGTAGTAGCTGAGAGACCTATACAGGTCCGGGTCTAGGCTTTCCATGGCCCGGCGCATCTCATCGGTTCTCCGGATACCCTTTTGTCCCAGAACTTGATGCAGGGCGTCCGCCCGCATCTCCCAGTCCATTTTCTGGTGGTCGGACTGATCGATAGGTTCGTCGTTGGGCTCGCCGCCCATGTCATGGGGTTTGGGCATTATCCACGCCTCCAATCAGCCTGTTTCACGACGCTTGAGGGAATTAAACTTGATAGACGGGTGGCTAACCCGGCAGCAGTCCCTCGCCAACGAATAGGACTTGGGCTTCCTCCAACGTTAGGTCAGATTCAGGAAGAATCAGGTCTGATTCGACAATCTCATCGATGGGCAGCGGGGAGCCCTTTTCCCGCACCAGGTCCAACATCTTCTTGAGCAGTCGATCGTAACTGCTTTGGTCGGCGGCTTCCACGGCCTCCACCAGTTCATTGTCGATCTCGTTTAACTCGTCTACAAAGGAGCCGGGCAGATTGAATTGGCCTTCGGTGGTTATACGTATAATCATGATTCAGGCCCCCGGTAGTTGTTTCCGCTCTGCCGATGGCAGTCCGGATTTGAGGGCGGCAAGCTCATCTTCCACGCTCTGGGCTGAGGTGATAGCTTCCAGTTCCTTGCTGAGTGGGTCTTGTGACCCGGAGAAATCGTTCAGTACCCCAAGTTGGGTCAGCTCGTCGATGGCCCCGGCGCGGGAGCGCAGATTCGCCGTTTTGGTTTCGGCCCGCTCCACGGCCAGACTGATGTCGCCCATCTCCTCGGAGAGGCCGGACAGAGCCGAGCCGATGCGAACCTGAGCTTGTGCGGCGGTATACTGGGCTTTAATAATCTCTTTCTTGGTGCGAAACGCCGTGACCTTGGCCTGCAGCCGCTGCTCGGCGGCCGTCAGTTTTTCCTGTTCCATCTCCATTCCGGCGATCTGCTCGTCAAGACCCTGGAGTTCGATCACCGCGACTTGTTTGCGTTGGAGGGCCAACCTCGCCAGGTCTTCCCTTCCCGCTTCCATGGCCTGGCCGGCCTGCTCGCTCAACCGGGCGACGTTCGATTGGAGTGAAGTTGCCTGCTGCTGGATGCGGTGCTTGGCTGCCACCATTTCAACTACGCCGCGCTTGACGCCGCGCAGCATCTCCAGTTGTTTCTCGTAGGCAAAGTCTAGGGTTTCGTTAGGGTTTTCCGCCGAGTCCAAGATGCGGTTCATCTTCGACTTGACGATGGTGGACATACGCGAAAGCATTCCCATTTCCGATCTCCTCTCTGATACAGACCTCTGGCCTGACGGATGCTAGTAAGTCTCTTGGCCCGGCCTCTATCGGTTTTTGCCGGTAATCATGCCGATCAGGCCCGCAATTAAGGCGACAGCGCCAGCGATCACCAGTAGCCAGCCCATCAGCTCCAGGAAACCCGAGATAAAGTCGGACTTTATTATAAGTCCGGTGACGATTAAAATGAGCCCAACGATTACCCAACTGCTCTTGCCGAACATCCCCATTAGCCGCTCCTTGACTCAACCGGGCTCGTTCTTGCCGATTCACCGTATATTCTACTATTAACCCCGGGGAATGTCCCCTATATAAGATGGCCCCTCATGTTATTTCTCCGAAAAACGAATCGCCAACCTTCGGCCATACACTTCGTCATTCCGACACCAGCCCTTCGGCGGAAGGGCGGAGAGGAATCTCGAGAAGGCGGTGGCCCCAGTCTCCTGACGCCGCCTTAACCCAGCACTTCCCGGATCCCCTGAATGACGTTGTCCTTGTCGGGCAGGCAGAACTGCTCCATGATGGGGCTGTAGGGGATGGGCACGTTGGGGGAGCAGACCCGCTTGGGCGGCGCTTTCAAGGCGCGGAACGTGGCTGGGTCTTCGGTGATGAGCGCGCTGATCTCAGCGGCGGCACTACAAGTTAGGCACGCTTCGTCCACGATCACCACCCGGCCCGTCTTTTGAACCGAGGCACGCAGTGCCGGGACGTCCATCGGCACCAGAGTCCTGGGGTCCACCACTTCCACGTCGATACCCTGACCGGCCAGCTCCTCGGCGGCCGCCAGCGCGTGAGACACCATCTTGGATATGGCGATCACGGTGACATCGCGGCCCTGGCGTTTCACGTCGGCGACGCCGATGGGCACGGTGTACTCTTCATCGGGGATCTCTTGCTTGGTGGGCGAGGCGGCCAGTATCTGGTCCTCGAAGAAGACTACCGGGTTGTTGTCCCGGATGGCGCTCTTCATCAACCCCTTGGCATCGTAAGGAGTCGAGGGCATGATCAGTTTCAGCCCAGCCAGGTTCATGAACATAGGGTGGGGACTCTGGGAGTGCTGTGCCGCGGCGGAGCGGCCGCCGCCGGTGGAGGCCCGGAACACCAGGGGGAATGGCGCTTGCCCGCCGAACATGTAGTGAATCTTGGCCATCTGGTTCACTATCTGGTCCATGGCGGTGAAGGCGAAGGTCATCATGCCGGGGCTGATTATGGGGCGGAAACCGCTGCCCGCCGCGCCGATGCCCGCGCCCACGTAGGCTTCTTCCGAGATGGGGCAGGCCCGCACCCGTTCCTCTCCGAACTCGGGGATCAGCGCGGCCAAGGGTCCATGATTGCCACATAGATGGAAGACTTTGTCGTCCCGGCGCATCTCCTCGGTGAAAGCTTCCATCAAGGCTTCGACGTAGGTTACTTCTTTCATTCGTTCTGACTCCTATCAGGAGTTGGACCCGTTCTACGGGGCGAAGACGTCGGTTAACGCATCCTCGGGCTTCGGGAACGGACTCGCTTTGGCGAAGTCGATAGCTGCATCAACCGCCGCCGCGACCTCGCCGTCGATCTGTTTCAATGATTCCTCCGTGGCCACGCCTTGCTGCGTCAGGTGGCCGGCAAACGCCGCGATGGGGTCATGCTGATGGCCCAGGTCGATCTCTTCTTGCGGCCGTGGGTCCGGCGGGTCGTTGCGCTGCTCGGCGTGCAGACGCCAACGGTAGGTTTTGCACTCGACCAACGTGGGCCCCTCGCCGTTCCTCGCCCGCCGCACCGCCTGTTCAGCAGCTTCGTACACTGCCAAGACGTCGGCACCGTCCACGGTGACGCCGGGCATGTTGTAGCTAACCGACCGCACCGAAATATCCTCCACCGACTGGGTGGCCGCTGCGGAATTCCCCGAGGCCCACCGGTTGTTCTCACATACGTAAAGCACCGGTAGTTTCCAGATGGATGCCAGGTTCAGCGAGCCGTGGAAGGACCCTTCGTTGGATGCGCCGTCGCCGAAGAAGGATACGGCCACTCCGCCGCCGCCTTCCAACTTGGCCGCCAGGGCCGCGCCCGTGGCCAGGGGAAGTCCGGCTCCCACGATGCCGTTGGCGCCCAGCATTCCCACGCTAAAGTCGGCGATGTGCATGGAGCCGCCCTTGCCATGGCAGTAACCGTTGCTGCGTCCGAACAATTCGGCCATCATGAACTTGATGTCCGCGCCTTTGGCGATGGTGTGGCCGTGGCCCCGGTGGGTGCTGGTGATGCGATCTTCCCGGCGCAGGGCCGAACAAACCCCCACCGCCACCGCTTCCTGCCCGATGTAGGAGTGGACCGCCCCCGGGATGTTGCCGGCGTGAAGCTCATCGGCGGCCCGCCGGTCAAAGGTGCGGATGGTCACCATCGTCCGGTACATGTCCAACAGTTGATCCGGTTCCAAAGCCATGGCTTTTCCCCTCATACAGCCTGGGATCAGGTAGTCGTAGGGGGATTTTACTCCACAGTCTTTCGGACTGCTACAAAGAGTGTGGAGGTGAAAGAATGGGAGCGGACCTGGCGTCACCCGTAGCGTTAGGCCGCGTGATTGAGGAGAGCCGAATATCCGGGTCAATAAGATGTCGGTGCAACGCCTAAAAATGGAAACCGTCTAGGCCGCTTAGACAACTCGGCGGACATCCAACTTGCCCTTTAGTCCAACCGGACGTAAAATGGCGCAATACTGCCGAAGGGGGACCCATAGCTATGGCCGAAGTGCAACATCCATTGCGTGATATTAGAGTGCTTGACCTGGGACGGCACCAAGCCGGTCCAAGGTGTGCCCAAGTGTTGGCCCGCATGGGCGCCGAGGTGATTAAAGTAGAGCGCCTGGGCGGCGAAGAAACCCGCTACCACGGACCATGGGTCCGCAAGCAAAGCGCCTACTGGGTACAGTACAACACCGGCAAGAAGAGCCTCAGCATCGACATGCGCAAGGACGAAGCCAAGGAGATTCTGAAGGGACTGGTTAAAGTGTCCGACGTATTGGTTCAGAATTTCCGGCCCGGAACCATTGAAAATATGGGCTTTGGTTACGACGTTCTAAAAGAGTTGAACCCCCGGATGATCATGGTTAACGTCTCTGCCTTCGGCCAGTTCGGACCATATCGGGAAAACATCGGCTACGATCCCATAGGACAAACCATGTCAGGGATCACCATGGTTACCGGAGAGGAGGGCGACCCGCCCATCCTGACCGGGGTGCCAATCATCGACCGGATGACTGCCCTGCATGCGGCCATCGGAACCCTCACCGCATTGCACGAAAGGGAGTTGTCGGGAGAGGGGCAATCGATCGATGTCTGTCTAGCCGACACCGGCTACGGCATGACCGAGATCCCCATAACCGCTTATCACGGCACCAAAAATGCTCCCAAGCGCGGCCGTACCGGAGCTCCCCCTGGCGGGACCTACCCCTGCAAAGGAGGCCACGTCCTCCTGTCCGCCGGCGACCAGCACCACTGGCACCGGGTGTGTAACGCTTTGAGCAAGCCCGATTGGCTGGAGGACCCCCGGTTCACCACTCGCGACGCAAGGGCCACGAACCGGGACGCAGTGAACGACGCCATCAACGCGTTGCTGGCCGATATGACCATGGAAGAGGCCATCGACCACTTCCGTAGATACGACATCGTCGCCGCGCCGGTGAACGACATCCCCCACGCGGCGGAGGACCCGCACCCCTGGGAAAGGCGCACCATGGTGGAGGTGGACGACTTCCTGGCCGGCACCATCGCCGTGTCCGGAGATTACTGGCACTTCAGCCGCACACCAGTCGTCGTGGGGACCACTCCCAAAGTAGGCGAGCACAACAACGAGGTCCTGTCCGGCATCCTGGGCTACTCCGAAGAAGAGATCGCTAAATTCGTCGACGACAGGGTCATCAGCGAAGAACACCACTACGACGAAGTACCTGGCTAGAGGAGCCGTCAGCGATCAGCTATCAGCCGTCAGAAACGGGCTCCTGATAGCTGATCGCTGGAAGCTGATAGCTCGCTAATACGTCAACATCATCCGCTGGATCTCTTCCGGGTCCTTGGTCTTGGTTAGGGCCAGCATCAGCAATATCCGCGTCTTCTTCGGCGACAGGTTGTCGGCGACGATATAACCGTCTTCGTCGTACCGCCTGGTGCGCACCACTCTTCCATTGCCGGTTTGGGTGGCTATCACCACGGGGATGCCGCTTTGCGTGGCTGTTTTCAGCGCCGCCATCATTTTGGAAGGCGAGCCGCCGCTGCCCAAGCCACCGGCGACGATGCCCGCCACCCCGGCCTCGACCAAGGCCCTGACCAATAGACCGTCGGCCCCGGCGTAGGCGTAGGCGATGTCCACCCTGGGCAGAGTATTCACCGAATCGATGTCGAACTCGGCGTCTTGGGTGTGGGATTTGGTAGTGGTGCGGTAGAATACGGCCTGCTCGTCTGAATCGGCGTAACCCAGGCACCCCAACTCGTTGGACCGGAAAGTCTCCAACCGGTAGCTGTTCGTTTTAGTAACGTCCCTCGCCGCTTGAATCTCGTTGTTTAGGACGGTGAGTACGCCGTGCCCCGCCGATTGGGGCGCTGCCGCCACCCGGATGCAGTCGATCAGGTTGACGTCGGTATCGGTGCCCAGGCCGGTGGGCGGCCGCATCGCCCCGGTGACCACCACCGGCTTGCGGCTTTTGACCGTCAGATTGAGGAAATAGCTCGTCTCTTCCAGCGTGGCGGTTCCGTGGGTGATGGCCACGCCCGCTGCTTCCGGGTCATCCCGAAAGATCTGATTGATCCGTTGGGCCAGTCCCACCCAATGATCCGGACCCACATCGGTGCTCCCCACGTTCATGTACTGCTCGCATCGCACGTCGGCGAAATCGTTGATCTCCGGGACCCGGTCCAACAATTCCTGTATCGTTAAATGTATTCCGTCGT
>JAKUQE010000097.1 GCA_022450395.1 Dehalococcoidia bacterium | reverse complement strand
GGTCCTTGCGAATATCCGCCGGTGGACTTAATACGCAAATGGGCAAGCTCGTCACCCGGTGGACCGCCTCAAGCTGGGTTCGGCTGCTGGAGCCGGTCAACATCAGCGCTTCCGCTCCGGTTTGCGAATAAGTCTGGATCCGGTCCAAGGCCTCGTCTAAAGAGGTTAAACCCAGGGCGGCGCTGCGAGCCACGATAACCGTGGTGGGGTCGGTGCGGGCCGCCACCGCCGCTTGCAGCTTTCCAACTTGCTCCTCTTTGGAAATCAGGCCCGGGTTTTGCCCACCGAACTGGTTGGGGACGAAATTGTCTTCGATCTCGATGCCCGATACACCGGCCGCTTCCATCTCTCGAACGGTTCGAGCCACGTTCACCGCGTTCCCGAAGCCGTCTTCGGCGTCTACCATGAGACTGACGTCGGCGATGCGGGTGATGCGGCGGCAATGGTCCACTACATCGGACATGTTAGAGAGGACGCCGTCGGGCACGCCCAGGTTCGCTACCTTACCCACCGACCCCGACAAGACGCAGACCTCGTACTCCAACATGTGGGCGATACTAGCTGACAGAGGGTCGAAGATGTTGGCCGCCAGAGTGCAAGTGGGCCGGGCGAGCACGCTGCGAAACTGTTCGCGGACACGGGACATGGAGGACACCCCCTTCGGGATCGGCTGTTACGACTTAATTAACCGGCTTCGTTTTCGGTCCTCCTGGCGGAGATCACGAAAAAACGGGCCGGAGGCGGGATCCTTTGCCACCCATTTAGCCCTCGGCCAATTGGAACGGCAATCCCAGGGAGCTTTCCGGAAGGATGGTCGCGGTTAGATATCCATCGGCGCTCCGGCTGACGCCGTCCTTGCCGCTCAGTTTGTTGCCCTTGGCGGCCAGATCTTGGGCAACCTGTTGGACGTCGTCGACACCCCATGCCAGGTGATAGACACCGGGCCCTTGTTGAGCCAGGTACCGGCCCATGGCCGAGCTGGGGTCCAAAGGCTCCGTGACTTCGAAGTTGGTGGGACCGACTTTGTAGATAGCGTTACTCATTCCCCGGTCCTCATATACCTGGAGGCGGTCCGGCTTCATGCCGAAATTCTTCTCGATGTACTCCACCATGGCATCCCGGTCATGAACGAGGATCCGTACGTGATGCACAAAATTAAACATGGTATTAATCTCACCTCACTTCCGATTAGGTGGGCGCGTTCTTGCCGGCGGACGCTAGATAATCCCCTCATCTTTAAGCCGTTGTACGTCATCCTCGGACATTCCCATCCGCTCGATGTATATCTCGTGATTATGCGTACCCATCTCGGTGGGACCGGTGAAGTTGATCTTGCCCGGTGTCTCGCTCATTAGTGGGAAGGTGTTTTGCATCCGCACGGTCCCCAGATCGGGGTCGTCCACCGATACGATGGACTGGCGTGCTTTGACCTGGGGGTCCTCCATGAATTGGGAGGTGTCGTATACGGGGCCGATGGCAGTTTCCGCCTCCTCAAACTTTTCCAGGACGACTTCACGAGGGTAATTGCTGATCCAGTCCGCCACCAAGCTATCGACTTCGTCGGCGTGTTGGGCCCGGGCCGCGGGAGTGGCATACCGGGGGTCATCGGCCAACTCGTCTCCACCGACGAGTTGCATGACCCGCCGTGCGATGGACGGCGTGGACGCGGATAGAGCAACCCAGTTGCCGTCGCTGCACATGTAGAGGTTACGAGGCCCGCCGCCGCCGCTTCGGTTGCCGCGGCGATTCTGGATCAAGCCAAGTTGGTCATAGGCTATCGGCTGCGCGCCTAGGACAAACGACATCGGCTCGTAGAGTGAGACATCGATCTCCTGGCCGATCCCGGTGCCTACAACGTCGCGGTAGTAAACAGCGAACATGGCGCTGAACACACCGAACAAGCCGGCGATGCCGTCGGCCAGAGCAAGGGGTGGCAGCGTGGGAGGACCGTCGGGCTGCCCGGTGATGTGGGCGAAGCCGCTCATGGCCTCGGCCAAGGTGCCGAACCCAGGCCGGTTCTTGTAGGGGCCGGTCTGGCCGAAGCCGCTGATCCTTACCATTATCAGGCGTGGATTGACCGCCTTCAGCTCCTCATACCCAAGCCCCCAACGCTCCATCGTGCCGGGGCGAAAGCCCTCGATCAGGATATCCGTGTCCTTGACCAGCCGTTTCAAGATCTCGGCGCCCTGGGGCTTGCCCAGGTCCAGCGTGATGCACTTCTTGTTACGGGAGTGGAATTTCCAGGAGAGCGGTATCCCATCTTTGAACGAGCCCATGGTGCGCAGCCCGTCGCCATTCTTGGGATGCTCGACTTTGATCACCTCGGCGCCAAAGTCCGCCATGAGTGTTGCCGGCATGGCCCCGGCGAAGAGCTGGCTCGTGTCCAGAATCTTCAATCCTTCAAGCGCCATACCGTTGCCGTTAGCAGGATTCGCCCGCTGAGTCATACCGTACCTCCGATACCAATGGACCACGTATTAGGGAACCACGGTACTACGAAACCAGGGGATGGGGAAGCGGTTGGGACCGGTCCCCGGGCGCTATTTACCGGCCAATATGGAAGCCAGCAACGCCACCCGACGGGGTAACTCGGTCACGATGATGTATTCATGATCGGCGTGAGGCCCTTCACCGACTCCACCCAACCCGTCCAGCACCGGCACCCCCAACGCCGCGGCGAACTGGGCATCGGAGCCTCCGCCCACCTGGGCTTCCGTCAGTTCTATCCCCAGAGGGTCGGCGAACCGGCGGATGGAATTAAGCAACAGAGCGGTGGTCTCGGTCCTTTCCATGGGAGGCCGGTTCAACCCGCCGATGACTCCGACGGCGGCTCCCGATAGCACCGGAGTACTGTTAAGGATCTCGCTTTCCACCCGTTCCGCCTCCTGCATGGTCGTCACCCGCAAGTCAACCAGTGCTTCGGCAAAGGGGGCTATTTGATTCCTCACCGACCCTCCCTGGACTACCCCAACGTTGACCGAGGTGCCCCTGGCCAGGTCAGTCAGGCTGTGCAAACGCAAGATCTGATGAGCCATTTCCTCCACGGCGCTGATACCCTTTTCCGGCTCGTTTCCGGCGTGGGCCGCCCGGCCGGTGACCTTCACCTGGAACATGCCGACACCTTTTCGGCCCGTCTTCAACGCCCCTTCGGGACCGGCGCCGGGCTCAAGACAAAACACTTGGGCGCTTTTTTTGGCCTCTTCTTCGATCAGTTGCCGGGAAGTGGTGCTCCCTACCTCTTCGTCGGAGTTGATTATTATTCTCACCCGCTGCTGAGGAGCCTCGTTGTGGGCCCGCAGCGTTTCCAGAGCGTGCATCGCTATCGCGATTCCGGCCTTCATGTCTAGTATCCCCGGACCATAGGCTAAATCGGCTTCCAAGCGAAATGGACGCTCTTGAATCGTGCCGGTGGGCCAGACGGTGTCCATATGGCAGAGGATCAGGGTCTGGTCACCTCCCTCTCCCACGTCCACGACCAGATGGTCACCCACTTCTTCCTGAGGAACCATCCGAACTTGGGCCCCTAGTTCCTCGAACCGCCCTTTGATAAAGCCACCTAGCAGATCGGTCGATGCCTTGTCCGATGTAAATGACTCCATCTCCACCATGTCACGTAGAGTCCCCAATATCTCCTCAGCATGGCTTTCGGCATACTCCAAGAATTCCTTCATGTGGCTTCTCCTTCTCTCTTAGCAGGCTTTAAGTTTGTTGGGCGGCTGGTCCGGATAGATACCGGGGAGGTGGCATTGAAGACTGGCTGCCCGGAAAGCGGCAAAAAATCGGTGGACAGCCAGCAAAGCGGATCGAATGATAGCTGGAAGGCCTGCTCTTAGGGGATCAACTCTCCGGTCTCAATCCTTCGAAGTACCTTCGTGGATTGCCCTTCATCATTCGGTCGATGGCTGATTGCTCGACGCCTGAGTCCTTGAGCCTGGGAATCACCTTCCGGGTCAGCCAAAGGTATCCATCCGGATTTTCCTCCCGGTTTGGGAACCCCGGAGACGCCAATCTGGTGATCACCACGTTCCAGTCGTGGGATAGCATCAGGTTGCTTCCGAGCCCCTCGTCCAAAAGCTCTTTCAAGTAGTCGGTCATCTTTTCCCAGGAAGGTAGGTGAGGACGGCCAAATGGGTTGTTTATATCCCAGCCCAGCCACACGCCCAGCCTGGCCAATTCTCGGTGATACTCTTTGTCCGGGGTGTTGTTGATGTGGCCGATGTAGATCTGGTGAGGTTCCACCCCCTCCTCTTTTAAGATCCTCACTTGTTCCTCACCCACCCGGGACTGGGCCGGGGTGTGAGTCGTAACGGGCACACCGGTGCGCAGGTGGGTTTTAGCCGCCGATCGAAGCATCAACTCTTCGTTCTCGGAGATGGGGTCGCTGGTGGCTACCTTGATGATTCCAGCTTTGATCCCGGTGTCGTCGATGCCGGACTCGATCTCCCGGGTCCACAGCGCCGCGATGAACTCTGGAGTCCTACCCCAGAAACTGCGGGGAATGTCCAGCCAACATCCGGTGCAACAGATGAACTGTACTCCGCTCCGTTCCGACACCTCCTTCATCAGCGACACTTCCCGCCCCAGATCCAACGGGGATACCTCGACGATGGTGTCGACGCCTTCGATGTGGGCCTGGGTCAAGTCCTTCACGGCTGTTTCCAGGGCCCAAGGCCGGTCGACCAGCTCGCCATAGGTGGCGTTGACTCCGGCGGAAGAGTCGATCAGATGCTCGTGGGGAAGAGTGAAGCCAAGATCAGCAGTATCCATGGGGCCGAGCACCGAATTAATCGTAGCCATGCGACACCTCAAGCACGCAGCAGAGTACGAGATCGCGCCAGAGTGCATTATACAAGTTGTCCTACTTCCTGTATGGGGCATTTCCACAAGCGCTTGGAAATTGACATAACGGGACGTTGAACTTAACCTTCCCCTGACAGCCGCCGTGTGACCAAGAGGAGGGGACCATGCCTCTACACTTCACCGAAGATGAACTGGCGGATCGCCGGACCAAGGTTGCCGCGGAGATGCAGTCACGTGGCCTTGACGCCTTGCTCATCTTTCGCCAGGAAAGCATGTACTACCTGACCGGCTATGACACGACCGGTTATTCCCAATTCCAATGTCTCTACATGAGCGCCGGCGGAACTCTGATCCTTCTGACCCGCTCGGCGGACTTACACCAGGCCCAGCTAACCTCGGTGATCAAAGATGTTCGCATCTGGGTTGATCATGCCGACAGCAACCCCGGCCTGGACCTTCGCCAGATCCTGGAAGAGCAAGGGTGTCGCGGGAAACATCTGGGCGTGGAATTGGAAGCATGGTGTCTCACGGGGAGGCGATGGGAGTTTGTCAAAGCCGGCCTGGATGGTTTTTGCACCCACGAGGACGCGTCGACCCTGGTTAGCCAGATGAGGATAATCAAGAGCCCGGCCGAGCTGGACTATGTGCGCCGGGCGGCGGCACTGGCCGATGAAGCACTGGTGGAGGCTCATAACTTGGCCACGCCGGGAAGGCCCGAACAGGAGATTCTAGCTGCCATGGAGAGCGCCATCTTTCGCGGCGGCGGCGATTATCCGGCTTCCCGGTTCATCATCGGATCGGGAGCCCAGGCGTTGAATGTCCGGAATTTTACCGGTTACTCCGACCTTGGGAACAACGACCAGCTTCAATTGGAGTTCGGGGGGACCTACCGCCATTACCACTCGTGTTTGATGCGCACCATCCTCACCGGTAAGCCCGACCCGCGCCACCTGAGTATGCATTCGGCCGTTGTCGAGGCGTTGGAGGCGTGTAAGGAAGCATGCCGTCCGGGGGCGACCTTCGGAGACATCTTTGACGCCCATGCGAAGGCGCTGGAAGGCGCGGGGTTCGGTGAGCACAAGCTGAACGCCTGCGGATACAGCCTGGGGGCCTTGTATCCTCCGACGTGGATGGACTGGCCGATGATTTATGCCGGCAATCCCGTGGTCGTGGAACCCAACATGGTTATATTCATGCATATGATATTGCTTGACTGGGACCGTCACCTGGCCATGGCTTTCGGGGATACCGTGGTGGTCACGCCCACCGGCAGCGAGACCTTGACCAAGATGGGTACCGGCTTGACGGTCAACTGATCAGATGCACCATCCCAAGTCAACCGGTGCCCATCGGGCATTCCAGAGCGAAACCAAGCTGAATCAGTTCCAGTTCTAAACCGGTCTGAGAACCAAGAAGAAAGGGAGGAGCCTCATGTACGCAGTGCCAGACGTCGATGAAGTTGTGGCCGTGGCCAAGGATCTGGGAATCCACTTGGGCCCCGATGAGGCCGACAAGTACCGGAAGTACCTGTTGGAACAGATGGCCCAGTTGGACGACTTCGTGCAGGCCAGGTTGGAGGAACCCAAACCTCCGATGGTCTCAGCCGCCCGGGAACCCGGTTACCGGCCGAGCTTAGAAGAAGATCCGCTGAACGCCTGGATGTGGAAGTGCCGGATAGAGGGGGAAGCCGAAGGCCTCCTTGCCGGTAAGACTGTCAGCTACAAGGACCACATCGCCGTGGCAGGCATACCCATGAGCTTCGGCTCCTTCGCCCTGGAAGGCTTCATACCCGACTTCGACGCAACTGTCGTTACCCGGGTTCTGCAGGCGGGTGGCACGATCGTCGGTAAGAACGTCATGAACGGACTGAGCGGCGGCTTCGGTACCGGTGGAGGCATCGGCGACTACGGCCGGCCCCTGAACCCCCATAACCACGATCACGTAACCGGCGGATCGTCCTCGGGCTCCGCCGCGGCCGTGGCCTCCGGTGAAGTGGACATCTCCTTCGGCGGCGACCAGGGCGGCTCCATCCGTATCCCCGCGGCATTCTCCGGCATCGTCGGACACAAGCCCACGTTTGGACTGCTGTCCCACTTCGGGATCGGGTTCGGCTCGGACCAGAGCATCGACTACACCGGTCCGCTGACCCGTAGCGTGGAGGACGCGGCGACCACGCTCCAGGCCACGGCGGGTTACGACCCCTACGATCCTCGCCAGACGCGAGACGTCCCCACCAGCATCGACATTCTCAGTGGGCTGTCCGGCGGTGTGTCCGGGCTGCGCATCGGCGTGCTCCAGGAGGGCTTCGACGATGCCGAGACCGACGTGCGCGATATGGTGATGGCTGCGATCGATGTCCTGGCAGAGGCTGGCGCCGACGTTTCAAATGTGTCCGTCCCGGAACACCATGCCATCAGTGCGGCCTACTCCGCCCTCACCGGCGAAGGCGCTCTTGCCGTGTTTAAAACGGGGTTCTTCGGCGCGTTTACCAGGACCTACTACCCCGCGTCGATCATTACCACCATCAACAAGATGTGGGCGACCCAGACCGACGTACTCACGCCCCGCAGCAAGCTGTCGCTCATCGCGGCCGAATTGAGCCGCCGCAACTACCACGGCCGGGCGTATGCCAAGTCCCAGAACGTGCGTCCCACCTACATCAAGGCCTACGACGACGCTCTGGCTAACGTCGACCTGCTGGTGATGCCCACATGCATCATGACGGCGCCAAAGAATCACACTCCAGGTAGCTACCTTGATGCCATCGAGCACAACCTGGCGTCGGGGAACTCGGGCGGCTCGCGCAACACCATGCCCTTTAACTACACCGGCCACCCAGCGATGGCTCTCCCCGTGGGCAAATCGCCGGCTGGTCTGCCGGTCAGCATGCAGATCGTCGGGCGTTTCTTCGACGACCCGCTCGTGATGAGGGCCGCTTACGCCTATCAGCAATCAACCGACTGGGACAAGATCATCGGCGTCAATTCCTGATTCAGCTATCAGTCTAGGCGAGGAGGGTCAAGAATGGCCGGACAGCTAGAGGGCAAAGTTTCGCTGATCACCGGCGGAGGCTCGGGCATCGGTAAGGCCTCGGCGTTGGCCTTCGCCAGGGAGGGCTCCAAAGTGGTGGTGGCCGACGTCAATGTCGAGGGCGGCGAGCAAACGGTTCGTCTCATTCAGGATACGGGCGGAGAGGCGACTTTCGTGAGGGCCGATGTATCCATTTCTAGCGACGTGTCGGACATGGTCAGCCACGCCGTCCAAACTTACAACAGGCTGGACTGCGCCTTCAACAACGCCGGTGTTTCTGGTGGGCCGGGCCGCGTCCACGAATACACCGAGGAGAACTGGAGCCGGGTCCTAAACATCAATCTGACGGGCGTTTGGCTGTGCATGAAGTACGAGATAATACAGATGCTCAACCAGGGCGGCGGCGCTATCGTCAACACGGCCTCGGTCATGGGGTTGGTCGGCGGCTCTAGGTCTCCGGCCTATGGGGCCACGAAGCACGGTGTGGTCGGATTAACGAAGACGGCGGCAGTTGATTACGCCCGTGAAGCGATCCGAGTTAACGCGGTGTGTCCGGGTTATATCCGGACACCCATGATAGAACAAGGCGTTCTGTTGGACCCGGGCGGTGAAGAGCGGGTGGTGTCCCGGCATCCCATGCACCGTCTAGGTACCCCGGAGGAGATCGCCGAAGCGGTGGTGTGGCTGTGCTCCGATGCGGCATCCTTCGTTACCGGGCATGCCATGGCGGTGGACGGTGGTTACGTGGCGTGGTAGGCACAGGGCTCAAGTCTGATGATTCTATGATAGGAACTTCCGGTTACAAACCTTGAGGTAATCGGCGCCATGCAGAGGAAGGATCAATGAGCATTAGAGACTTGGTTGGCTACGGTCCCAATCCGCCGGTGGTGCAATGGCCCAACGGGGCTAAGATCGCCGTCTCCGTAGTCGTGAACTACGAGGAGGGCTCGGAGTACTCAATCCTCGATGGCGACCCCCATGGAGAATCCTCGGGAGAATCTCCATCCAACGTGCCTGTAGGCGAGCGGGACCTGGCCAACGAGTCTTTTTTCGAGTACGGCAGCAGAGTCGGCGTGTGGCGCATCATGGATGTTATGGACCAATGCAACGTCAAGGGAACTTTTTTCGCCTGCGCCCTGGCCCTGGAGCGAAACCCTGAAGTGGGGCCGGAGATCATCCGCCGTGGCCATGAGGTGATGGGCCACGGCAACCGTTGGGAGGAGTACTACCGGATGGACCGGGACACCGAGCGGGAGGCGATCAAGCAAGCGGTGGAGTCGATCACCCGAACCACCGGGCAGCGGCCTTTGGGTTGGTACACCCGCTACGGCCCCAGTGTAAACACGCGGGAGCTGGTGGTTGAGGAGGGCGGGTTCATCTACGACTGCAACGCCTACAACGACGACTTGCCCTACTACACCGATGTGCACGGAAAGAAGTGGTTGGTGGTGCCTTACTCGTTGGAGGTCAACGACACCAAATTCTGGCGGGGTCAGATGATCACGCCCAATGACTTTTTCGAGGCCGCCCGGTCCTGCTTCGACATGCTTTACGAAGAAGGGGCCACCCACCCAAAAATGATGTCCGTGGGTCTTCACTGCCGCATAATCGGGAAACCCGGCCGAGCAAATGCCCTAAGGCAGTTTCTCAAGTACGCATCGGAGAAAGAGGGCGTCTGGTTCGCAACTCGGTTGGAGATTGCCCGTTGGTGGCTGGAATATTATCCTTCGGAGTAGCGGCCGACATGAGATGGGAAAGACTAATCGCGCCCTAGGCCGGTTGCCTGGAGGCGCATGGAGGGGCAAATTGCCGGATTCGAACAATGAGACCGTTCTACTAGTCGGGCAGAACCTGTTTTTTCTGGGCCGGGTTGAGGTTCAGGCCGAACCCTTAGGCTATGACGTTCAGTGGGCTAAAACGCAATCCGCATTTTCGGAATTCTCCGCGAGCCGTCTTCCCGCTCTGATTCTGGTTGACTTGGAAGGAGACGAATCGATATGGACCGATGTTTTAGAAGAGATCAATCACCAGGAGGGGACACGGGCTAAAGTGGTGGCATTCGGTCCCCACGAAGACGTCGCCATGTTGGAACGGGCCAGGAACCTAGGTTGCGACCTGGTCCTGAACAAGGGGGAGTTCAATCGAGACCTGCCCAAAATCATCGAGAGCCTGAAAGCGGACTCCGGCTGATCGGATCGGCCGCATACCGGAGATTTCAGACAAGAAGTTCACTTGCGGGAATCGGGATTCAACTCGATTCACACCTACAGTCGTGGCTTGGAGGTAACTATGGATGCCACTGGTATATCTCACATCGCTATTTGCGTGCGCGACCTGGACAAGTCTCTGGCCTTCTACCGGGACATCCTGGGCATGAGGATTACTTCTGATGTTGTCCAGGATACGACTACCGGCGGGCTCCCCCACGTCTATAAACATTCCCGCAAAACCCGGAGGCAGGTACGGCTGATGTATGGTGAAGGCGTTACCTCCCCGACCCTCACCATGACCAGCCATCCCGGCGAAGAGCCGGATGGGGACCCGATCAAGCTAGATCAGATAGGCATCAGCCACCTTTCCTTTTCGGTGCCGGATGTAAAGGCCCTTGCCGAGGAACTGGTCTCCAAAGGGGTTCAGTTGGCGGGGCCACTGGAATCGCGGATGGACGCCCAAGGAAACCTCGGCAACTTCTACGTCTACGACCCCGATGGTATTCTCATCCAGTTCGACTCCGGTGGCGGTGGCTGATATATCCCTCTTCCGTCCCTGATCGTTCTCGGCGGCGTTTGGCCCACTTCGGAAAATTGCCCTCCACTGATGTGCATTGTCTGTATAATCTCAGCTAACCGGTATCCGAAAAGACGCGAGGAGAAATATGGCGACTGACAGTGGGACTGAACTCCATTACATGGAACTCCTCAGCGACATTGCCTCAGGAGAGAAGCGTGCAGGTATTCATTTAGCAGCTTGGGCCGGCAAAACTCGTAACCCGAAACTGAAGTCGTGTCTATCTTTGGTGGCTGACAGGGAGACAAGCCATTACCACATCTTCAAACGACGGATTTCCGAGCTAGGGTACAGCTGGAAAGAAAACAATGCTCCGGACTTCGAGGAGCGTCTAAGGGTCAGCAGTTCCGATATGCCAGACGTTGAGAAAATACGTTGGGGCAAAGCCCAACAGGCGCAACGACAGGGTCCGGCGATTCGTGAAAGGTATGAAGCGGCGATCGCCGATGAAAGCGTAGACCCACTTACCCGCTCTCTGCTCCGTTGGTTCGCAGACGTGGAAGCCGACTCCGGTTCCCTTCTGCGCCTGGTCTATGACGGCATCGAAACCGAGGCTGAGTGAGGGTTAGCAATGGCGAAAGACGGTTTCAAAGTCCTGGACTCGGACATGCACATCATCGAGCCAGCGGACCTTTGGGACAGGTACATAGACCCTGCTTTCAAGGACCGCGGCCCTAAGGGGCTGAGCCGTCATCCCCGTGACCTGGGCATCCAGATGGGCGGACGCATCTACCCGCCGGAGAATCGCAGCTACACCACCGGCATCATGCCCCTCATGACCGAGCAGATGGACGTGTACGCGGAATCGGAGGCGCGGGGTTGGGACAGCGGCTCCCAAGAGACAGCCATGGACAATGAAGGGATCGACATGGCGGTCATGTTTCCCAGCCGAGGCCTATTCAGTTTGGGCTCGGACGAGATTGAACCGGACCTGGCCACCGCGATCTGCCGGGCCTATAACGACTGGTTGGCGGATTTTTGCTCCGGATCGAACCGGATGTTTGGAGCAGGCATGGTCCCGCCTCACGACGTGGAGGGCGCAGTTCAAGAGGCCAGGCGGGCAGTGAACGAACTGGGTTTCAAGACGGTCTTCATGCGCCCGAACCCGGTGCATGGCCGTAATTGGCAAGACCCTTATTACGATCCCCTATGGGCGGAGATCCAGCGGCTGAACGTTCCCATCAGCTTCCACGAAGGAGGACTGGTGGACCTGCCACAGCCCGGAGATAACTTCGGAACCCACATGCTCTATCACACCTGCACCCACTCTATGTCGATGATGCTGGCCGCGGTGGACATGGCCGGGGGCGGTGTTCTGGAGCGCTTCCCCAACCTCACCGTGGCGTTTCTAGAGGGCAATTGCTCGTGGGCGCCTTGGCTCTTATGGCGGTTGGACGAGCACTACGAGATGTCGGCGTCCTACGACCATCCGGAACTCAAGATGAAGCCCAGCGAGTATTTCCGGCGGCAATGCTATCTTTCGGTCGAGTGTGATGAAGAACCGGCGGAGATAGTCTCCAAGTACGGATTGGAGGACAACATCGTGTTCTCTTCCGACTACCCCCACGCCGACTCCAAATACCCCAGGTCGGTGGAGCGGTTCTTGCAGATGCCGCTCCCGGACCAAACGAAGCGGAAGTTCTTGTGGGACAACTGCGCCCGGCTTTACGGTCTTGAGGGCTAGTTTATCGTCTTGGGACTAGGTTTACGTCGTAGGAGTTGCGCGAGATTCCCTCCCAATGTCGAATTTCCTGCGCAGACCGGATTTCAGGGATACGTTACCTGGATCCCGGCCTGCGCCGGGATGACGGACTGGGTCCACGGGACATTAGACTAGTACTCAGTTAATCAATTTCCAGGGCAATGTCATTCCGAGCGTAGCGAGGAATCTGATGAGTGCTGGTTCAGACAGCCAGAGATTCCTCACCCGCCTCCGGCGAGTTCGGAATGACATCTTTCATTCTAGAATTGACGGACTATTAGTGGCCTAATTCATAGATATGCATTACCCGCAGCCGCCTATCGTCCATCCCGGATAAACTCGGCGGCCCGCTCCGCGATCATCATCGTGGTCACATTTGTATTGGCACGCACCACATCCGGCATGACCGAAGCGTCGGCTATCCGCAATCCCTGAACACCCCGCACGTTCAGGTACTGGTCGACCACGGCCATGGGGTCGTCGGCCACGCCCATCTTGCAGGTACCCGAGATATGGAACGACGTGCTCACGGTGCGCAGCATCCAGTCATCCAGACTCTCATCACTGGACAGGTCGGCATCGGTTGGGGCGGTTCGCTGGTTGACGATCTCACCGTAAGCCCCGTCCTCCAAGAGTCTCACGCACTTCCTTACCGCTTCCCGCAACCGCTCACGGTCCCAGGGTTCCTCCAGGTAGTGGTAGTCCATGCTGGGTTGGACGTTGGGATCTGCGGAAACCAGGCGGAGTTCTCCCTTGCCCACCGCGAGGTAGAGCCCGCAGTTGATGCTGTGGGTCGGGTCGACGTCCTCTTTAACCACCGTGTTCAGGGAGGACGGCGACAGGATCATATCGTTAGGGGTCGATGACGCGGTGGCGGTATAGCGCAAGCGAAGGGCGCGCCGGGCAACCGTCTCATCCGGGCGGTCTTCACGTACCGTGAACCTGACTACAACGTTGGGGTGGTCGCGCATGTTCTGCCCTACGCCGGGAGCACCCACCACCACCGGTATGTCCAACGGCGCCAACTGGTCCCGTGGGCCGATTCCGGATAGCATCAGCAGTTGGGGCGACCCCACGGCCCCGGCGCAGAGCGTGATCTGTTCTCCTTCCACCAAGAACCTTTCTCCTCCGCTCTCCACCTCCAATCCCGTGGCCAGCTTGCCGGAGAAGGCGATGCGCATCACTTGAACGTTGGCTTTGATGGTCAGGTTGAGACGGTTCCGGTTGGGTTCGATGTGGGTCAGGGCCATGCTC
>JAKUQE010000096.1 GCA_022450395.1 Dehalococcoidia bacterium | reverse complement strand
TGCAGGCTGCTCCCGCTAAATACCATTATCCGGACCGATGCGCGGTAGTTTGCATTCCCCGCCGCCGTCTTTACGTTTCCCTTTGTGAGCGGCGATCGCTTGTTTGGCTTGAGGTTCCGTTCTAGCTGTACGCCAGGCGGGATATCTCGAAGGGCCTTCGCCCCGGCATCCCAGGAAAAGAAATCTGAAGGAGTCATCCCGCAATGCCATCATTCGATGTAGTCTCCCGGACCGATCTTATGGAAGTCGATAACGCCATCCACGGCGTCGAACGTGAGATTAAGCAGCGGTTCGACCTGGCCAACACGAAGTGTTCCGTGTCCCGCTCGGACAATACGATGACGTTGATCGCCGACAACAACATGAAGATGGACCAGGTGGTAGAGCTCCTGTGTTTGTACCTGGCCAAGCGCAAGGTAGAGTTGGGGGCCTTGGACTTCGGTACACCCCAAAACGCCGCGGGCGGCGTTTTGAGGGAGACGGTGTCCATCAAGCAGGGGATCGACGGTGACCTGGGTAGGCTGATCAGCAAAGAAGTGAAGCGCGCCAAGTTGAAAGTCCAGGTGACAATCCAGGGCCAGGAACTCCGGGTCTCGGGCAAGAAGAGGGACGACCTGCAAGCTACGATCTCACTGATCAAAGCGATGGAGAACCAGCAACCCGTACAGTTCGTGAATTATCGGGAGTGACCGCGTAGATGTTGGACGGCCCCGGGGTCAGTACCTGTCGACCTACCCACCCGGACCAGGCGGTACTATCTGTTCACCCGCACCTGCCACCCAGGCTGATCACCCTTCACGTGCCATCGGCGGACAAGCTCTGACCAACAGCCCACCGCTTCGTGCCTTTTAGTATTAGGGAACGGCCTGCTCACTGAAGGGGTTCCACGACCGGCTGCTGTCCTACGGCGCCCCTCCGGTGCCGGTGCCGCTGCTGCGGCAGGTCATGTTGAGGGAGCCGGGACGGCTATCTGAGGTACCGGGTGAGGAGAAGTCCTAGGTCGTCCGAAACGTGACCTTGCGGAAGGCTTCGCCATAGGTGATTTCCTGATTGGACACGGCTTTGCTGGCCCATTCCTTTATAAACTCTTTAACGTCTTCCACCGCCCTCCCGCTCATCTGGCTGCGATGCGCCATCACCGAGTCGACCTTGATGTCCAGGTAAGGTTCGATATCGATGAACGTATCCGCTTGCTCGGTGCCCCAAAATAGTACCGTACCGGTTTTGTGGGGCTCAAGCCCTTCGTCCTGCCAGAGCTCTTTGAAGTGGAGATGGTCCCTGGCGCATGGGAAAACCGCGTCCATGGTAACCTGACCGGAGATTCGGTGGTCCCGATGCCACGCCAGGTTCTTGCGGTACGGCTCGGGGCACAATACAACGTCAGGCCGGACCAGACGGATCTGCCTGACTAGCTCTTTTCGGAACTCGCTGGTATCTTCCAGTTCGCCGTCAAGGTAGTGTAACGCAACGACTGCTTCTGCTCCCACCACGGCCGCGGCATCCCGCTGTTCTTGCTCTCGCTGGGCCCCAAGGTCTTGGGCGCTGACTTCACGGTCGCTAGTGCCTTTATCGCCGTCGGTGCATAGGACGTAGTGGACCGTGGCGCCTTCTTTAGCCCATCGGGCTATCGTCCCGCCGGCCCAGAATTCGGCATCGTCGGGATGGGGAGTAACTACCAATACGCGCTGCGGGGTTTCTTCCATCCGCAGGCCACCTCCACTCTGGATGTGTTACCGGTTCCGGGGATCGGCTCCTGAGATCTAGGGCGCTATGTCAACGGTTTTGCAGCTTAGGAGACGGTATGATTGTCGGAGAATCGTGACGAATAAGCACCGCCGTGTTACTGATCCCCGTGTTGTTCCGCGCTCCCGTCGACGCTTCCAGTTTAGACAGTGAGCCCAATCCGCCAAGGTTGTAGACCGTGCCTATCGTACAGGAACGTAGCTACAGGGTCAACTTGGCGGACATCCTTAGATAACCAAGACTCACGCCCCACTTAGTCGAAGAAAGTGTAGCCATTCTTCTGCAGGATGGCGGTCGCTTCGATGCGCCACCGGTATGCGACGGCCATGGGGTCGTCCTCGAAATAGATCGCCCTCAAGTTGCGGGATAACTCCCATTCGATAAGCCTTTCGGCATTCACCGCCCGGGTGTATATATCTGAGCCTTCACCGTTGATGTCTCTCTGCCGGTTCAAGTACCAGCGTATCAGGTGCCAATTAGAGTGTATGAAAACGTAAGCGGCATCCTTGGCCCTCTGGTAGAGTTGAGACTCCAAGTCCACTACCCTGTTTTCCAAAGCCTCGATGCGTTCCTGAATCTCGTCTACTGCCACGGTAAAACTCCTCGGCCGTTAGGCGGGCCACTCCTGGGGAAGTGACCATTTCTGTCTTGGTATAGCGGCTTGGGACTCTGTGCCCAGGTCCATCCGGCGCGCGATCGGTGGCGGCCAGACGTATCTTACCAGACAACCGGGCGGATCCCGGCGGCTGAAGATCAGGTCCGGATGGCTTGAAAGAAATATCGGTTAACGGAGAAGCTGAATTTTTGGTAACGTGAGTAGCGATTGACTTGGCAGAGGCGCAACCGGAAAGAGGAGATGACTATGAGAGACCAACCCGACGGCACGAAGGGGCCTTTGGATGGGCTGCGGGTGATCGATTGGACCATGTGGCAGTTTGGTCCGGTCTCAACGATGATGCTGGCCGATATGGGCGCGGAAGTCATCAAGGTGGAGTCGCTGGATGGCGATCACGGGCGGAATGTCGGCCGTTCGGTGGGCTTGGACTCAACCCTCCCCAACGGGGCCAGCGCTTTTTTCGAGGGGCTGAACCGGCAGAAGCTGGGTATCGCGCTTAACCTCAAAACCCCCGAAGGCGTGGCGATAATGTACAAGCTGGCGGCCAAGTCCGATATCTTCGTGGAGAATTTCAGGAAGGGTGTAGCCGAACGTCTGGGACTGGGGTATGAAGACTTGGTCAAGCATAACGAGAAGATTATCTACGCTTCGGCTTCGGGATACGGGCCGAAAGGACCCGACTCGGGCAAGCCGGCATTCGCGTTAACCGCTGAGGCCAGGGCGGGGGCCCTATGGTGGTTCGGGCCACCCGACGATACACCCCATCAGCTGGACATCGCGGACCAAAGCGCTGCCGTCATGCTGTCGTACGGCATCCTTGGAGCTATCGTTGCCCGAGAGCGGTTCGGATTCGGCCAGAAGGTAGATGTCTCGCATCTGGGCAGCATGATCTGGGCCAGGGGGATGCAGAACCAGATCTCTTTACTGGTTGATAGAGAGTACCAGCGATTCGACCGGAATAGTCCGGGCAACGTGTTATGGAACTACTACCAGTGTGGCGACGGCCGTTGGATAGCTTTTTCCATGGGCCAGGACCGGTATTGGGCGCCGTTCTGCCGTGCCGTGGGAAGACCCGATCTGATCGATGACCCAAGGTTCGATACACCTGAGAACCGCTACCAGAACCGGGAAAAACTGGTCGATCTTCTCGACGCCCTCTTCCTCTCTAGGACAAGTGGCGAATGGGAGAAGTCTCTCCAGGGGAACGACGACATCATCTGGGAGCGGGTGCAGCGCAACTTGGACCTGCCAAAGGACCCTCAGGTTGTGGCCAACGACTACATCGTCGAGTACGACCACCCGGCCATAGGGCCTTCGAATTGGTTGCAAACGCCCGTCACTTATAGCAAGACGCCCCTGTCTACGAGGAAAATGGCCCCGGCTCTGGGAGAGAACACGGAGGAGACCCTCATCGGCTTGCTGGGTTACTCTTGGGATGACATGGTGGCTCTAAAAGACAAGAAAGTGATTCTTTAGCCGCGAACCATATAGTAGACAGAAAAGAGACTCAGAGTTACTATTCCTGCGGTGACCCACTGTCCGATTCACAGGCGTGGGTTATTTGTTGACGGTCAACGAAGAGACATGTGAGGGAATATGCCCAAGATAATCCCAGTCGCCGACGAGTTGAGCAAGACTTTTTGGGACGGCGTTAATGACAAACGGTTGATTCTGCAACATTGCGCCGCTTGTGACAGGCTCCAATACCCGCCGAAACCGGCATGCCAGTTCTGTGGCTCTGGTGAAAAGTTGGAATGGAAAGATGTCGAAGGTAAGGGCCATATCTCGACCTACATCGTGATTGAGGACGGGCGTCTGAACCGTCGCATGCCCGACCAACCCTACAACTTGGCGTTGATCACGCTGGACGAAGATACCAGCGTCAATTTTTACTCCAACCTTCCGGGAGTCCCACCCTATGAAGTCCCGGTGGGGTCGGCTGTCGAGGTGATGTTTGAAGAGGTTGCGCCGGACCAACTGATCCACGAATGGAAGGTCGTTGGCTGATTGTTCAGTTTTCTCGAACGGCATTATTATTTATCATCAAAAAATGGGTGAATGATGGCTACGCAAAACCAGTATCAGTGGCGAAGAGATAAGGACGGGCTGGGGGTGTGGGACCACCGGGGCAAGGTCGCGGTGGCCGGATACGGTCACTCCCCCGTTGACCGGCGCTGGGATGAGAGATCCATGGACCAAACCCTGGGCGCATACACCATCTTGGCCTGCAAACTTGCCATGGAGGACGCGGGTGTAACTCCCGCCCAGATAGACGGAATCATCTGCTGCGACAGCCACATCGCCGGCGGCAGTGGCGGTACCGCGTCCAACTGGGCGCCACGTCCCTACTTCGACCCGCCCTACGACTCGGAATTGGGGCTTACATTGATCAACGGTGAATGGCTGGCCAAAGTGATGGAGTTGCCTAACGTCAAGTTCGCTCCGACCGGCGTGCCGACCATCGGCGAGATGATGGGCATGGCTGCGCAAGCCGTGGCCGACGGGAAATGCAACACCTGTCTGGTGATCTACCCCACGGGAAATCTGGAAGGCCGGTACCGCCGTGGGGGAGAGAACGCCGAGGACTACGCCAAGGGCGCTCGCCAGTGGGTGGCGCCGTGGGGCAACCACGGCGGCAACGACTTCATCAACATCTTCCCCCACAACCAGTATTGCCTCAAATACGGAGGCACCCACGATGATCTGGCTCCCTTCGTGATCAACCAGCACCGGAATGGACTGCTGACTCCGTGGGGCTACAACGCCAGCCACGGGCTGGAACAACTTACCGTTGAGGACTACGTGACGTCGCGGTACATCCTGAATCCCCTGCGGTTGTGGGATTGCGACCGGCCGGTCAACGCATCGGCGGCCTACCTGTTCACCACCGCCGAACGCGCCCGGGATATGAAGCAACCTCCCGTGTACGTGCTCAACCATTCACAACATAACTTCCCTAATCGCACCACCCAGCCGGACCTGGATGAGATAGAGGACTGGACCGACCGGGCGGCTAAAAGAATGTTCGAGGGCGCCGGGCTCGGTCCGGCGGACGTGGACATCTTCAACCCGTATGACGGTTACGCGACGATGACACAGTTTTATCTGGAGGCCTTCCAATGGCACGGCGTGAAGCGGGGCGACGCCTTCGCCTTCTATGCCGATGACATCAGGGTGGAGGGTCCCCATCCCTTTAGCTCCAGTGGTGGCAACCTAGGGAACGGCCGTACCCGCACTGCCATGTACACCGACAGTATCCAGCAGCTTCGGGGGGCCGCTGGCCCGCGGCAGGTCACGGTACGCGCTGAGACGGCGCTGGCGGCTTTTGTCACCCCCAGCAGCGGCGGCTGGATCATGTTCGGCAAGCACCCCAGTTAGCCCCGACACAGATCGACTCCGGGTGGCAGTTTGGCCGGCCCGGATACGGAAGAGTTTTATGCCGGAAAATCGTATTCTCGAGGGTGTGCGCGTTCTCACTTTAGAGCAGGTGCACGCCCTGCCTTGGGGGACCTCTTTCTTAGCGGATCTGGGCGCCCAGGTCATCCGCGTGGAAAGTGTGGTCCACCTGCAGGACCGCAAGTCCGGGCCCTTCCCCGGCGGGCAGCCCAGCGAAGAATGGTGGAACGAGGGTGGAAACCTGGCCTACTTTGGCGCCCGGAATAAGCAGAGCCTTTGTCTGGAAGTGGCCGACCCACGGGGTAAAGAAGTTTTCCTCAAGCTGGCTCAAGAATGCGACATCGTGACGGATAACTTCCGCCCCGGCACTATGGCACGCTACGGATTCGACCATGAGAGCCTGAGCAAGCTGAATCCCAGGATCATCACCTTGAGCTCCACCGCCTTCGGCTACACTGGGTCATGGAGCAGGGCCGGGTCCCGGGCCCGTACCGTCGATGCCTCCTGCGGCATGTCCTATCTGACCGGCTATGAAGACGGCCCATCGCGGCGGGCCAGCAATAACTACATGGATCACTCGGTGGGCAACAACGTGGCCTATGCCCTGCTGCTGGCGCTGTATCAACGCAAAAAGACCGGCAAGGGCATGCGTATCGACCTCACCATGCAGGAAACCGGCGTGTCGGCCATCGGCCCGGCTATCCTGGAAACGCAAAGGGGCATATCCCGTCCCCGCCTGGGGTGCGGTCATCTGTGGAAGTCGCCCCACAACGTCTTCCCGTGCCGCGGCGAAGACCGCTGGATCACCATCGTGGTGTCCACCGACGATGAATGGCGGCGCCTAACGAAGGCCATGGGCGACCCGGCTTGGGCGGTCGAACATCGCTTCGACACCGCCCAAGGCCGCTGGAGCCACCGGCGCCAACTGGGCGAACACCTAGCGGGGTGGACGAGTACCCAAGATGATCAAGAGTTGATGATTCATCTTCAAGAAAATGGCGTCTCCGCAGGCGCGGTGTTGACGGCAGAGGACCTGGTGGCCAATCCTCATCTCCAAGAGCGGGAATACATAGAAGAGTTTGTAAACGTCAACGCGCCTCAAGCCGGCCCCCGGAAATATGCCGGACGTCCCTTCCGAATGCCGGGCGTTTCCATGGGTATCCACAGTGTGGCGGCCTTGGGCGAGCACAATGAGGAGATTCTGAGGGAGATCGCCGGATTGTCTGGGGAAGAGATCGCGGCCCTGGCTGACGACGGAATAATCTCAAACCTACCCCTGCCCACGGAATCCCGGCCTTAGAAGAATTTGGATCTGTTGGTTCCCCCTTATCTGTTGGGGGTCACCACGAGTCAGTAGAGTCGCCTTTCTCGTTTGCCTATGGTCTCCTGAAACCAGTGGTGGCTCGCCCTGAAAGCGTGTGTTGATAGACTCGGTTGTGCCAAAGTCGTAGCAGGTAAACGAGGGAAAGGTAATCTCCACTAGAAACACGGGTTAGCGGTGCTGCGGCGATCAATTGGTCAAAGGAGCCCGTGGCCGATTGCGACGAACAAGAGATAGTTTTAGTCTCTGATCACAACTCCCCTACGCCTTCAGTATCTCCCGCCGCGACAGCACCAGCTCCATTAGAGGCCCGATGCCTATCGCAATTATTCTATGGAACGACCTCCCAGATCTGGCGGTTGCCTTCTACTGTATTGATATTAAAGTGTCTGACAGACTCTTCAGTCTCGGGGGATAGCTCGTGGTAATTGGTACGCTGATTATTAAAGTACTCATCTAGGCTTTCCACTTCGATCTCAAATGCGATGGTATCCATTCGGTCTGTATAATCCAAGTAGATTTTGCCCGTTGTATTGCCATCGCTGGCCCACGAAGCCCTAACCTCCTTCACAACCTCCAAGCACTCAGGCACCTTTCCTCGCGCACACTTCCAGACGTTTCTCACCATGTACATTCCCGGTCTCCTCAGAACACATGTTAGCCAATTATCCCAGATCGAGTAGATTTCTTTAGCCATGCGACTTCTGGGATAAGGCGAACTATAATGCTGCATCCAGAGACCGTCAACGACCACACGGATGGTCACCTTGTTCCCCCATCGAAGGATCTCAAGTTCGACATTGGGAACATGCTCAATAAGGCCATCGCGGTCATTGAAGAGGAGAATGACGCCTTTTATGGAGTGCTCCCGGCCTCTTTATACGAATCGACCGTCGGGGTCAGCGGTTATTAAGCCGGGTAACGTCTGGATGACGTCAGTTGGCATCGCCAAGATCGGCGACTTCGGAATGGCCGTGGGCCTCGACCGTTCCCGTCTGACAACTGAAGGCATGACGGCCTTAAATCTTAGCTCGAAAAATGCTCACTCGACGGCCTTCAGCCAAGATACAGCTTCCAATGCTTGGCCATTGCCCTTCAGTATCTCCCGCCGGTACAGCACCTGCTTCAACTATCATGGATGATCCTTCGTAGCGTCAGGCAGACTCCCGTATGCACTTCTCCAGCAACTCCAAAGCCGCCTTCGCAAAAATCCACATGTTCGCCTCCCGGTCGGCGACGCGTGTCTCGACGGTAATCGACCGTTCAACGGGGCCGACCACGGCCATGCAGGAGTGACCTGGATCATCACCGTGACTGCTCCCGGTGGGCCCACTGGCGCCGGTCTCGCTCAAAGCCCAGGTGGTCCCCAGCGCCGCACGCACGTTCCTGGAATTCATCAGAGCATACGGTTCAGTACTGGAGAGAATCCCTTCAAACGCAGACTCAGCCACATGAAGGAGACCGTACTGGGCGGTACGGGTATAGATGGTGGCGCCTCCCACATAAAAGGCCGAGCAACCCGGCACGGCCACCAGTGACGCGGAAATCAATCCACCGCAAGATGATTCCGTCACAGCGATGGTTTGTTGCCGTTCCTTGAGCAACGCTCCTACCGCGGCGGACATCGAGGTCAGGTCTGGCATGGTCCCCTCCTGGCTTCAAGATTGTTTCACGGGAATAAGGCAGAGCTATTTTACTCTAACGATCGGAATTAGGCCCACGTCAACGGTGCGGGTGCCGGTAGAAACGGCGAGCCGCCAATCTCGAGACACCCGCAACAAATTGTTGGGACCTATTTGTTGCCTGTTAACTTCGGCCATGGTTTGCATGAACAGGGGAGCATTTTAAGGGTGAGGCGCCGGAACTGGCCGATTTGGGTGACGAGCGATTCGATCGCCTCAGGAGTCCGAGAATCAAGGCGAGGAGCTTAGTTGTTTGACAAGCCCAAATTGGAAAGCCGCCATTAGGCGGCCTTTGGAAACCAAGCGGCGGTGTTTGGTCGAGCGATTCGCCCGATCGCGTCCGCGCTGTGTTCATTTGGCTCAAGATGGACTCCAGGGATAATTAGGTTAGTTTTTTAACCAGCTCATCGTAGTCAGATGCACTCACATCAAAAGTATCGAGAGGGTGAATGGGCTCATCTGTCGGATACACCCGATACCAATCATCTTCCCGATGTACGTATGCCGATTTTAGTCCGGCGTCTTTGGCACTCTTGAGATCACCTGCGTGCGCCGCTACCATCATCACCTCTCCTGGCTCACAACCAAGAAGTTCAGCGGCTTCCTGATAGGCTCTCGGATGGCTTTTGTATTGTCCCAAAAATTCACACGATAGTATGCCATCCCAACCTAGATTATTGTATTTTGAGCTGTCCACAACTATTGCGTAGCTTAATACGGTCAACACTACAACCGTATAGCAGCTACGCAGCTTGTGTATAGCTTCAACGGCATCCGGCCAGGTCTTCAACCGGTGCCACACCTGATTTAGGTCATCCCTTTCTTCAGTTGATAAGAGGATAGAATCATGATCCTCAAGAACTTCATCCAACACACGTCGATGAATCTCATCAGCATTCATCTTTGAAAGCTCTCCGGACTTTACCTTGGTCAGCATCTCAAACATCCCACTGCGCCAGTCAGAGGCGAACCGACGTACATCAACATCAACTCCCTTATCAGCTGACAACGTCTTAAGTTCCCCTTCGATTGTGCCTCTCCAATCAAATACGGTTCCTCCCACATCAAATGTGAGGGCCTTAACACCTGGCTGTTTCATTACATCCTCATATCTGTGACTATTTACTATCTACTTAATTGATCAAGGGAGGGACCTTTTGGCGTATGCAGCAAGCCATCGTCCTTATAGTTTCCCCTTGGTCATGATGTTCTTGGTGACCACTGGTTATGGTTATGCCTTAAGTATCTCCCGCCGCGACAGCACCCGCTCCATCAGCGGACGCATACCAAGTTCGCTGGAGATAGCCAGGGACTCGTCCAGCAGGGACATGGCCTTGGCCCGGTCCCCCTCAGCATCGCGCTCTTTTAGCATGTCGGCGTAGTCGCAGCAGGACCAGGCCAGTTCCGGCTGGTAGCCCGCCTTTCGGCAGAAGGCCAAAGCGTCTTCGAAATGGGTTGCTGCTTGGTCCAGGTTGCCGATGGTCTGGGACAGGAGACCAAGGAGGCGGTCGATGGCGATGAAACCGGACATCGGGATAGTCCCTCGGTAGGGCTCCAATGCCGCGTATTGTTTAGCTGCAGCAATCGCATCGTTTTTTTCTATTGCCAACAACCCCAGAGTACAATGGGCGAAGTTGGCAGTAAACGGTGTGCAATCAGGGGAAGCTAAAGCATTTTGGGCCACCGACTCCGCAATGTCCAACCCCTCGGTCGATCCGCTAATTCGGGTCAAAGAGGGTACCACACTAACGGGAGAAGTGTTGTCGAGACTCGCTGCCGTACCGGTGATTTCCCACAAACGGTTTAAGTGAGACTCGCCCTGGTCGAAATCGCCCACTTGGTATTCCAGCATAGCCCGCCGGGCGAGGAAACGAGCGTCGACATTGTCGGCCAAGGCCCGGTTACTGAATTCTCTGGCCATTGGCCAATCGCCCACCAGCCGGAATAGGATTTCGTGGCCCCAATACGCGATCCTTAACCAATAGCGATCACGGAGCTTTTGAGCCGAATCGAGACAGGCTGCCAACGCCGGGATAACCTGGTCGGTATGGCCCATGGTGATAAATGCGAATACTACGAAGAACCGAGCTACGGTTTCGTTTCGGAGGTTGTCAGCCTTCGGCACCAGTTCTATGGCCCGAAGGCTCTTGTCTAGGCAGTCCGGCAGACGCAGGTGGAAGGCCTCAACCTGGGCACCGATAGTCAATGCCGTCATTTCAAGGCCGGAGTCCCCGACCCGGTGGGCGATTTCCAGGGCCCGGTCTAATGCTCCCTGGCTTTCCTGGTGATTACCACCCTCGATACCTGTCCACTTTGTATAGCTACACCAGAGACGCCCGGCCTCAACGGAGTCAGGCGGCACCAACTCCAAGGCACGGCCAACAATTTGAGCCATCTCCGTGTTTATCCCGGTCATTGGCGGGAGATACTGCTCGGCAATGGACACAACTTGGGACAGGTCTCCAACGTTGGCGTAATAATCGAACGCTCGCTTCAGCGTCGTGATTGCTTCCGGTATACGGTTTCTGGGTAGGGTAGCTGCCTGAGCCCGGCCCAAACCCGTCAACAGCTCCGCCGCCTCGACGTCGGATGCCGGGCGATCGCCGGTCGAGGGTTCGCCTTTTGCCGCCAGCCCCCTTGAAAAGTGACCGAGAGCCTCTTCCCAGGCAAAACCGGGCAAAGAGCGTTCCCCAGCCAGGAGAGAGTAGTGGGCCAGCTTTTCCGTGCCCAAAACGGTTTGGGCCTCATTGAAGTGATGCGCCAGTTCTGCAGCATGGGCCTCGGCGTCGTCCACATAATACTGCTCAAGGGACTCGGCGATCCGTGCGTGTAGCCGTACTTTCCGGGTCGTCGACAACTCTTCCGCCAGTGTTTCCTGGATCAAGGCATGGGTAAACTGATAGCGCCCACCCGAGCTTGTCATCTCTTCGATCACCCGCGACGCCAGCGCCTCCTCCAGCACCTCCAACAACCGGTCGTCACTTACGTCTTCGATTAGGGGCCGTAGGTGTCCCAGCGTAAATTCCCGGCCAATGACCGACGCAATGGTCAACGTCTCGTTGCACCGCTCCGACAACCGGTCCAACCGCCGTCCGATCACCTCCCTCACGCCTTCGGGGATGCGGACGCTCCAAGAATCCCGCTGACCGGCTCTTTCCTGGGTCAGCTCTCCTTCCTGCACCAGCAGCCGCACCACTTCGGTAACGAACAGGGGGTTTCCTTCGGTCTGCCGATACCCCGCCTCCACCATGCCCTGGGGTGGTGCGATACCCGAGACCAACTCGATGAAACGGCCCACGTCTTCCTGTGCCAGGCCTCTTAACAGGACCCGCTGGAAAAGCCTCTCCCGGTTCAACTCTCCCAAAGTCAGGGACAGCGGATGCCTGCGGGACAACTCCATGTCTCGATAGGTGCCGATGACTAGTAGGCGGCTCCCAGCCAGCTCCCGAGCCACGAACTCCAGCAACAGAAGTGATGGATGGTCGGCCCAGTGCAGGTCGTCCAGCACCAATACCAATGGCTGACGTTGGGATGCTGTCTTCAGAAAGGCGGTCATGGAGTCAAAGAGCCGGAACCGGGCTTGCTCCGGCTCCAATTCCGGCGGCGCCGACAGACCTGGCAGTTTTTCCGAGACGTCGGACACTATCCCGGCGATGTCCGCCGCTCCCGCGCCCATCTCCGACCTCAGCTCCTCCGCGTCTCTATCCCTTACGTAGGATCGGATAGCCTGTACCCAGGGCCAGTAGGGAGGCGCGCCCTCCCCTTCGTAGCAGCGGCCCCACAATACCTGGGCATGGCGCAGTCCAGCGTAGGTGGCTAATTCCTGGGCGGTGCGGGTCTTGCCGATGCCCGGCTCGCCCACCAGCATGACCAGGCGTCCCCGCCCAGACAATGCGTCCTCCAGGCACGCCTTCAGGTCGCCCATCTCTTTCTGTCGACCAACGAATACTCCACCCGCCAGGCTGTCCAGGGCGTGGGGGTCCGAAATCCCCCCATCCCCCTTTACCAAAGGGGGGGCTTCGGTGAGGTCTATGGCGTCCAGGGCGGACAATACGTCGTTGGCCGACTCGGGGCGTTCCGACGGGTCTTTGGCTAACAGGCGCAGAATCAGAGCATCCAGGGAACGTGGGCACTCGTTATTGTGCCAGATTGGCGCCACTGGCGGCGTGTTTATGTGCTGGCCGATGATGGCCACGGAGTTGTCTCCCAAGAACGGAGGCCGGCCGGTGACCATCTCGTAGAGCATGGCTCCCAGGGAATACAGGTCGGACCGGGGGGTGACCTCGCCGCCCATGGCCTGCTCCGGGGGCATGTAAGACACGGTCCCCACCATCATCCCTTCGGTGGTCAATCTTGACCGGTCCAGGGCCACCGCCAGGCCGAAGTCGCCGATCTTGGCGATGCCGTCCTCTGTCAACCACACGTTACCCGGTTTTAAGTCGCGGTGGACGATGCCCCGGCTGTGGGCAAATTCCATGCCCCGGCAGGTCTCTTGGGCGATCTTGATTGCTTGTTCCAGTGGAAGCCGGTGGTCCTCGGCGGTTTCGATCACCCCTTCTACGTCGCCGCCGCCCATGAGCTCGGTGACCATGTAGGGTTGGCCGTTTTCCTCGCCCAGGTCGAACACGGTAACTATGTGGGAGTGGGAGCCTAACCGGCCCATAGCTTGGGCCTCCCGTGTAATCCGAGTGCGGGACGTCTCATCCAGACCGTCGGATTTGATCAGTGCGAAGGCGACTTCACGGGCCAGAATTGTGTCGTGTGCCAGGTAGACTTTTTTCTTGCCGCCTTCGCCCAGGAACCGTTTGACCTGGTACCGGCCGTTGGCGAAGGACGTGGGTTGGGCGGGAGAAGGG
>JAKUQE010000095.1 GCA_022450395.1 Dehalococcoidia bacterium | reverse complement strand
TGTTCATACTTGCCTGCATAGAGGCAAACGACAACGGCACCTTTTCGGCTGCATCCATCTATCCCGCCGTTCAGAACATATTATTGGCGGCGCGCGGGATGGGGCTTGGCAGTTGTTTGACTCCCCGGCAGATGAGGTTTGAAGAAGAGATCAAACAGATGCTCGATATCCCGGAAGGCGTAGCTACAGCGGCTCATTTGCCCATCGGGTTTCCGGCCGAAGGCGTGGGATACGGTCCCACCAGGCGCAAGGCGCTGGAAGAGGTGGTGTTTGACGGCGGCTGGGGAAAGAGCTGGCAGCATCCCACTTAATTCCGATCGTAGAAGGACAAAGTTTTCCGGGAACTGGGGAATCAGGAAACGGGTCCCTCGGTCCAACATCCAAAGGCGTAAGGAGCTAAGAAATGCCCCACCAGGTCAGAGGAATCATCGCCGGCGCCAAAGGCGCAACAGTGAAGCTACAAGACATCCTGGTGCCCGATCCGGGTCCCGGTGAGGCCTTGATCCGCGTCAAAGCCTGTGGTGTCTGCCACACCGACTTGCACTACCGGGAAGGGGCGATAAACGACGACTTCCCCTTCCTCCTGGGACATGAGGCGTCGGGCACAGTGGAGAGCGTGGGAGACGGCGTGAGCAACGTTGCGCCGGGGGACTTCGTAATCATCGCCTGGCGCTCCCCATGCGGGACCTGCCGGTCCTGCTTGCGAGGCCGTCCCTGGTACTGTTTCGCCAGCCGCAACGCCCAACAACCAATGACCCTGGCCGACGGCACGCCCCTCTCGCCGGCCCTGGGAATCGGCGCTTTCGCCGAGTTGACACTGGTGGACGCAGGGCAGGCGGTGAAAGTTAACGCCGATGCCAGCCCCCAGGCCGCTGGGCTGGTGGGATGCGGCATTATGGCCGGACTGGGAGCCGCCATCAACACCGGCGGTGTCATCAGGGGCGATTCGGTGGCGGTATTCGGCTGCGGGGGTGTTGGCGATGCCGCCATCGCCGGAGCCCGTCTGGCCGGGGCCCACACCATCATCGGCGTCGACATCGACGACCGTAAGCTGGAGTGGGCCAAGGAATTCGGCGCGACCCACACCATCAACGCCTCCCAGACCGACCCGGTGGAGGCCATACGCAAGCTTACCAGGGGCAACGGCGTCAATGTGGCCATTGAAGCGGTGGGCAGCCCGATAACCTACGAGCAGGCCTTTTACGCCCGAGACCACGCCGGCACCCTGGTGCAGGTGGGCGTGCCCAGCCCGGACATGAAGATCGAACTGCCCCTGATCGAGCTTTTCGGACGGGGTGGCTCCCTCAAGTCTTCCTGGTACGGCGACTGCCTGCCCAGCCGGGACTTCCCCATGTACATCGACCTGTACCTGCAGGGCCGCCTGGACCTGGACAGATTCGTTTCCGAAACGATCCCGCTAGATGGCGTGGAAGACGCCTTCCACAAGATGGAGCGGGGAGAAGTGCTCAGGTCGGTGGTGGTTTTTTAGCCTGGGGTTACCGTAAAGCAGGCTAAAGTTCCCCGTTCTGGTACACCACCCGGCCGCCGACCATGGTGAGCAGGGAGTGCAGGTTGGGAATGTCGTCTTCGGGAACGGTTAATAGGTCGTCTGAGAGTACCGCCAGGTCGGCCAGCTTGCCCGGCTCCAGGGAACCGCGCCGGTCCTCGTCGAAGGTGAAGTAGGCGCCGCCCAAAGTAAAAGCCTTCAGGCCCTCCAAGCGGCTAAGACGTTGCTCCGGGGCCAACTCCTTGCCGGTGTGGCGCTCCTGGCGGGTCACCGCCGACCAGAGGGTCATGAAGGGATTGTAGGGCTTGTTGTCGGTGCCGAATCCGAAGGGCACGCCCCGCTCCAGATACGTCTGGTGGGGAACGGCCAGAGCAGCCGCCTGGGAGTCGTCGGCCAACGGCCCGCCTCGCAGCCACAGCTCGGTCAGCGGTATGGTCTCCAGAACCAACCCCATCGCCTTGATCCGGTCCAGTTGGCGGCCGGTGGTCTCCCGGATGTGGGCCAGTATCCACCGCCGGCCGTCGATGGGCATGTCCCGGTGAACCTCCTCGAAGATGCTCAGCACCTCGTCCAAGTTGTCCCGCACGATCGTATTTACCCTCAGGTTGTGCTGGGCGGCCAATCTCACCAACCGGCGGAAGCGCCCGGGAGGATTGTAACTTTGGGCGAACCCGGCCCAACCGGTGAAGGGAAGCTCGGCGGAGCGTGCCCGGGAGGTGTAGCGGCTGCCACGGTACTGGATGTAATAGCCGCTGATGCGCAACATATCGTCGCCGTACCCGGCGCCCGACGCCGAATGGCCCCACCGGTCCATCTCCTGGGCCGCTTCTTTAACCGATCGCCAAGCCGGGCTCAACACCATGTGGGAGCGCACGGTCATCCGCCCCTCATCCCACAACTCCTTGTAGGCCCGTAGCACTTCCGGAGCCACGCCGTGCCCCTCGTAAGTCCCGGTGGTCCCCACGGAGTTGTAGAGGGTCATGGACTCTTTCAGGGCTTCTACCCGTTGTGCGTGGGTAAACCGGGGCACGACCTTCATCAGCGTGAATTCCAGGGACGGAAACCTGGCGGTGTCGATCAAGATGCCGGTGGGTTCCCCTTGGGCGTCCCGGTCGATGGTCACACTGGGGTCGGGCGAAGGAGTATCGCAGTCGATCCCAGCCAATCGCAACGCCAGGCTGTTGGCCACGGCAACCGACGGCGGCACGTTCCACGGTGTCCAGATCCCCCGGATGTACACCGGGTTTTGAGGTGAGACCCGGTCCAACTCCCAGCGGTTGGGATACCGGCCCTCCTGAAGAGTTTGGGGGACGTCCACGTAGCTCGGAGGGTCGCCCACCGGCATGGTGACCACCCACTCACCGGGGGTCGTTTGATCCACCAATCGCTTGATGGCCGCGAGAATATCGTCGATCGACCGTAGACCCTCCAGAGACGGACAAGCCCTTTTCAAACCCTCCCGGTCCATGTGGGCATGGATGTCGATGATACCGGGAATAACGGTGCGTCCTTGAAGGTCGATAGCTTCGGTCCCAGCGCCCGATAAGGCAAGCATATCCCGGTCGCTACCAACGGCCTGTATCGAGTTTCCACTGACGGCCAAGGCTTGGTGGACCACGCCATCAGCGGCCGACGTGAGCACTTTGCCGTTGTGCAACACGATGTCCGGGACACCTTGTCTGGATGTCATAGTGGGAACTTTGCGTTGGGCAAGATCGAAAAAGCTTGGGATCTGGTGGGCGAATCCGGCGCCGGCGGCAAGGGAATCACGGGATAAACCAGCCCCTTCCCTCGAAATAGCCCCGGAGGAAGGCGATCTGGCCCCCGTGGGTCACGTTGTCGAAGACCAGGATGCCCAGCATTTCGGACACAGACCGAGGTTCGGTGGCCGGAGGCACGATGCGGGTTGCGTTCAAGTCAGC
The DNA here is from genome assembly GCA_022450395.1 of Dehalococcoidia bacterium. GTDB lineage: Bacteria > Chloroflexota > Dehalococcoidia > Lucifugimonadales > UBA3495 > UBA11650. Next base: position 10,221 of record JAKUQE010000095.1, on the reverse strand, counting down.
ATCGGACAGGCCGTCCAGATATTTCCTGGCTTCGGTTTTGGTTGCCTCGAAATACCCCAAAAGAACCACCCGGGAAGGCACCTTCCAAGCGGCGACTTGCTCAGCCGACCAGCCCTGTCCGGTGGTTTCCGGATCTTCACTCAGGCCGCATTTCTCGCACCATCCGTCTTGGACCCACAGTTGGGGTTTGCCTTGAAGCCGTGTCTGGATAAAAACGTCTACCACGCGGGTCATGTGCCAGAGTAACCAGGAGATAGAGTTGACTTGGCCGTCTATCAGGCGGCCTAACATAGCATCGTCCAAACCGTCCACCGCCCGGTCCACCATCCCCCAGTTACGTTCCAGAGAAGTTTTAATCACATCGCTTGCAGCCATTTCTACTCCTTATCTTTTGGCAGGGTAATCCGGCGCCCAATGGTAACATCCCGCGATACAACTCACCGCCACCCCAACGTGCTGTTGCCCTGGTCGACATAGGTGGTTTCGCCCACAACCGAAAGCTTGATCTGTTGACGATATACCTTTTCTTTCAGCCGGCGCTCCGTGTTGTAAAGCTCGGCAGACCAGTCAACGGTCTCGGGGTCGGGACCGCCGGCCAGCGCCTCCGCCAGCACCCGGCCGTCCATGGCATCGCCACCCGGCAGGCCCAGCAAGTTCAATATGGTGGGCGCCACGTCGATATTACCCGAGGGAACATCCAGGGTGATGCCCTGTTTGAAACCGGGACCCCAGGCGAACATCACGTTGTTCATCTCGTGCTTGCTCATGGAGCCATGCTGACCCCTGCCGGGACCCCCGCCCGTGGAGAATACCTTTCCTTGGTAGCCGGTGCTGTTGGGTTCCGAGCTCCACCGGAATGACATCGTGATCTCGGGTCCTCGAGGCCCCTGGTTGCCAACCACCGACGCCGGCAGAGTGCCCGGAATCTCACCAACGGCGTCGGACGCGGTGACGGTCCCGCACCATTCCTGTCCCATCAACCACTCCGCCAAGCGCTCGGCGGTATCGGCGTCCCCATCGGTAACGTAGAACAGAACAGCGCCGCCATTGTTGGCAACCGCCACGCCGCCGGGCTCGCCACTCGGCGGGAAGCCGGCCTCCCGCACCAAAGCTTCGACGTTTACCGTGGTGATGATGGTGGAGTAACCGTGGTCGGATATCACTATCACGTTGGTATCCGCGGCGCGGCCAGACTGGCTCAACCAGTCCATCAGGATCCCAAACTGTTCATCGGCCTCTTTGACCGCGGCGTTGGAAAGATCGGAACCCACCGGCTGGTCGTGCTGCGACTTGTCCGGTTCTGACGACCAGATGAGCGAAACAGCAGGCATACGCTCCGGGAGGATGTATTCGGTCATGATCTTAACGGCCTGGGCCATTCTAGGAGTGTTGGGCCTAGTTTCATCGGGCCAGGGTCCGAATCGGGCGGTGATATCCTCATGCAGACCGTAGGGAAGGGTAAAATCGGGGTGGATGGTCGCGCCTCCGTCACGCTCCGCCGTGGGGTTCTGCAAGTAGGCATTGCCGTTGGTACCCACGCCTATCGCCAAGTACTCCTGGCCGTTCTGGGACAGAATCTCCGCCAGGGTGGGAGCCAGCAGCACCCGCCCGGTTTTCGCGGCGACTTCAGCCAACTTGGGCTCCAAAGCTGAAAATACCTGGGTAGGATCGAATTCACGCATCATCAAAGTGTTCGCCGCCAATCCGTGCCCTCCCGGATAAAGTCCGGTGGCCAGGCTGGCAACGTTGGCCCTGGTAACCGAGGGAAACACGGGATGGTGGTTGGTAAAGGTGACTCCGTTGGCCGCCAGCGACGATAGGTTAGGCATCAGATCAGGTATCACCTGAGCCGGTTGGAGCCCGTCAAACGCGAAGATAAGGACCGATGCCATGGACGCCTCCACCTAAGGTGTATTGGCATTGGGAAAAGGCGAGGAGAAATTTGCCCGCATTATACCAACCCCACGGCCCTAACGTTACCAGGACGTTTGGGGAGCCAGATTCATCGTCGACAATCACTTTCCAGTGCGAACAGCCCTCCGTCCCACTTCGTATTCAGAGACTCTAAGGTTCTGATGAAAGCGGTTCGATACCCCACCCCCGTCATTCCGGCAAAGGAGACGTGACCTCCCCTTGCAAACCGGCCATGCTTGACCCATCGGATTAGGCTTGCTAGAATCCGTCCGATGCAGGCGTGCCTTCCCTAGAGACCGCCTTGCTCCGAGGCTGGCGATAAGGAGAAGTGTCATGGTTGAAACGTGGGGTACCCTAGACAGTTCCGAGGACGTAGCAACGACACACATCGGGATAAACGTCTACACCTACGACGCTTGGATGCAGTCGGTGGGGATTCCCATTCACACGGGCTTCTTCATTCCCGACCTCAGGACACTGGAATTAGGCTGGTGGGAGGAGCGGGGTTGTCACGCTGCTTTCATCCAACTCATGGGGCAGGAAGGAATCATCGAAGCCAGGGTTAGCGAGATTCCTCCCGGAGAGTCCCTGCCGCCCTTCAAACTATCCGTCGACGAAGTGGTCTACGTCGTCGAAGGAAGAGGTCTGACCAGCGTTTGGGGAGCGGGAGACTCCCGGCGGCAGACGGTGGAGTGGCAGAAACACAGCATCTTCCTGCTGGAACGCAACCGCTTCCATCAGTTCAGCAACACCCGGGGAGATCTCCCGGTCAGGTTGCTCCATTACAACTACCTGCCTCTGGCCATGTCCACGATCCCGGACCCCGCCTTCTTCTTTAACAACCCCTACGACGCCCCGGAGGTAGAGGGTAGAGAATTCTATTCCGAAGCCAAGGCAGTGCCCCGGGCCGATCGCCGGGGGCGCCGCGGCTTCCTTTGGCGGGGCAACTTTTTCCCCGACATGCAGAGTTGGGACCAGCTAGATAGCAACGAATCCCGGGGAGCGGGTGGCCACAGCGTCTACATCCAATTCCCCGGCTCGGAAATGTCCTCTCATATGTCCGTCTTCGCCCCCCAACTCTACAAAAAGGCCCATCGCCACGGACCCGGCCGGGTCATAGTCATTCCCGCGGGTGAAGGCTACACGATCCTGTGGGAGGAAGGCAAAGAAAAAATAGTGGCGCCCTGGCAGGAAGGCAGCGCTTTGGTCCCGCCCAACCGGTGGTTCCACCAGCACTTCAACGTCGGCGGCGCCAAGGCGCGATACCTGGCCCTCCATCCACCACGCCAGTTCCACGGCTATACCGACGAATCGGTGGGCGATCTGTCTAACGACCAGATCGAATACGCGGATGAGGAGCCCTGGGTTCGCGAGAAGTTCGAGGAGGAGCTGGCCAAGCGCGGCCTAACCAGCCTCATGCCTGACCAAGCTTACAAAGACCGGGACTACGAGTGGGACTACCGGACTGCGGCCCAGTAGGTCAACTGGAGAATTGCGCCCTATGGATCACGACGAATTCGAAGACGGGCTTCACGATCACGACCATAGCCATGACCATTTTCCGGATGACCCTCACGATGACCTAGACGATTTTGGCGACGTGGGCCAGGTCGTGGACATTGAGGGCATGGAGATGCTCACCATCCGCAGTGTGGGCATCGACATCGGCTCGTCTACCTCGCATCTGGTTTTCTCACAACTGATCCTGAGAAGGGAGGGGTCCGCTTTTTCCAGCCGGTTTCGAGTGACTGATCGGAAGGTCTTGTACCGGTCTCCAATCCTGTTGACGCCCTACATCTCTGGAACGTTGATCGACACCGCCAACATTCAAGAGTTCGTTCATGAGTCTTACCGGCAGGCCGGATTCACCCCGGAAACCGTAGATACGGGCGCCGTGATCATCACCGGCGAGGCCCTGAAGAAGGAAAACGCCCGCCCCATAAGCGAGCTTTTCGCCAAGGAGTCGGGCAAGTTCATCTGCGCCTCCGCTGGACCTAACCACGAGGCCCTGTTGGCGGCCCACGGTTGCGGAGCGGTCGCCCTATCTGAGTCTGAAAACGCCACTGTTATGAACATCGACGTGGGCGGGGGCACCACCAAGCTATGCTTGATACGTAACGGCGTGGTGACGAATACCGCGGCCGTTAGTGTCGGCGCCCGGCTGATTGCTTTCGACGACGAGGACCGGGTGACTCGGCTTGAGGGACCGGCGATCGTTTTGCTGAACGAACTGGGATTCGACCTGTCGCTGGGCCAGTCCATCAGCGAGCCGGTCAAGCAAGCATTTGCCGCCCGCATGGCCGAACTACTCTCACAGGTGATCCAAAAGATCCCCCTGACCGGCGTGACAGAAGAATTCTTGATCACAGACCCTATGGAGGATTATCAAGGTCCGTCTGAGGTGGACTTCGTGGTGTTTTCCGGGGGAGTGTCAGAGTACATCTACGGCCACGAAGCGGCCTCCTACGGCGATCTCGGCCCCCAGTATGCCCGGCATATCGGCGATAGCCTGAAGGCGGTATTCAAAGAGGGGACGGTGCGGCAAGCCGATGAGGGTATCCGCGCCACGGTGATAGGCGCGGGGGAGTACACGGTGCAAGCCAGCGGCGCCACCAGCCATCTGTCCGGCGTAGACTCACTGCCGGCCTTTGGTCTGCAGGTGGTCCGCCCCCGCATGAACGGTCAAGATTCCGTAGAGCGGTCGATACAGAGCGCGTTAGCCAAGTTCGACCTGGCCGGATTTGCTCCCGGATTGGCGCTAGCCTTAGAAGTTGAAGAGCCGCCCAACTACCGCATCCTGAAAAGGCTGGCCGACGGCATCGCCGCCGTGGTGACCAAAGGCGAGGGCGTAGATGCCCCGTTGTTCATCGTTCTAGACACCGACGTGGCCAAGTCGCTAGGCGGCATACTAAAAGAGGAACTGAACCTGAGCCAGGACGTGGTGGTGGTGGACGGCATAGACGTGGGTGACTTGGACTATTTGGATATCGGCCTGCCCATGGGCATTTCCGAGGTGGTACCGGTCACGGTAAAGTCTCTCATTTTCCCCACGAAGGAAGACCAGACCTAAAGAAGCTAGCCCAATACGGAGGGATACCATGGAAATCATCCGCCGCGACTACCCGGACATGCCCCAACCGGCAGGGGCCTTTCACCATTCGGTCCGCTTTGGCAACATGCTCTTCATCGCGGGCAGCACGGCCAGGGGGACCGCCGCCGAGACCGGCGACATTGCGGCCCAAACCGAGGTGATCCTTCAAAAGTTTCAGACCATTCTGGAGGCCAACGGCGGGTCGATGAGCAGCATCGTCAAGATCACCAGCTTCGTCACCGACCTGCGGGAAGCTCCGGCCAGCGGCGAAGTCCGGCGCAAGTATTTCGAAGGCAACTTCCCGGCCAGCACCCAGGTGCAGATCGCAGCCTTAGGAACCCCCGATCTGAAGATTGAGATCGAGGCGATCGCCGTCCTGCCGGATTAGTCGCGAAGGCATAACTGGACGGCAAATTTGGTCATGCCAACCGATTCTACTGAATCGAATCCACCCTCAACCTAAGTGTGTCCAGTTCAAAGTTGAAATTGGCTTGGAAGTCGTTTAAGAACCGTTCGAGATTCTGTATCTCCAACCGGAGTTGATCAAGATTGAGATTCGATTGGTTCCGCTCGTCTTCAATCATCGCCTGAGTTTCTTCAATCCCGAGCCATAATTGGGCGATGTCCGAACTCTGGCCGGATTCCAGGTCTCTCAACGCCATATTGTTGTTTATGTCGTCGATCTGGAATCGCAGTTCATCCAAGTCCGATCTCCGCGCGTATTCAAATTCCAGAGTGTTGATATAGGACCCCATCTCCTGCATGTCCAGCCTGAGGCTTTCCAGATCGAACTTTGACACGTATTCGGTTCCTTCCACCTGGTTCCTCAGGTCGTCGAACTCGAACCGCAACTCCTTCAGCGGCTGCATCAGTTGGAATTCCATATCGCCTTTGAACGGTTCAAATTCCTGAGACATCTGCTGTTTGGCTGCCTCGATCTGGGAGTTAACTTCGACCCGAACCAATTGCCGGATCTCATCCCGGCTCAGCCCCTGTTGTTCAACGGGTTCACAAGCGACGGCCGCCACCAGCAAAACTAACATGTCCGGGACGATTACCGGGGTCAGGCGGCTACGTAGTTTCAACATCACTTTCCCTTCGCATCATCTTGATTCTCGCCAGGCTAGCTTAATCGCTCATTCAGCGGGAGTCTCACTCGTGAAATAGTCGTATTTCAGACCGGCTCGCTCCACGACTCTCGGCAGGTCTTCGGCCAGAAGATATCCCTCGTCCACCAAGCCTTGGGCGGCGTTCTCCACCTGTTGAAGATAGGAATCCCGGCTGTCGTAGCGTTCGCTTATGGACCGCCGGGGGTCTCCGCTGGATTCCCGGTCTGCAGCGGTTTTTGGGAAGGGCAGGGTCCAACCCGCCAATCCCCCGGAAATCCCGATGAACAGGCTTGGATTACCGATACTTGCGTCGCGCAGGTTCCATCCGGTGTAGGTCGCCACTGGAACCGTCAGATCGGGCAGGCGGATGCCGGCCCGGTCGTTGAAGTCTTCATCAATATCGGACACCAAAGCAGGATATTCCTGGCCTTCCTCGGCGGGCAGCTTTGTTAACCTGCCTTCGTGGGTTTCCGGTCCGTAGTCCAGCCGTAGCGCATGGGTGGTCTTGGCGGCCACCCTAACGCCGGGCAACGCGGTGAATCTGTCCATCACCGACTGGGAGTCCACGGCCGTCCCGTCGGACAAGCTGGGGTGCTTGCTGGCCGGGGCTGGTTCGCCACCGGACACCCAGCGGTCCAAGTTAACCAGCGCGGCTCGCAGCAGGCAGGCGTAATCCACGCTGTTAAATGGCAGTTGTCCCCGGCTTCCTTCGCCGGTCCTAACTTCCAAAGGAGGGAAAGCACCGACCCCATGCTGGCAACCGGCGAAGTGATAGCGGCGCACCGATGGGGACTCGGCCGCGTCTTTCATATCATCCGGGCCGGTCCCCAAGTCGGTATGGATCAACGCGGCGTCGCCACGCCAGTACTCCCCCGAGGTGTTGATGAACATTATCTTGGGCACTTGGCCCTGTTCTTCCAGTCTCTCCAGCATCGACCCTTTGGCCCCGGTGACGGGGTCGGTCTGCGTGGTGTCGGTGAAAGGGAACATCTCAGGCGAGATAAAGCAGATATCCTGGGAGGGCTGGCCGAAGCGGAGGTTGAACTCACCCCGCATGGCGCCGCCGACATGGGGGATTATCCCATCCAGGGCCATACGCCCCTCTTCGTCGTCATTAAGCCCCAGGTGAATCATCTGGCGGAGGAAGCGGCCGCTCTGCGACCGGCCGAATCCGTAGGCGTAGTCGATGTCCCCAGCGCAGGGATTTCCCGCCTCTCCATCGGCATATTTCAAGAAAGACACCACGTCCCTGACCGCGGCCAGGCCCAATCCGATGATCGTGCTCCCCTTTGTCGTGTAGACCAACTGGTAGATTTTGCCCGGCAGAAAGCCCGACGGCATGTAGATATGGCTGGGGTCGGAGCCCACTTCGGCGTCTTCTTGGCGCACAAAGGACCAATCTCCACGGTCGATGGGCATCGCCTGGCCGTTGGGATGATCCCGCACGGTGAGGGTGGCCGAAGGGTCGTCCAGGTCCGCGGGTGGGTGAGGCCGATGCCCGCGATGGGACAGCAAAAAGGTCTGTACCGGATTATCAGACTGAAATTGGCAGAGAATCTTCCCGGCCAAGGGACCGCCGGGGCCGACGGCTTGGGGCGCTTGCAACCCGATCAATCCGGGGATATCGGGCAGATCGGCTTGCCAGCCACCCCAGACGACGGTGTAGCCTTGGCGCATCAAAAATCCGTTTCCCGGTTCCAAGGGCGCCATCGGGTCTGTAACCGCCGGCGCGCTGTTGAACCCAGTAATGACGGTTTTCCCGCCCCGGTTCACTACGTCGAACAGGAGCCGGCGATTGCCGTGGCCAAGCTCGGCGGGCTTGAGCACTGAGAAATCGGCGGACATGGTAACTTGACCAGCCGAGTCTCTGGGCGCCAGGTCCAGGTCGGTAATCATTTGATTTCTGGGATGCAGAGGGTCCACGGCAAAATGGACCGTGCCCTCAACGAGTTCGTATGGACCGATTTCGCCGAATGACTGCCCGTTGGCGAACTGACTACGATTGGCGACCTCAAGTTTGGTTACCGGCAATGCGCCACCCCTTTTAGGGCCTTGAGCACAGGCTTCTCAAGCCAACTCTAGGCAATTTACTCAGGGGATTTTATCATCCGGGAGGGAAGGGCGGACACTATCGCCAGAAGGAATCGTTAAGGGAGAGGCTCAAATAATCCCGGCGGTTTGACCATATCTCCAAAGATGTGCGGCTTTGCCTTTTGTGTGACGTATCTTTCACGCTCCAGTTCCTTGGCGCCGACGATGATAGCTATCCGTTCCTGAAGCTCAGCCGGGCCCCAGGGCTTCTTGATATAGTCCGTCGCTCCCGCCGCCATGCACCGGCGTTCCGATTCGGCGTCGATCCTGGCGGTTAGAACTATCACCGGGATGCGCTCGGTCTCCGGATTGCTTTTAAGCTTGTGCAGCACTTCAAACCCGTCCATGATGGGCATATTCAGGTCCAGCAGGATGATATTAGGCGAGTCTGATATGGCGGCGGCATAACCGGCCTGTCCGTAGGCCGATTCTATTACCTGGTAGCCTTCCAAGATCAGCAGCCGGACAACCGTCTCCCGAACCATCGAATCGTCATCGATCACCAAAACCTTCGTCATGCCTTTAGCTCACAGGGGCCAGACTTAATCTTTTGCGTTGGCAAGACGATTATATTAAAGCCCCGTAAACTCGGTCAGGGTGGCAACACATTGCTACTGAGGGTCAGCACCTCCGGTCCGTAAAGCCGTTTCCCACAGGTCGTTCCGGGGCATCCCCGATCGAAACGCGGACGGCGGTATATAAATTAAGGAATGGGTCCGTTACAGTAGGCTGAGTGCCGCCTGGGATCGAGAGAATCCCGCCATGGCCCGAGCAAGGTATTGATACCAACATGAAGCTGAGAATATTGGCGATGGCACTTACAGTCCTGCTTTTGGCCGCCTGCGCTAAGCCCCGTCCACACCCATCCCGGTCCCTCAACGATCCACACCAGAGACACCAAGGGTTCAAGCGACACTTGCCCCCGCAGACCCGGAAGCAAGGCCAGCGGCATCGATCCCTGGACTTTCGCCAACTCCCGGAATGTTTGCCACGCCGGTCCCCACTCCAACCGTCCGGGCTACATCCACGCCGACGCCCACCACGCTGATCAGCCCGATCCCCACCGCGAGGCCGGTAAAGGACCCGCCAACCCCCACTGCCGCACCGGACATGGGCCCAACACCGGCCCATCCTGCTCCGGCAGTTTTCCCCACGCCGGCGCCCACCCCGCCGGTCAGACAAAGCCAGCCGCCGGTTGAATACCCCACGCCGGGAAATACTCCGGATCCCGCGCCAGGACAACAACAACCCCGGTTGGGGTCGTGGTTGCCTCCCGCCGATTGCGATGGGGAGGACGCGAAGTTTTCTGTTTCACCAGTGGACCCGGACAACCTGTGGTACATCACTCCTCAAGGAAAGCTCCACGGCAGCCACGTGACCCCCACCGACCACACCTACTTCGTGCACAACAAGCTGCGGGATTACGAGAGGCAGGCCGAAGCGGTCCGGTCGGGTGGCCTACTCAAACCTTGGGCACCCGCTTTCGATGTTAAATCGCCGACCGACGGTCTGATCGTTCATATAGGGACTTTCCCCTTCGGTCCGGCGCCGGAAGGATACACCGGAACCCTGGAGGACTATCGGGTCATCATCTGGCATTCTTGCAAGGTTTCCAGCATTTTTATCCACCTGGGAGGTCTTGCTCCTGAAATACTGAAAGTTACCGGCCAGTTGCAGGGGGGCTCACAGGGCTGGAGCGCCTTGCGAGGGGGTCAGTCTATCCGGGTCAAAGCCGGGCAGGTGATTGGAAAGGTAGGCGCTCAGGGCATAGATTTCAGCGTTCACGACACCAGGGTCACTTTGGAGGGACTTCAGGGCCCGGAACACTATCAAGGCGAGGCTTGGAAAATCCACACCGTGGACCCCTTCGACTACTTCCAAGAACCGGTTAGGTCCCAACTATTGGAGAAGAACATCCGAAAGGCCGCTCCCTATGGAGGAAAGATCGACTACGACATCAAGGGGCGGCTGGTTGGTAATTGGTTCATGGAAGGGACTGTCGATTACGGTGGCGGC
>JAKUQE010000094.1 GCA_022450395.1 Dehalococcoidia bacterium | reverse complement strand
GTCTTCGTCCATCCAGCCCAGATCTCCGGTATACAACCAGCCATCCCGGAGAGACTGGCGCGTCTGCTCCTCGTTCCGCCAGTAACCGGACATCACGGCCGGATTCTTTATGGTAATCTCCCCCACCGTTCCAGTAGGGACCGGCTCTGCTGAGTCCGAATCGGAGATGCGGACATGGTTTTCGAAGCGGCGGTCTGGATGCCGGCGAGGCGTGCCCGAAGATGATGGACGCCGCCTATCTCCGCTCCCCTCAATCGTCCCGTAGCAGGTTTCGGTCATACCGAACCCGACGATAATATCAGTGTCAAACCTCTCCTGAAACGCCTCCAAAAATTCGGGCGGAAAAGCCGGTGAACCGTAAAACAGCCGGACCTGATTGTCCCGGTCTTGGGGCGTTTCCGGCTGCTTGGACAATACCGGCATCATCATTCCGATGAAGTTAACTACAGTGGCGTTGGCCGCCCGCACTTGGTCCCAGAACCGGGATGCGCTGAACCGGTCAACTACCACCAATGTAGCGCCCGCCGCTAGGGACCCCATCGTCGAGTAGTACTGGACGTTGGCGTGGAAAAAGGGCAGGCAGGTGAAGAACCGGTCATCGGGGGTTGCTTGGGTCCAGTGGGCGAAACCCTGTCCTGCGGCAACGTACATCTGGTGCGAAACCATAACGCCCTTGGGGTTGCCGGTGGTCCCAGAGGTGTAGACCAACATGGACACCGCATCCGGAGAAACCGGAGCCGGCGAAGTTAAGGGCTGTGCTTTGGAAAGAGCGTCCGCAAAGCTCGTCCACCCATCCGCCTCCTCTTCATCACCTTCGACGGGAGGGCCGGAGGTGGGTCCTTCAGCAACAACCAATCTATGATGCACGCTGGAAGCGAGAGCAGACGCTTCTCGGGCCACGGAAACCAAAGTGTGGTGCGTTACTAACCCAACCGCCTCGGCGTCGTTCAGGATGTAAGCGGTCTCATCCCGCTTGTAGGCGGTGTTGATGGGAACGCTGATGGCGCCCAATAAGGACAGGCCGAACCAGCAGTAAAGGTACTCCAGGCAATTGGGCATAAACAGACCGACCCGGTCCCCCGGCGCCACGCCCAATTCTTGGAACATCGACGCGGTTCTGCCAACGCTTAGCTGGAGTTGCCGGTAAGTAACTTTCTCCCCGGCCATCTCCACGAAAACTTTGTCGGGGTTCTGGCGGACTGCGGCGTCCAGGAATTCGCCCAGGGACATCTCCCACATCGGGCGGCCAGGACCATTGGGTCCGGCGATACTGCTCATATCGAAATTAATTATTCCGGCCGGTGACCGTGTATCTGAAGCTCAGGACAGCTGGAGGAACGGCCTTTTTTAGACAGCGCAGGGCCAGAGACTCGCTAACTAATCGGCGAACTCAAACTACCATGTAGCCGCTTCCCGGTCAATGGGGCGGTGGCTGGTCGACGCCCATATTGACACTATTTCAAGGCCGGTTTAAGCTAAATTTCCACCTCTACAAGGACGCTCAAGCAATGCCAGAATCAGTTGATACCAGACGCTTAAAACTGACCAACGACGAGGGCACCAAAGGAGTCCTTCTGGGTTTGCGCTGCCTGGAGTGCGGCACGGTGATCTTCGGCCCAGGGACATTCTGTCAACGCTGCACCTCGGCCAAGCTGGAACCCATGGAATTCAGCCAAACCGGCACTTTATACAGCTACACCGTGGTCCGGATCCCACCGGCGGGATGGCCGGGGCCGGTACCATATATACTGGCGCAAGTGGAGCTTTCGGAAGGACCACAGGTCTTAGCGGAGCTCGTAGACTGCCAAGAGGATGCCTTACAAATAGGCATGCCGGTGGAACTGACTCTCAGACTTGTACAAGGGGAAGACCCCAGCGCCGCCAAAGTAGTTTACAAATGGCGGCCTGCCCAGCCCGGACCCAGAATGGCATGAGGTCCTGGGTAACGTTACAATACCTGAGCGCACGGTACTCAAAGAGGTGATGGCATGGACCCTCAGACCATTGAACGAGAGGCGCTGCTTCTGCCTCAAGAAGATCGAGCCAAACTTGCACAAAAGCTGCTTTTGAGCCTTGACACTCTCTCTGACGAGGAATCGAAACAAGCATGGCTTGTTGAAGCCGATCGTCGTGCCCGTGAGCTTGATAATGGGAATGTGCAACCTATCTCCGCGGAAGAGGTACGAAGGAAAGCCCGGTCACTCTTAAGGTGAGATACCAGTTTCATCCCGCAGCCGAAGCCGAACATCTAGAAACAGTCGCTTACTACGAGACTCAGCAATCAGGACTTGGTGAGTCCTACCTCTCCGAAATTGAATCTGTCTTGGAGCGGGTTTGCGAGGCCCCAAACGACTACCCTATTGAGCGCGAACCGGATATTCGCCGCATTAGATTCGGGCGGTTTCCGTTTACGGATCTTTACCGCGAATCCGAGGGAGCGGTTCAAGTCCTGGCCGTTGCCCATAATCACCGCCGGCCATCTTATTGGCTCAGTAGACTTTAAAAGCGGCTTGGAAAGGACGGCCAAGCGCTTACATATCGCACTGAATCTCGAGTTCTCTCAATTGGGGCAGCAATCTAGCCCATCGCGGAGGTACATCCTTGACCCCTTTTCGCCCGGGACGTCAGGTAATGGTGGCCGGGGTCGGTCTGCATCCCTTTGGCCGGTTTCCGGAAAAAGACCTGCCTGCTCTGGCTTTGGAAGCGGTGGTGCCCGCCCTGGGCGACGCCGGTGTCCAATGGCGTGATATCCAAGTGGCCTACTTCGGGCATGTGTACTACAACGGGATGTCCATGGGCGAAGGCGCCCTGGGCCGGTTGGGACTAACCGGGATACCCATAATCAACGTGGAGAACGCCTGCTCCAGCGGCTCTACCGCCTTCTGGCAAGCCTACTGGGGCATAACCACGGGTATCTTCGACCTGGCCCTGGCCTTTGGCGCGGAGAAGGTACCCCGGGGCCCGGTGACCGTGACGGCCGAAGATAGCCCGGAGCGGTACATCGGGGCCGACCACATGATGGCCGGCTACGCTTTGCGGATGCGCCGCTACATGATGGAAACCGGCGCGCCCGAGACGGCCCTGGCCCAAGTAGCGGTGAAAGCGCGGCAGAACGCCGCGCTCAATCCCTACTCCCACCGCAAGGAAACCCATTCCGTGGAGGACGTCCTACAATCCCGAATGATCGCCGACCCTTTGACTCTGTACCAGTGTTGTCCCACCAGCGAAGGGGCCGCCGCCGCCGTTCTGGTCGCCGAGGACGCCTTAAGCCGGTACGGTATCGACAAGAATAGGGCGATACGCATCGCCGCCGCGGTGCTCACCTCCGGTGGCTACAACGGCAAAGGCAGCGACCATTCGGCCTTCAGCCCCTACCGCACCGAACCCGCCGCTCTGGAAGCCTACGAGATCAGCGGACTGAAGCCCGAGGACGTAGACCTGGTCCAAGTGCACGATGCGGCCACCATCGGCGAACTGCAACAGCTCGAGGCTTTGCACTTGGTCCCATTTGGCGAAGCCTGGCGGGCCACTGAGGACGGGCGAACCGCCCTGACCGGAGACATACCCACCAACACCGACGGCGGCCTGTTGGCCATGGGCCATCCCTTTGGCGCGACGGGTATCCGCATGATCCATGAAACGGTGCTGCAACTTCGGCACGAGGCAGGCCCGCGCCAAGTGAAGGATGCCAGAGTGGGCTTGGCCGAATGCTCCGGCGCCGGAGACGTAACCACCGTACACATCCTTACCCGGTAGAAGGCGTCGATCAGCATTCCGCTGTCAGCCGCCAGGCCTCTCGCCCCCCAGCGAAGGATTGTTCGCCGGACCAAGACAACATTCGGATACTAATACCTGAAAGCTGAGGGCTGACAGCTGACAGCTGATAGCTTTTTGCTGGAGCAAAAAATGCCTTCTTTCATAGTGATGGCAGCCATGAAAGGGCGGTTCGTCTCGGACCAGGGCAACGTCTACGACAACTTCCAGATGATGGGATACGTCGACGCTCCGGGACCTAATGAAGCTGTCACCCAGTTCTTCGACCAGACGCCCTATCCGATCAGGTGGGAGGATGTGGAGTACCTCTGGGCCGAACAACTGGCGGAATCTGAAGGCAACGCCCATCACGGCGATTACGATCGGGTTTATGTCGAGTCGTTACGCCGCCGTTGGGAATCGCAGGACGAGATCGGCTGAAGGTTTTTGACGCGCCAGGGTCACTTGCGGGCAACCCACCGCTTATGTACCAGTCCCCTAACTACGAGTCCCTTAACATTGTAGGGGCGGGTTTGAAACCCGCCCCTACGCGTCATCAAGAAAACCAACGAAGGTAAGCCCTACTTGGGCAGATTGCCGGCCACCTTGCGGAGTTCGGTGAACTCGGTGCGGAAGCCTTCGGCCAGGGCACGGCGGTCGGTGCCGTGAAGGATGAATCGGGCCCCCTGGTTGATCCAGTAACTGGATAGCTCCGGGTTCTGGTGGTGCACCAAACAGGCGATCCCACGGGCATCACAAGTATCGATCACATGCTTAACCGTGGTCTGGTATTCCGGGCGGTCGTACTGATCGGGGAATCCAAGGGAGATGCTCATGTCGTTGGGTCCGACGAAGATCCCGTCGATACCGGGGACGTCCAGGATCGCCTCCAGGTTCTTCACGGCGTCGACACTCTCTATCCCGATGATGGCGATGCTATTCTTGTTCCTCTCTTCAAGAAACGCCTTGGTGGCCTCGCTGACGTGCTCTCCTGTCTCTACGACACGCCGCACCGCGTCGCCCTTCAAAGGACGCCATTTGGCCGCCCCAATCACTTCCTTAACCTGGTCCACGGTCTCGCAATAGGGCGCCAGTATTCCCTGGGCGCCGGCGTCCATGGCCATGGTGACGTAATGGGAATCGGGTATGGGAATGCGGACGATGGGCACCACGCCGGTAGTGTTCATCATAGTCAAGAAATCGCCCAATTCGCCCCGGCTGCGGGCGCCGTGTTCGGTGTCGATGACCGCGTAGTCCAGACCCACGCCGTCCAGTACCGGCAACCAGCGTGGATTCCGGCTCAGACTTAGCATGGTGCCAAAGACCCGGCCCCCGTCTTTCAATATTGCTTTTAACTCAGCGCCGTTCATAATTCACTCCTTAGTTAGCTTTCAGCTGTCAGGGCTTCCCGCCCCCATACCTTTCAGGAACAGACCCATTCGCGCGGTTCGTAACCAGAGGAACGAAACACCGGTCCTATCCATGTAAAGAGATTGACCTTTTGCCCCAGCAACAACAGCCTTGGGGGAGGTGGGCGGTGGGCGCTGACCGCTGATAGCTGAATGCTTTTACGGTTTTGCCGTGAGCACGTTCTGACAAAAGATTGCTGTGTTTACCAGGTCAGGTATCACCACGTATTCGTTTATCGTATGCATCTCGTTGGTGGACATTCCGACCACGACACATTCGATGCCGTGGTGCCGCATCACGTTGGCGTCGGTGCCGCCCCCTGAGGGCTTGATGTTGGGTTTTAGGTTCAGATCGCTCATCACCCGGGTCACCAGCTTCACGATTTGATCGTTTGGGTCCAGGTTATACATATGGAATAACACTTCTAATTGGTCATCGATGGTGGCTTCGGAGTACTTTTGCCGTGCCTTTTCAAAAACGGCCTCGACGTCCATCCGCAGCAGGTCCAGGGTCTCGGTGTTGCGGCTGCGGAACTCGCCGCTAAAGGTAGCATCGGATGGCACCGCGTTACGTACCGAGCCGCCGGCGATGGTCCCAACGTTGAAAGTGGTTTCTTCGTCCAATCGCCCGTTGGGCAACTGGGAGATGATGTCTGACGCGATGCGGATAGCCGAGATCCCCTTCTCCGGCTCAACTCCCGCATGGGCCGCCCGGCCCTTGACGGTCACGTCGAAACCCACGTAAGTGGGACTGGCTCCGGTGATAGTGTTGACCGGTCCATTGCCGTCAAACACCACCGACTCTTTGGCTCTGATCATGGAGTAATCCAAGTTGGTGGCGCCAATCAGTCCGATCTCCTCGCCCCGGGTGAAAACTACCTGCACCGGACAACGGGTCAGCCCTTCGTCTTTGATCGACTGCAGGCCTTCCAGAATGGCCGCAACCCCGGCTTTGCAATCGCCGCCCAATATGGTTGTCCCGTCGGAAACGATACGGTCTCCCTGTATCCTGGGTTTGATGCCCCGGCCCGGCTCCACCGTGTCCATGTGGGCCGATAAGAGCAAGGGTTGACCGCCCTCTTCAGACGCGATCACGTTGCCGTGGGCGTCCCGGGCCACCTGGAACCCTAATCCTTCCAAGCGGTCTACCAGGTGCCGGGCAACGTCTTCCTCTTCGTCCGAGGGGCTATCGATCTGTACCATCTCGCAAAATGAATTGACCAGTCGTTCTTGATCAGCCATTTCTACCTTCTTGTCGATATTGGATAGAGTATTGCCGCTTTGGAACGCCAGGGAGGCGGCCCCGCGTATTATACAGTACTCCTTCAGCCTGCGGCCCCGCTTAACCCGCTAGGGCGAGACGGCGATCGCCACCAGTCCCAACATGATGACCGCCGACCCAACGAGCCGGGCCCGGCCAAAGGGCTCCTTCAAGATAACCACTCCCATCAACACGCCGACGACTATCCCCACCTCTCGCGCCGGGGCGATGTAGCTCACCCGCGACAGGGAAAAGGCGGTGAGCACCAACCCGTAGGCCAGGAAAATCAGCAGGCCGGCAGCCACGATAGACTTCCGGTGGGAACGCCACGTCCGTCCCAGAGCTTGGGTTCCCCACTTTCGCCGGATGTATGGAAACAGGCAGACGGCCGAACCCAAGGTCATCAGATACATGTACAGAAAGGGCTGTACGTGACTGACACCCCTTTTATCGATGATGGCGTAGACCGCGATGGTGAGGCCGGTCAGGACGGCGTAGCGGGCGCCGGTGTTGCTGAGGATGCTCCAGGGTTGGAACAGGAACCGCTGAAGCTCCCCGGTCCACGAGATTATGTAAATCCCGACGACGATCGCGATGATACCTAATACCGCCGGGAAGGCAATGGTTTCCCCCAGCAAGATCACCGCCAGAATGGGCACCAACATCGGGCCGAACCCTCGGGCGATGGGGTAGACCAACGATAGGTCGCCTTGGGCGTAGCCGCGCCCCAACAGTATGAAATAAAAGACATGAAGAATCACGGTGGCCAAAACAAACAGCCAGCCGATGGGGTCGAAAGGAAATAGCCAAAATAGCGTTACGCCCAACGGCGCTAGCAACACGGCCGACGCCACCAAGAGGTAAAATATAAATACCTCTTGGTTGTCCGACTTTTTCAGCATCAGATTCCAGGAGGAGTGGGCCAGGGCGGACAGAAGGACGAGGCCAAGGGAGAGGGGAGTCATGGGGGTGAGTATAGCACCGTCGCTGGAGACCGCCGGTGATTTTACCGGGAGCCCCGGAGGCCCATCTGTCGAACCAAGCCGCTCAACCTGCCCTGTGCTAATATGTTTGCGGTCGACGCCAGGGCCAGAACTCCAATAAGCCCTCGTGTATCGATCTTCCGTTAAGACCCTGGCCGCCCGGCCTCTGGCCGACAGACAAGCTTCATCCTCAACCATCAAAGGAGGCTACATGGCCGGAAAGAGACGCTCGATCCACGTTGAAGGTGTCCATCACGGCGCGCCTATCCCCATGGGCGCCCTGGTGGGCAACGTTCTATTCTCCAGCGGCATCATAGGTATCGACCCCGCCACCGGAACCCCTCCCGACGACTTGGAAAGCCAATGCGAGTTCGCCTTCCAAAACATGCAGGCGCTGGTGGAGAACGCCGGGGGCACCATAGAAGACATTGGGTCGGTCAAGGTCTGGATGAAGGACCGGTCCCAGCGGGACGCGGTCAACAAGCCGTGGCTGAAGCTCTTCCCCGACGAAAACAACCGTCCGGCCCGTCACGCCATCGAATACGACGCCTTCCCACCGGGGGTGCAGGTACAACTGGAGATTATCGCGGTGTTGGGCTAGGGGACTTCCTGTCCCCAGCCACCGGCTACCTATTGTCGAAGTGGCTCCGGGGCAGTCTGGCCCCCACGATCTTCATCAAGTAATCCCAGACCTGTCTGCTGTTGTCCTTTTCGACAATGCATACCTTGATGTTGTGGGGAGCGGGCCCGTGGATGCATGAGTGGGCAATATCGCCCCTCACTTTGTCGCACATCACGTAGCCGTGGACGAAGGGCTGGGGCGTTCGAGTTTGGGTCCCGCCCGAAACCATGTCCCAACGGGGGTTTCCCAAGTCGGACCAGCGGACTGTCCCGACACGGTGGTCGTCCCAATCCCGCCGGACCCGAACCGGCGTCCGGCCGCCGGGCTCCCGGCCCCGCCCAGACTTGCCGGTTTGCAGAGGATGCGCCCCAGCCAAAAGCCTGGCAACCGTCCAAAGCAACCTGACCAGCAGAACCACGCCGCTCTTGAGTAGCAACAAAGACCGCAGGAAGAATCTCATCGGCGTTATGTTATCCCAATTTTCGCCGGATGGGGAACCTAGCTGCCGCTCTATGAACCGGCATGTTCGGGTGATTTGCCTGCCGATTCGGTCCAACCGCTACTGGAATCTCCCCAGCCGAGACTATCTCACCTGTTAGGCCGGGCTAGCCCCGTCGCTACAAATTCCCGAACATGGTGGCGGCGTGCCCAGGAAAGGTGCACACGAACTGATACGTCCCAACGAATGGGGCGCTGAAACTTACCACTTCCGTCTCGCCGGGATCCAACAGACCGCTGTGGGCAAGAATCCTATCATCCCCGGCCGGGATCCAGCCATTTTCGGCGCCCGCGGCCGCGCCGGCACTTGCCACCGCGTCTTTAGTGCCAGCCTTCACCAGCACCCAGTTGTGCTGGTAAATCTTGGACGCGTTGACAAAAGTTAGCTTTATCGACGCCTGATTGGTTTCGCGAAGTTCGGCCCTATCGAATCTCAATGCGTCGCCTACCGTGCTGATGATGGGCCGGCCCCGCTTACTGTCGATCTCGGATTGCGAGCGAGGAGCGGGAGTCTTTGTAGGCTCGGGAGCACTGCAGGCGATGGCTAAGACCAACGTGGCGGTAAAAAGTCCTAAAGTTATCAGTGAGGTCCTTTTCATAAACCCTCCACGAGCTAATATAATCTGCCACGCACGTTATGGCAGAACTGGTCCATAGAGCACCTTCCAGTATGTCCATCCAATTGTTTTCCGCGGCTCTCGCGCCAAATCCGCCTAGACCGTGTCTATCGGCGTAGCGCCCAGCATAAGCTGATGGTGGTCTTATCCGAGAGAACACTGAAACCTAGAACAAAGGTTATATAAAGCAAATCTAGGTAGAATGACTCATAGACTACGCCGTCATTTAGTTGATATTGTGTTAGCATCCGACGGTTCGCCATCTCCGCCAGCCGCGGCCTGGGCTTAAGATAACCGGCTCAGTCCAGCACTGGAGATTTGGACCAGAACGCCCTGGTAATCTTTCTGGACGAGTCCTCGAAACGGGAGGCGCGGTTAATTCTTATCAATCTGGAAATCTTAATGATTATAGTTTACTGGCAAGACGCGAGACGGGGACAGAACCTGGTACTCACCAACGACGTAACCGGACGGGAACAGAGAATCGGTGGGTTTACGGAGGTCAACCAAAGATTCGCCGCCTATGTAACCACCGCCGAATATGACCCAAGGAATTCGAAAGACGGATTACCGACTATGAAAGAAGCCAAGGCTTTCGTTGAGTCTTTCAAGCCTTGGGAACTTTATGGCGCCGAAGGCGTATCCGTCGAGCCAGAGGTTAGGCCGGCAGTTAAGTCCTCTAGTCCGGTCTCGGCCGCAGCGCCGGCGCTGCCAACGACCTGGACATTTTCCTGATAGATGCGGCGATAACCACCGCGATCGCCGGGGCCACTGTGGGAAACGTGGGTGGCGACCCGGTTGAAGTTTTCGCCTACACCAACACAACGGGTTCGAACCTCACGGTCAATGTACTGATCGGGGTCTTCAGCGGAGCGAATCCCGGTTTCATGAAATACGTGATCTTCGGCTCGAGCGCGATCAATGAATTCGCCACCAACAGCGGAACTATTTACGGACACGCCAACGCCGCCGGAGCCGAGGCCACCGGCGCCGCCGACTATGTTAAGACACCCGCCTTCGGAGTTGACCCGCCCGAATTGGAATCCTTCTCATCGGCGGGGCCGACGCCCATCTTGTTCCATGTCTCGGGCGTCCGGCTAGGAACGGCCGAAGTGCGGGCCAAGCCCGAAATCGTTGCCCCCGACGGCACCAACACTACCTTCTTCGGATCGTCCGATGCATCGGGAGGTGGATGTTGCGAGCAGGATGGTTTCCCCAATTTCTTCGGTACCTCCGCCGCTGCTCCGCATGCCGCGGCATTGGCAGCGATGATGATAGACGCAGAGCCCCTGATTACCCCTTCCCAGATTTATTCGAAAATGGAGAGCACCGCCATCGACATGGGGGTACCGGGGCCCGACGACGATAGCGGCTTTGGTCTGGTTCAAGGGGAACAAGCGGTAGACGGGCTCATCGGCTTGGACTTGAACGTTGGAGTTCTGACAACCCTGTCAATGGAAAGCAAGCCGGGCCAGCCTATCGCCCCAGAGCCGGTTCAACTCACCAATTCCGGGGGCGTGGATGGGCACTTGGCGATTCGCATCTATAACGTGACTGAAAGCGGCGGCATCCTCTCGGAGGCAGAATGTACCAGCCAGGGGGGCGCATATGCACCTGGGTCGCCACCTGCTTGCATGGGGCTGGTGACACCGGATCAAAATGATCTGGGGCGCTTTTTCGAGCTCGGCGTTGAGGAAAGTTCCACTGAACTCCTGGCTTCCGTGCCTCTGGGCGCGGTCGAGGATCTATGCGTGGAACTCGGAGGGTTAGGCTCCGGTGAAACCCGAGACTTGCTTTTATTGTTCAGGATCGACGAGGCTGCGGACAACCGCTACCAAGGGGACATGGTTCATTTCGACATTGATCTGCTTTTGCACCAACCCAACGACCCCGCCGAACACTCAAGCACCCCCGGAGAGGCCTGCGGGGGAGGCGCCCTCTCGCTTAACAACTTGGGAACCTTGCCGCCGCTCCCTTAAGCCCGAGGACAAGCGATAACCTCGGCTGCGAAAGAAGACCGTCGCGACTAATCACACTGGCCGCTCAGCCTTAACTCGTATCGATAAACGGTTTCCGCCTAGCCACCAAAGGTAGAGGAGAAAGTTTTGTCCGGCCACCGAGCCGCCGGGTTCCGCGATCGTTCAGCCCGCCGGATGATGCATGTAATTTCAGATCGGGGCGTAGATCATCCGGGAGATAAAACCGATCTGTGTTTATGTTAACAAGACCCAAATTGAAAGGCCCCCGGTGTATTCCGGAGGCCTTTTCGAGATTCAACGATTGGTAGCGCGTGCGGGATTCGAACCCGCGATCTCCGCCTTGAGAGGGCGGTGTCCTGGGCCAACTAGACGAACGCGCCACGCAAGTAGCTGGGGGTTAACTTAGGGCCCATGGAACCATCGTATCAGAGGTCCTCTAGGCTTGTAAACCGGCTCTGACCGCCTATCAGCACAAGTTATCTGGGCCGGGCAGAGACAGATCAGTTCTTGCAGCCCTAACGCGGCCAAGGCTTACGGGGTCGCTATAAAGTCACCGAACATGGTGAAATTGTGACCAGGGAAAGTGCACACGAATTGGTAGGTACCGGCGGCCGGCACGGTAAACCTGACTTCCTGGGTCCCACCGGGCTCCAGCAGGCCAGATTTCGCGAGCACTCGGTCGTCGCCACTGGGGATCCAGTGAGCTTCGGCTCCCGCTTCGGTCCCGGCGGCGGCCACCTCATCTTTCGTTCCTGACTGTACCAACACCCAGTTGTGCTGATTGATGGTGGAGGCGTTCTGGAAAACCACCGTAACCGTGGACCCGGCTTTGGCCTCCAGGCTGGCTTGGTCGAATTTCAGCGTGTCACCTTCGGTGGAAATCGCAAGCGCTCCTGCCGGAACGTCGACCGGGGGCGGAGCATCTACCGCGGGCGGAGCGCCTGAGCCAACCACCAAATTCAGCTCGTCGGCTGCTCCGGAGATCCAGACAGCCGTGGGGCTGCCGTCCCGTCCGCCGATCTTGAAGGTTATCTTTCGGTCGGCGAAGAGGGTGCTGCTACTGCTACGTTGGACTATTTTAATAACGTAGCGGCCATCGGTAACCGTGGTACCCGCCACCGAATCCGGTACGCCTTCCAGAAATGCCGTAACCTGGGTGCCATCGACAGCAGCCGCTCCGTCAACGGTCACTGTCCCCACGAAAGCGTGGGGCGGTATCGGGCCGCCCGGTTGTCCGAAAGAGACCTCGGGCGGAGCTGTTGTATTCTGCGGCGCTTGCGTCGGGACATCGCCGCCACCGCACGCGATGGCCAAGAACGACACGACCGCGAAAATACCGGTTAGTTTTAGGATTACTTGTAACACCGTTTCTCCTTAATCTACGGAATATCCCACTTTGTTATTTTTATCACAATCTCTAACGGACTACAAGGAACCCGGCTCAGGACAGGTCATATACCGTTATAATTCAACCATTCTCCGGTTCCAGCAACATCCGATATGCCTGAAGCTACGCCAGGATAGGAAAACAGGATTCGTTCGTCCGCTATTATCTGGCGGGCGGGGCCACGGCAAGATTACCCCCGGAGCCAGCGGCTGGGCCTTTACTAAGAACTTAGGTCGTCGCCGGGATATGGGCTAGAGGGACCGGGCATCGGCGAACTGGAACTAAATATATCCAAGGAGTTGACTTTGGAAGTAGGAAAGTTCCCGGCGGCCCTGCTAGAAAAGATCCTGGCCAAAGTAGACATTTCCGACCCCCGAGTGGTGGTGGGGCCCCGGGTGGGCGAGGATACAGCGGTGCTACAAACTGGGGGAAGCTTGCTGGTGGCCAAGAGCGACCCGGTAACTTTCGCCACCGACCGGATTGGCTGGTATGCCGTTCAGATCAACGCCAACGACGTTGCTTGCACCGGAGGGACTCCCAAGTGGTTCCTGGCCACCCTGTTGGTGCCGGAACGGTTCACCGAGGCCGAAGCTGAGGCGGTGTTCGACCAGATCTTGGAAGCCTGCCGCTCCCTGAATGTCTCCCTGGTGGGAGGACATAGCGAGGTGACCTACGGCATCGACCGGCCAATCATCATGGGGACGATGCTGGGAGAAGTTGAGCAAGACCGGTTGATACTCACCGGCGGCGCCCAAGACGGCGACAGCATCGTGCTAACCAAGGGCATCGCCATCGAGGGAACGGCTTTACTGGCCCGGGAGCGCCCAGCCGCCCTGCTTCAGGGCGGGATGACTCAAAGGGAGATAGATCAAGCCGCCTCCCTATTAAGTGTACCGGGTATAAGTGTACTTGACGACGCCCGCATCGCCTGCGCCTCAAGCCAGGTTCATTCTATGCACGACGTTACCGAAGGGGGGTTGGTTACCGGCCTGAGAGAGGTTGCAAAGGCCTCTGGGCTGGGGCTGGCCATCGAGGAAGGCAGTGTGCCAATCTTGCCCGAGTGTCAGGAGGTTTGCCGAGTACTGGGCTTGGACCCAATGGGGTTGCTGGCTTCGGGTGCGCTGCTGATTACGTTGCCAGCATCCGATGTACCTGGATTGCTGACATCCTTGGAACGTGAAGGGATCTATGGCGGGGAGATTGGGACGATGATGGATGCCGCCGAAGGCCTTCAGAT
>JAKUQE010000093.1 GCA_022450395.1 Dehalococcoidia bacterium | reverse complement strand
ACCGATTCCCGGGACACTATCTGCTGTTCGTACTGTTGATTGTCCACCAGCAAGATGTTATTGAAGTAGTGGTTCCATAACTCGAAGCTCTTGACGGTATTTGAGAGGATCAACGCCTCTTTGTCCGAGGGCATGCCGCTTACGGCCGGCACCACGCCAAGCCCGTATACCGGTATATTCTTGTAGATTCGTTTGAGCTCATTGGCAAGGACAAAAGCACCTCCGGCTCCTGTGCCTCCGGCCAGACCGGCGGCGATCCAGAAGGCTTCCGGGTCGTGCCGGCGTACCAGGATCTCGATTCTATCCATGATCTGCGATAAGGCCTTTTCGGCCACGTTGGCCGCCAGTTCTATGTCGGCGCCAACTCCCCGGCCTTTAAGGATGTATCGTCCGATCAGGACTTTTTCTCTGATGTGGTCCAGGCCCACCAGATCTGCTTGCTCTGTATTGATGGCGATGGCGCTATACAGCTTCCGATCCACCTCCATCATTGTGTTGGCTAACTTTCCACCAGCTTGTCCGAAACCGATCCAAAGTACTCGCATCTTCAACAACCTCCCAGTCTTATGGCGCCGGCAGTCAGGCTGCCAATTTTAGGCCCTGTCTAGTCCGGACGCTTCTAATCGTCGGTGATTCTATCCGTCGGACTGGTTATCCTCATGGAGTTCGAGTCCCTGTATTGAAGTCCACCTTGACGGCCGGTCTGATCCGCGAATCATGGGAACCGAGGCTTGGTCCCGGCCGCCGCTGGTGTGACTAATAGTCCCTGTCGGCATCGACTATAGAGTTCTGGAAATCTTTGACCTCGTGGCAAATCTGACAAACCCCTTGGCTCAACGGACCTTCCGCAGCCTCAATTATCCAATGGTGGCGGCACTGCACTATGGTGGAAAACTCCACCGGCTCCAGGGTCAACTCTTGGCTCATCATCATGTCCCTTCCTCCTGGGCCCCATCCCGTTCTGAAATTGAATATATTATTGCAAGCTGACCTTATCGACAGCGAGCGGCTTATGTCAACGAATTTCAAGGTCAACTTTGAACAAATATTAAACTTCTACCAAACATTGAATCGATTTGATCGGCGGAGAGACAGACATTGCGTGCTGGGCCGGTCCTAATCTATCAGAGCGGTTGATCCGTCGGCAGCATGGAGGAGGATGGTTGTTGGGAACTTGGTGCTAGCGATTGGCCGGGTTACGCGGGTTTATACGGAGGACACGATTTGCCGGAAGCTAATAATAGCGGCGCAAAGCGTGGCTCAGTTCGGGGCGGCGAAGAGACGCGGCTGCATCGATCCTAGTTGACCGGACGGGATCCAGGGGATGAGTCGGGGCGCCGCGGGTGGGGAGCCTAACATGTGAGGAAGTACAGGAAACCCGGATCAAAGGAATGTGGCCCAGCTATTTGATGCTATTCCTCGAAGGGTTCGATGCTGAGTATGTGGGATCGGTCTACTTCCAGGGTTTTGTGAGGCGTCGCGATCAGGTATTGTCCGTCAGGATTGAGCGTTTCGTCGGGACCAAATATCGCCAATACCCGCTCTTGGGCTACCCAATTGACTTGCCCTACTTGAGCGGCTACGACGTCGTCTGGGGTGTCGCCGCCGTACACGATCTTGAAAATCTTGCCATTTGATAGCGCCTGTTTATGGCTGACTTCCCGCTGCTCGCGCTCTCTTTGCCAAGATTCCAGGGCTTCTTGTTCATCGGCAGTGCCCGGATGGAAAAACTTCATGGCCGTACTAACTCCTACTATGGCAAACCTATCTGCCCATCTCCTCCATTTGCCACATGTTCCGCATAGATGCCGAGCATCGATACGGCGTATGTACTACGGAATGTAATAGTAGCAACAAGCTGCAATACGCTGATCATGGAGTTACAATGGATTCGGAGGAGTTTGTTGATACTTCCATGGCTGCCATATCAAAGGAGCATATGTGAGTTTAGGATATGCAGTTAGGGTGTGGGCTTATTTAATGGGCCGGCAACGTGCCGGTGGGGGAACGGCGGCGGGAAGTTTAGGCCGGTTCTCTGGGCCTCTTGATCTGGCTCGGATTGGTCAGAGGCTGCTTCGGCCATTCGTTGGGCGATCACCGGATCGAGGACCGTGTCGCCTTGGGCTACCGCCTCGATAACCCGGATCAAGGCGTCTACCTCGGCCAAAGAGGTTTTCAGCAAGTAGCCCTTGCCCGTCGCTCCCGATTTTAGCAATTCGCTGAAGTACTGGGTTTCTTCGTAAGCGGAAAGAATCAGGATGCCCGTTCCTGGGTTGTCGGCTACGATCTGGTGCGCGGCCTCGATACCACTTATCTTGGGCATCTTGATATCCAAGATTGCCACGTCAGGCTTCAGTTCCCGCACCTGGTTAACCGCCTCTTCCCCGTCGGAGGCCATTCCCACTATCTCCAAACACTCTTGGGTCTCGAGTATCCGTTTCAGAGCAAGCCTCATAAATTCCGAGTCGTCGGCAATGGTGACTCTCAATACATCCACTTGTTCCTCTCCTACGCCGTCCTGCTTTGGGCGGGAGCTGACTCGTGTCTCAGGACTTCTCCCGGACCACAAGAACATATTTAGATGTTCTCGTTCGTGCCTCGATCTCCGGCTCGGTTCGCATGGCGATCTTAGCCCGGATGGTGGCGCCGCAGAACCTACTGCTCCACCCGCGGAAGCTCCCGCCGCCGCAGCTTCTTCGAATGCTCCGGACATCCCTGCCTCGGCAGGCGAGGATTCCATAGCCAAACGCAAGCGCGCCCGGCCCCACATCAGTACAATTGGCGATGAACTGAAGTTCGACAGAGCCAGACTGCAGGAAACGGCAATTTATTCGGTGACGGTAACCTTCACCAACGCGTCCACGGTCAATAAACACAATTGGGTCCTGGTGAAACAAGGGACCAAAGACGCCGTAGTCGCGGACGGCGCTGAAGCAGGCGAGGCCAACGGCTGGATACAGCCAGATGATGACCGGATCATCGCCCACACTAAGTTACTGAATCCGGGCGAATCGGACGAGATAAAGTTTAAAGGTCAAATCGCCGGGTTCTACGAGTTCGTCTGTACGTTCCCGGGCCATAGCGCCACCATGTTCGGGGAATTCAAGTTCTTGCAATCAGGGCAGAGGTAGCGACAACGATTCTGGGCTTGACTCGGAGGCAAAACCGAATCAAGCTGTAACCATCTTTTGAATCGGGGGTTCTTCGATGTATACCACTGACATGTACGAAGGCATGCTGGCAGAAACTACTTCCATCCGCGGTCACAACGGTGACGCGATAAACGCCTACATCGCCAAGCCTCTGGGTGCGGGGCCATTCCCAGGGATGGTGTTGATCCACCACGCTCCCGGCTGGGACGAATGGTACCGGGAGGCGGCGCGCCGGTATGCCCACCACGGCTACATGACCATATCCCCCAACTTGTACCATCGGGACGGCGACGGGGAACCCTACGAGGTGGGCGCCAGGGTCCGGGCTGCCGGGGGCATCTCAGACGCCCAGGCGCTGGGAGACCTGGAAGGGGCGATGCAGTACCTTCGCGCCTTGCCCAACCTCAACGGCAAAGTGGGCATCTTCGGTACCTGTTCCGGCGGACGCCTGTCTTTCCTCTCCGCCTGCCGCATCAAGGGCTTTGACGCGGCGATAGAGTGCTGGGGAGGCCGTGTCGTCGCTTCCGCGGACGATCTGACCGATAAACAGCCGGTGGCGCCCATAGACTTTACGAACGACTTGAGCTGTCCGCTTCTGGGGCTATTCGGCAACGATGACCAGGCGCCGACGCCGGAGCAGGTGAACCAGCATGAAGAAAAGTTAAAAGCGGCTGGCAAGAACTATGATTTCCACCGGTACGACGGCGCCGGCCACGGCTTCTTCTACTACCATACGCCGAACTACCGCCAAGAACAGGCAGTGGACGGCTGGAGCAAGATCTTCACCTTCTTGGAAGATCACCTCAGCTAGTCCCATTGGATGTACAAATGGACCGGTGGCCGTATAGTCCGTCCATATAGTGGGACATCTGCATCAGTAGCAAAACAGAAGAACCCCAGGGTCAACCTGGGGTTCTTCTGTTTTCCAGCCTGATTTCATACTTTGGCTGAGCGGGATATTAATCTTGCCGGTTGGCTACGGGCGATGCAGGTTGTTAAGCCAGGCGAACCTTCCGGGGTCCAAGTCTTTCCCCTTGAATGCTGGGAAATCCGGGCCGTACCGGTAAGCCCGGAAGACCGTGTTGGAACGCCCAAACCTGGCGTCATCGCCGAAGAAGGGGTTCACGTATTGCCAAACGATCTTTCCTTCGTTCGTCACCTCGAAAATCCGGCCTTTCATGCCCTCGCATATAAGAGTGTTGCCATTGGGCTGCCGTTGCGCGCCGCTGATGAAAGAGCTGAAGAAATCCCAACCCGGTTTGGTCTTGTACTCCCACTGGATCTCATTACTATTGGGCTCTATTTCGATGATTCGGGAAGAGGGCATGGGGGCGGAGACCGAATGCCAGCCGTTGTCGAAGATAAGCACGTTGCCGTTTTCCAGCAAGGTGGGGTCGTGCTGATGGCCTAGTTCTCCCCGGCCCCACTTCCAGACGAAATCTCCCGTGCTCTTGTCGATGATGCCAACGGTGTCCAGCAGCCGGAAGCTGGTCATGATGTTGCCGTTGGGAAGTACCTCGCAAGTATTGGTGTGGGTCCACTCATCCCGGTGGTGAAGGGGGCAGATAGCATCGGCCTCCGGGTCCAGGTTCTCGAAACCGTGCCACTCCCAGACGGTTGCTCCGTTGGGAGCTACTTCACGGAAATAGTCGCACCACAGGCCCTTCTCCGTTGGCCCGGCGATGCCTCCCTGGACCTTTCTCTCCACGTCGGCCGGTACCTGCTCCCATCCCAAGACCATGGTGTTGCCGTTGTCCATACGGCAGAAGTCGTGGTGGAGCGTATCTTCAACGTATTCCCACACCTTATTTCCAGCCCAGTCGATCTCCATGATGATGCCGCCCCGGCCGCCGATCTCCACGGGGCCTTTGTTGGTGCGGCCGGACATGAGAAGGTTTCCGTTCTCCAGCAGGTATCCGTAGTCTCCTGGCCGGTAGGGCAACTCCCATCTCTGGACGACGTTGCCACGCATATCGATCAGATAGGCGTCTTGGGTTTGCATCGGCGTGAAAAGGGTATAACCCAGGTAGGCTTGCTCCGGCTTGTATTCAGAAAGTCCTAATGGACCCATCGATCATCACTCCTTGAAAAATACCCGATACAGATTAGCACACGCCGCTCGCGGTGAAGAAGGGAGGTGGATTATCAGGGACGAGCTTTCCCCGGTATCCGTCTAACCCTTCTTCCAGAACTGCCACCAGCGCTTGCGAGACATCTCTTCCGGAAAAACGGGTTCGGCGGGTTGTGCTGCCGGAGCAGGGCCGGCAGTTGCAGCCGATTCAGAAACAGGCTCCGGAGATTCGCTGGGTTGCTCGGAAGCGTCAGGGCTGGCAGTCGCACCCGATTCGGAAGCCGCCTCTCATTCGCGGTCGACTGTAACGTCGAAGACGCCATGAATCTCCCACGGCCTAAAAGCTTCTACAAATTCCTTGGCGTCTTCGACGGTGTCGAACCCCTTCTGGGAGCGGCCAGGGTCGTAGCTAAAAGTCTGAGCGTAGGCGTCGATTCCACGCTTGGTATCGCGGTACCCCCCGACGATCTCTTCCTTCCCTTCTTCCTCGCTGAGGATCAGATTCTGTCCCCTGTTAACGGCTTTCCAATATACGCTCATGCGTTAGTCTCCTTGAGGTTGGAAATTCGACCGATGGAGCCCTTTGGCAGGATTCAGTATAGAGCATTGACCTAGAACAGCTACCCCGGATTCGTCCCAGGCAACGCCCCAAAACCCGGTGGGGGGATGCGGCGTTTTGAGGCCGCTTCGTAGGCTGAGGCGATCTTTAGGATGACGTCCTCTTTGCCAGGGTCGGCGCGGAACACCAGGGAAAATGGTAATCCCGGCTCCGGGATGGTAGTGGGTACGGTAGAGGGGACGGACAGGTAGCGGGTGCGGTCGGGGCTGAGTTCGAAGACCGGGTCGTAGACGATGGTGACGTAGCCCGCTGGGATCAGGACCTCCGTCAGGCCCGCGTTTGGACCGTTGAACGATTCTAAACGCAGATTCCCGGAGATTCCGTGCTGGCTGGGGCCGCCGATCTTGGCCGGTGGGAAGGGCGTGTGCAGGCGGACCAGTGCGTCCAGGTGATTTTCTAACAGCACCATCATATCCACCCGGCGCAGCAATTCACGCAGCATTATCCGCTCATTTACCCCTTGACGCTGCCCGTGGGGATTGCGCGGGTCGGTCACTTCTTCCCAATTCTTGAAGGCGGCCCGATGGTCGTCGCCCCAGAACTTGGACCGCTGGTTGAGGGTGGGGAAATTGACCAGCGTTTCGGTGAAACCCAGCTCCTTCCAGTCGGCGGCGCGGCGGGATAGGTACTGGGGGATATGGTATCGGAACGCCATCGCCAATTCCTGCTGCTGGACGGTGGCGATGTTCAGGTTCAAGGGCGGTTCTATGGGGCCGTCCGCCAACTCGACGAAATAGTCGATGGGCTGCATCGTTCCCGAGCCAAAAATCTTTCCGGGCATGAATTCGGTGGGAAGGATGGCCGCCGCGAACTCCTCGAAGAGGGGTTGTCCATCGGGCCCCAGCCGAAATAACAGCTCCGGCATGAATACTGGGACCAGACGGGCCAAGGCGCGCCGGAAATCTGTTTCCATGGGCTCGATTTCCGGGTCTCTTTCCCAAAGAGGGTCAGACGATTCCACCAGCGCCGCGCCAAGATTGTCTCCCAGCACCGTCTTGATCTCCCGTGCGGCCATGGAGACGATGGGTGTCTCGGTCTTGGAGCCGGCCGGGAAGACCATGGACTCCCGAATGATACCGATGCGGATACCCTTAAGTGAGCCGGAAGCTCCAGTCATGGCCGTGTGACTGGCGAAGGGCGTGTTCAATACTGACGAGCGCGGCACGGTGGTAAATGGGTCGCGGGAGTCGTAGTAGCCTTCGGATGGGTCCTTCAGAGCGTCTAGGACTTTAGCGCAGTCGCCGATGGTGCGGCAGATGATGCCGCTGCGGTCGCAGTATATGTCAGCGCCGATGGCGCCTCCGTTAAACCCTATCAGCGACTTGTGAGGCAGTATAAGCGCCACCGAATTGTGATTTGCCGGTCCCCGGGTTGACGCTCGTGTTTCTTCCCCCAGGCTGGCCATAACCATGTTAGTGCTGACCGACAAAGCAGAGCCCGAGCTCGATCCCAGAGACGCCGAGCGGGTGGTGTCGTAGGGGTTGGAAGGATTGCCGGCCCAAGTGCTGCGCTGGTAGCCCAGCACCGACGGCAGCACTTTATCAGGATCGTTGCGGCCACCGGGGTCCCCGGCCCGTCCGTTGTACTCCGTGTTAACCGCCTTGGCGAAGATGATCCCGCCTTTTTCCCGCAACTGCTCCACCAGCACGTGATCCCGTGCCGGAAAGTCGATGTCGTAAGCAGCGTCACCGCCACCGGTGGAGCGCATGTCTTTGGTGTCAAAAGGGTCTTTGAAGGAAAACACCACGCCATACATCGGCATCTTTTCCAGGTCGGGATTGCTTCCGTAAGCCGCGTCTAGCTCGGCGGCCCGCTCAAGGGCGTCGGGCATCAGGCGGAAGTGTTCGCAAACCGGAGGCGCTCCGGGGGGAAGGGGGCCCTGGCTGACATGCCGGTCG
The DNA here is from genome assembly GCA_022450395.1 of Dehalococcoidia bacterium. Classification (GTDB taxonomy): domain Bacteria; phylum Chloroflexota; class Dehalococcoidia; order Lucifugimonadales; family UBA3495; genus UBA11650. The sequence continues at coordinate 6,113 of JAKUQE010000093.1, read as the reverse complement.
AAGTCTCCTTTGCACGTGACCGACCGTTCGCCCCGTATGTTGAGCGTGGCAAGGGCGTTTACCTGTCCGGCGTTCGGTATCCCGGCGATCATTCCGAATTGCTGGGAAACTGTGGGATCGGATGAAGTCGGTTCCATGCGGCCGTATTCCAACGGCAGGCCTTGGTATCTGTCGAGATCGGGCAAGATGGTCGAGGCTTTGACGGTTTCTGTCGGAAAGCGTAAGGCCTTCCTCCCCCGGACCACGCCGGGGGATTCCGGAACGGACGCTCCATCTTCGGTGACCAGCATGCTGGCGACACCGTTGTAGGCCCGTACCCGGTCTAAGTATTGTTGCACGATCGCTACACAGGTCGTCTGCCCCGACTTTATCGCCGCGTGCATCTCGTCGATAGTCTTTTCGATGAGACTGAATGTCTGCTCTTGCACCAAGTGTTGCTCTGTCATGACTTCGCCCCTCTTGTTTCGCCGCCTAGCGATGGGTGCACCTGCCTGCCGCCCACGAAGGTCCGAGTTACTTTCATGTGGCGCACCTGAGCGGGTGAGGACACCAACGGGTCATGTTCCAAGCAGATGAAGTCCGCTGCCTTGCCAATTTCCAGGGATCCAAGGGCGCCTCCCATCCCGAGGATCTCCGCCGACCCGGCGGTGTACGCCCGCAACGCCTCGGCGATGGAGATGCGGTGCTCCGGACCGATGATTCCGGCGACTTCGGTGTCCCGCGTGGCAAATCCGTAGATATTTAGCCACGGGTCGTAGCCGGTGACCGGGGAGTCCGTGCCGGCGCCCACCAGAGCCCCCGAATCTATCCAGGCGCGGGATGGAGTGCAGTCCGCCGCGCGCCGGTCACCCCAATAGGTCTGCATGTTACCGGCCAAGCTGTAAACCAGGGCGTGTTGCAGGGTCACGCCGATGCCCATTTCCAGGGTCCGCTCCATGGACCGGTGAACCGGCGTGAAGGCGTGCTCCAAGGCGTGTCCGCGCCCGTTGGTAGAAGATTTGGCGTTGGCTGCCTGGAACGCGTCCAAGGCCAATTCCAAGGCGGCGTCGCCGACTACATGTACACCAACTCTCCAGCCGATGTGGTGGGCCTCTTCAATTATGGCCGTAAGGTTTTCTTGGCTGGTAAATGGGAAGCCCTTAAAATCTGGATTGTTAGCGTAGGCGTCGTAGAAATAGCCGCCTTCCACACCACCGTCCAAGGTCACTTTCAGACCCCAAATATCCAACCACTGGTTGCCCCCTCCGCTCTTGGTTGCCAACCCTTGAACCCACTGCCGCCGCTCTTCCGGTGACATGCCAAGATCAACCCGCCACATCAACGAGGCCCTGATCGACTTCTCCTCGGTTATCACTGCCTGGTAAGACTGGATCTCTTCGCCGGTTAATCCCGGCTCTCTCACTCCGGTGATGCCAACCTGGTTGTAGGCTGCGATCCCGGCGCGGATAGCCGACCGGCGGTCTTCCTCGCCTGGCTGGGGCAGTAACCGGGCGAGACTGGAGAATGCCGGCCTTTCCAATAACATGCCAGTGAGCCGGCCGGCGCCGTCTCGTACGAATTCGCCTCCCGGCGGGTCCGTGCTGTCCGGCGAGATTCCCGCCAGTTTCAATCCCAAAGTGTTGGTGACTACGACGTGGCCTCCCCGTGGCAGGTAGACGGGGTGATCGGGTGCGACCCGGTCCAACTCTGCGGCCGTGGGCATGCGCCGCTCCGCCAAATTGGTTTCGTGCCACCGGCTGGAGCACAGGATCCAGTCACCGGCCGGCGCTTCACGGACGCGTTGTTCTATAAACTCCAACAGTTGATCGATAGACCGGGCTCCGTGGAGCTGCACGCGGTTCCAGCCCAGCGCGGTACTTAGAAAATGGTTGTGGCTGTCGATGAGGCCGGGCATCACCACGGCGCGTTCCAGGTCCACCACGGGAACCCGACCGGACATGGAGAGAATGGACTCGCCGGAACCGATGGCGATGATGTTGCCGTCTCGCACCGCCAAGGCAGTTAACCCATCTTCAAAAAAAGGTTGACCTTGCATGGTAATCATGCCGGCGGCGTTGATGAATACCCTGTCCGGTCCGATATCTCGCGCCACGGTTACCTTCCCTGATTAGTAAGGGGAATTTTTCGGTGCATCATTACGTTGGCGATTTGGAGACGCCCAGGCAGGATACTACCCCAAGGTTTCTACGGTGTGGGCTTCTAGCCAATCCCAATCTAGCTCGTAACCAAGACCGGGCCGGGTTGGCGCCTCAATCACTACTTTGTCGTTGAGGTGTATGTCATCGACTAGCCCGAACTGATGGGCAGCTTGGGGCATCCAGTATTCGAAGTAATCGCAATTGGACACCGAGAAAATGACATGAAGGTTGGCGGCGTTCAAGAGAGAGTTGGCCGCGGTGCCAATCTCGCAATTCATTCCGAAGCCTTCCGCCAGCGAACAAAGCTTCTTCAATCCGGTGATGCCCAGTTTTTGAGCCGTTCCCCGGACCAATCGTGATGATTGATTTCTGACCATGTTGGCGGCATCAAAGAATTGATTGGGGTCCTGGTCGCTCATGCAAAGCGGCACGTCCAACCGCTCGGTCAGCGATTTGATGGCGTCAATGTCGTGATGGGGAACCGGGTCCTCGAACCAATGGAACTTGTTTTGGTCCAAGGCTCTGCCGATGTCCAGGGCCTTGCGGTAATCGTAGGCGCAATTTGGGTCTAGCATAAGCCGAACGTCCGGCCCCACGGCTTCCCGGACCAATGTCACCATCCGTATGACGTCACGGGTGCTCATCATGCCAGGGGGTATCTTGTAGGCGCGAACCCCCCTGGATACCACTTCACGAGCTTCTTCGACATACCCATCAGGCGACTCATGCCGAGGTGGATATGTACCGTAAACTTCGGTCTCGTATCTCTGAGTGCCCAAGAGCTTATAGATGGGAAGACCGGCGGCTTTCCCGGTTATATCCCAAAGGGCGACGTCTACCGGGGCCCATGTTTGATTGGTGATGCCCCTGCGGGAACTCAAGATCTGCAGGCGATGCCACAGCCACTCTCTTTCGGAAGGCTCCCGGCCCAGAAGTTCGGGTTTTAACACATTAAGTATTGGACCGAAAAACGAGCGGCCGCCGCCCCGGAATCCCCCTATGTAGCAATTTCCTTCGATGCCATCGTCCGTGAGGATACGCAACAGCCCTTGCTCCACGGTTCCGGCGAACCGTCCCAGGTCCGAATCCAAGCCGGTGTCGGGAATCTCCCGCTTTATCACATCTATCTTTATGTCGGCGATTTTCATGGTTTCTTAGTTGATCCTTCGTTATTTCGTAACCGTTTCTTACCGCTGCCCCTTTAATTCCTCTATCGCGCTGTCCAGCATGCCACGGTCAATGCCTAACTCCGCTGCGCGGTTTGTATCTTGCTGGGCCCCTTATGCCTGCCTACAACGGTGTAAGTTAGCGGTTATTTTCCATACACGATCGCGATCTGAGGTTCAAGCCAGATGGCTTCGTTCAGGGCCTGGGCTGGCGCATGAATAGCGCGATGACCAACGCTGAGAACGCCGTTGCGCCCAGACATAGGTACCCGACCAGGGAACCCACTGGTGGCTAACAGCACGCCGCCTATTGCAGCCCCGCCGACGCCTCCCGATTGGTTGCTCGCTCCCAGCAGCCCAACGCCGGTGGCCCGGGACTGGCTGGATACCTCAGCGCTAAAGGTGATCATGATCGGCCAGGCGACGCTCAAAAGTAAAACCGCTCCCGTGGCCGTGGCCACGGCCGCCCAGACCGGGACTTCGATCAAAAACAGCAGCAAGGCGGCGACTCCGCCAGCCAAGGACGAGGTTGCCACCAAGGTCATCCGGTTTTTCCGGCCGGCAATGGGCCCGCCTATGTAGCTGCCAATCACGGTGCCGATGCCGACAAACGCCAGGGGCACCGCTACTGCACCCACGCTCATGCTGTAGGTGTTGATCAGATAGGCTGCTAGGTAGCTGAACAGCGCGATGTAGGCCATCCGTTGGGAGAGGTTCACCGCTAAGGCTGCCCGGAAGACGGGAATGGCCAACAGCGTTCGGTATCTTGAGAAGAACGAGAACGACCGGAGTCCCGCGCTATCGCTTTTGGGGAACCAGAACCAATTGAGTAGGGTGCATGCGGTCAACAGAGAACCAACGGCCAGGAAGGATATTCGCCATCCCCCTGCATCGGCCAACACCGCCACCAAGGGTACGCCGATCACCGAAGACAGGGTGGCGAATGCCATCACCCCGCCTACCACCTGGGCACGGCGAGCTGGGGGAACTGAGTCGGCCACGGCCGCCATGCTGTTTGGGGGAATCATGCCGCCGCCAAGCCCGGTCACCACCCTCAGGGCCATCAAAGTCTCGAGATTGGGCGCGATGGCCGATGCCAAGACCCCAACGGAAAGTAATGAAAGCCCAGTTAATGCCACCGGCCGCCTGCCGAAGGAGTCGGACATCGGCCCCACGGCGACAACGGAGACGGCCCACGCCGCAAATGTGACGGTGGCGAATTGTCCGGCAACCTTCACGGAAGTGTTGAACTCAGTAGCCATAGCGACCAACAACGGGGCCAACATTAACGACGCGCTCTGGGTGCCGAACATCCCCAAGGCCACGGCGGCCAGGAATCGGCGTTGGATCATAGATTGAAAACTGGGGATATCGTCAGATCGGAGTTGTCGGCGTTAGGCCAGAGGAGTTTCAGCATATTTTCATAATTGCTGCTTACCTTTTGATCCTGATCTTACCTCCCATTGTAACAGCCAAAAGAGGTCCAATAAATTTTGGCGTTACCCGGCACGATTCGGAAATATACAAACAATCGTTAGGGCGTAATGGAAGGTTTCCGTATTGCGAGTAGCTCCAGGGCTTCCGTATTGTCCTGCTTCAACGGCGGTTAAAACACCCGCGAAGATGCCGCAGTCGTGGCTAATCGCGTGCCCACCAGTTGCCCCGCAGCCAGCGGTCGATCGCCCAAGATGTTTGTGAGGAAGAGACAATGCGAGATCGGCCCTTGGCTAAATCGTTCAGAGGATCCCTGAAACCATTTAGGACGGGATTGCGCCTAGCTGCCGCATCAAACCGTGCATATCGTAGTTATGCCAACGTTCGACAAACTTTCCATTGGCGACTCGATATATCCAGATTCCCGACCAAATTACTTCTTGACCAGTGGGTTGGACACCTAGAAATTCGCCCCTATGTGTTCCCCGAAATGTTAGGCGCGCGACGACCTTGTCTCCCGAAGCGATGATGTCCTCGATGGTCACGTGGATGTCGGGAAATGCCTGGCGGCGCGTTAGGATGCCGCTTTTGACGGACTCCGGGCCATGCTCGTCGCCGTACGGCCCCACGCCGACGTAGTCAGGGGCGCATATCTCGTCGACAACGTCCAGTTTGCCCTCGTTCCAGGCTTCGTCGTACATACGCCGAACGAGTTTGGTGCTTTCTTCAATCAAAAGTCAGTCTCCCGGGATGGCTCATCACCATCAGAATAAATGGACCCGAAAAATTGAGTGGTCTCGATCAGGCCGGCTTAGCGCAAACTTTCCAGGTGGGCCGCTTGCCGGGATATGCGATCGTCGTGGTCCAAGCCGAAGCGCTTTACCCCTTGGAAGATGGACTCTGGGTCCAAGTGTGCCTCGGTGATTACGTCGGACTCGGTTCCGCCGGTCAGCCATTCGTCGTGCCAGTCTGAAACCAGCGAATATTCGTCTGTCAGAGGACCCGCATCCTGCAAGGGCCAGACGCGCCGGGTGCCGGTGCTGACCACCATCAGGTCGTAACGGGCCTCGGGAGGTAGAACCGAGTTCCGGTACTCCTCGGGCTGCCGATGGAACAGCTCTTCGCTGATTGCCGCGATCACTTTAACGTTCAGCCCTTCTTCCGCCAGACGGGGTAGAACGCCCACCAGATTTACGGTGGAGGATGAACCCTGCGAGATTACATAACCATGTTTTGGCTTGCCTGGCTCAAAGTCTCTTATGACGTACATGCCCTTGGCTGCTGCCTTGAGGTCTTTATCGGCGAAGGTATTGCGGTCCGCCACCGGGAAGTCGGGCCTGGCCACCTCTAGAACAATGACGCCGACCTTTGGGTC
>JAKUQE010000092.1 GCA_022450395.1 Dehalococcoidia bacterium | reverse complement strand
CTGGCCCGCATCGCCGGGGATATGCTGGGGGCGGAAGTTTTCTTCGAGATCTCGGTGGTGAACGTGGACAAGCCGCCGCTAGCCAAAGAGGAAGTGGAGCGTAGGCTGGTGCAGTTTTTGGGTCAAAATAGGGTGGTCCTCACCCGGGCGGAGACCTTCCGCAAAAAGGCCGGCCTGTTTCCCGGCATCGCTTTTGTGATTGGATGGGACACGGCGGTCCGGCTGGTGGCTCCCAGGTACTATGGAGGCGAAACTTCGGCCATGCTGACCGCCCTGGCCGAGATGTGGGGTACCGGCTGCCGCTTCCTGGTGGCGGGCCGCGAGGATAACGGCGCGTATTATACGTTGGACGACGTTGAAATCCCCCAGGGGTTTAGCCCCTTGTTCCAGGAGATTCCTGAGTCTCGATTCCGGAAAGATATCTCTTCCACCGCCTTGCGGGGAGAGTGTTGATGGTTGTGGGAACGGCCTTCACCAGCCAGCCGAAACGGCCCTTGGAATTGACACTCCAACTACCCGATGTTACCATGTGGATGCTTGGCAGGCGTGCCTCTAGACCGTTTTTTCAGAGCTTTCTCCAACGCTAAACTATGTCGTTTATCGCTGGTCTAAATCTACAAGCCTTCAACCCCGGTCTGTTTGCTGAAAACTGGACGGCGGTTGCCCTATCGGCGGTCGTGGCCGCGGTGGCCATCTTGGGTATGTTCGCCACTTCCCACTTGTTGTCCGCTCGCCGACATTCCGAAGTAAAGCTCACGACGTACGAGTGCGGCATTCCTGTCACTAGCTATTCCTGGTCCAACATCAACGTCCGCTTCTATATCTTCGCCATCCTGTTTCTGATCTTCGACGTCGAGGCAGTTTTCCTGTTTCCGTGGGCGGTGATCTTCATGGAACAGAAGGTCGTTCACAACAACGTGATACCGTTTTACGCGATGATAATGTTCCTGGGCGTCCTATTCTTTGCCATCGTTTACGCATGGCGAAAAGGAGTCCTTGAATGGAGGAAATAACCCTAGGGACGGGCAATCGTCCTGGAGCCAGCCTCTTTGACCAGGCAACGTCCGGGAGAGTTCCCGGCATTATTACCACGACCACGGATCAACTGTTTGGGATGGCCCGCAAGTCATCGCTTTGGGCGCTGACCTTCGGTCTAGCCTGTTGCGCCATCGAGATGATGTCCACCTATATGGCGCACCATGACTTCGACCGTTTTGGCGTCGTTACATGGCCGTCGCCGCGCCAGTCGGACGTAATGATCGTGGCAGGCACCGTGGTCAAGAAGATGGCGGAGCCCATCCGCCTGCTGTACGAGCAGATGCCGGAGCCGAAATGGGTTATCGCCATGGGTAGCTGCGCCACCAACGGCGGCCCTTACTACCGGTCTTATTCGGTGGTGATGGGAGTCGACCACATCATTCCCGTGGACGTTTACGTGCCCGGTTGCCCTCCCCGGCCGGAGGCGCTGCTTTACGGCATCCTCAAGCTACAGGAAAAAATAATGCAGGACGCCAAAGGCAGTGGTGGAAAATAACGATCCCGAGGCGGCCGAAGCTTCCCAAGAGGCCGCGGTTGTTGACGTGGCCGTCGAAGGCCTGAGTCAATCCAATCTTGATATATTGGAAGTCCTCAAGGAAGTCCTCAAAGATTTCAATCCCCAGCCCGGCGCCTTGGACGACCTCCCCCAGGTGACGATAGGCCCCGGAGACATCCAGCGGGCGTGCCGTTTGGCCAAAGATGACCCCAGATTGGGCATGTCTCAACTGTCCCTTTTGGCCTGCGTGGATTACCTAGAGTATTTCCAGATCGTGTATATCCTCCACTCTTTGGACCCCGACCGGACGGCGGTCATCAAGACCGATGTTCCTTACGAAACAGCCGCGCTGCCGTCGGTGACCTCGGTCTGGCGGGCGGCCGATTGGTACGAAAGGGAGGCCCACGACCTATTTGGCGTACACTTCGAAGGCCACCCGGATCTGTCCCCCTTGTTGCTGTACGAAGGTTTCGAAGGTTATCCCGGCCGGAAAGAGTATCCCTTCAACGACTATCAGGAGTTTTAATCGCGATGGAATCGGTGATGCTGACGGCTCGCGTGATTTGGGACAGCGATCACTTCCTTGCCAAGGTTGACCAGCTTCCCTTGGAGGGAGTTGGCGAGTCGGTCGAGGAAGCGCAAGACCAGTTGATTCAGACGATGCGCTCCTGGATCGAGGAGAACGACGGAACGGACACTTTGGAGCAGCTTTTGGCCGACGCCGGATTTCCGGGCGTGGCTGAGGAAACCGAATTGCAATTGGAGTTTGTGGACTAGTCGGGCTTGATTGGAGCAGATCTCTTTGGTAAGAGACAGGAAAAGCGATGGGCCCGGAGATCGCGTAGTTTATCAAGTAGAGGAGTCACTTTCCGGCAAGACCTACGAGGCGTATTGTCCGGAACTCATTTTGCTAGGGTTCGGCGACACGCCCGAGGAAGCCAAGGAGGCTTTGCAGCGAGAAGTGAGTTCTTATCTGGAGGACTGCGACCGGTTGGGAATCTTGGAAGACGTGCTGATCGAAGCAGGATTCTATGATGACGGGGACCGTTGGGTTAGCGATGCCGTGATTCCGGCCCGGGAACCTAAGATCGTGATGCTGGACAGTGAGTCGGGGTTGCTCGAGGGGCTTGAGGGATTGATGCCGGGAAGTCCCCCGGACCCCCTTTTATAAAAGGGGGACCAGCACCGGATGTGCGGATTGGGGACCGAAATCTCCCAACCCCCTTTATCAAAGGGGCTAGCATGGAAACTTCCGAGAGAGGATTTCAGACCAACAATGAGAATGCTGGATACCAAAAACTTGGAAAAGGTTAGGCGATGACCGATATCCCAACTGGAGTAGTTACCCGGGGTGAACCCGTGGAGATGTTGCTTAACATGGGCCCGCAGCACCCGTCCACCCACGGGGTTTTTCGCATGGTGCTCTGGGTTGACGGTGAGAAGGTCACCGACGTGGAGCCCCACATCGGCTACTTGCACCGGGGTTCGGAGAAACTGTGCGAAGGGGAGCAGTTTCACCAGGTCATTACCCTTTTCGACCGGATGGATTACCTGGCCAATTTCAATAATGAGTTGGTCTACTGCGCCGCCGTTGAAAAATTGATGGGTCTGACTGTGCCGGAACGGGCGGAGTACGTGCGGGTCATCCTGTGCGAATTGAACCGCATCGCCAGCCATCTGCTGTTCGTGGCGACCATGGGTTTGGATGCCGGAGCAATGACTCCTTCCATGATTTGCTTCCGTGGGCGGGAACGAGTCCAGTCCTTATTTGAGGCCGTCTCCGGCGCCCGCATGATGCACAATTACTTCAGGATCGGGGGACTTAAAGAAGACCTGCCGGACAACTTTGAGGAAATGGTTGGCGAATTGATGCCCCTGCTGCAAGCGGACATCGAGGAGGCAGATAAGCTCCTGACTTTTAACGAGATCTTCCTGGCCCGGCTCAAAGGAGTGGCAGCCATATCCGTGGAAGACGCACTGGATTTCGGACTGACCGGCCCCTGCCTGCGGGCCTGCGGTGTGGACTACGACCTTCGTAAGGCGGACCCCTATTCGGTGTATGACCGGTTCGAATTTAATGTGCCTACCGGTTTGGACGGCGACTGTTGGGACCGCCATTTTGTCCGGGTCCAAGAGATGTACGAATCCATGAAGATTGTGGAACAAGCTCTGGTACAGATGCCTAAGGGCAATGTCACTTCCTCTTTGGGAAGACGGCTGCCTCGGCCCCCAAAAGGAGAAGTTTACGTGAGGGCGGAGAACCCCCGGGGTGAGATAGGTGTTTACCTGGTCTGCGACGGCACCGATAAACCATACCGGCTAAAGGTTCGCCCGCCGTCTTTCTGCAACTTGTCGGCGATCAAGCACCTGCTGAAGGACACTTGGATCGCCGACACGGTGGTGGTCCTGGGCTCCCTGGATATCGTGTTGGGCGAGGTGGACCGGTGAGCCTACCGATTCCTCTGCTGTCGGTCAGCCTGATCACGTTCTTCTGGATCGTAGCCGGGCTGTTGGCCATGTTCACCGCCCTTTCGGTGGTGGTATTGTCCCTAACGTGGCTGGAGCGGAAGTTGCTGGGCCGGCTACAGCGGCGATTGGGGCCAACCCGGACCGGCCCGATGGGGTTGATGCAACCGGTGGCCGACGCCCTGAAACTGATCCTCAAAGAAGACATCGTTCCCACGTCGTCGGAGAAAGCCATATTTTGGATAGCCCCGGTCCTGGTCGTGGTGCCGGCGTTCATGATTTGGGTCACCATCCCGGGCACTGAGAATCTGGTATTGAAGAACCTGGGCGATCTGGGCTTGTTTTACATAATCGCGTTTTCCGTGGTGGGAATCCTTGGCCTGGTGCTGGCCGGTTGGGGGTCCGCCAACAAGTACGGTACCCTGGGAGGTCTCAGAGCGGCGGCCCAATTGATCAGCTACGAGATCCCGGTAATCATGGTGGTCATCGCCGTCGCCATGCTGGCCCAGTCTTTGAACATGGTCGAGATCGTGGAGAAGCAAGGGTCCTATCCCTATGTTCTGGTGTTTCCCCTGGGATTGGTGATTTTCTTCATCGCCGGGCTGGCGGAGGTCGGCAGAACGCCCTTCGACATCTATTTCGCCGAATCGGAGATCGTGGGCGGTCCGTTCGTCGAGTACAGCGGCGCCCATTGGTCGGTGTTCTTCCTGGCGGAATACATCAACACCTTCGCCGTGGCTGCGCTGACGGTTCTGCTGTTCCTGGGAGGATGGTCCGGTCCCTTCTTGACGGGCAACTGGGAAATCATCTGGTTCCTGGCCAAAGTGTACGCGGTGATACTGGTGATTTTCTGGATCAGGGGAACGTTCCCGCGCCTGCGCATCGACCAGTTGATGGCCTTCGCCTGGAAGGTGATGGTCCCATTATCTTTCTATGCCATAATCATAACCGCCGTTTACCTTTTCTACGGGTGGCCCCCGTGGACGTTGACCCTGATGTCCCTGGCAGGATTATTGGTGGTGGGCTACGCGATCTACCGGCGCTTTGCGGGACCTGCCAGCCAGGCGGCTCAGGTGCGAGCCAGGTACCAAGCCCTCCAATCCCGATCCGGCCAGTAAGGGGTGCGCAATGACACGCAGGAATAACTGATGATAAATAGCATTAAAGGTCTCTTGTTGACCTTGGTCTCCACCATGAACGGGTTGCGCAGTCCAGTGACGCGCCAGTATCCGGAGAAGGGAACGCTTTGGAAGCGGGAAGAGGCTCCCACCCCGGTTCAGGACCGGTTTATGGGTTTCCCGGCCCTGACGTGGGACGGCGAAGTAGATGAGCCCTTCTGCACAAGTTGCATGGTCTGCATCCGTCACTGCCCAACCCAGTGCATGACGTCGACAATGAAGGACAACCCACTCCAACAAGAAGGAAAGAGCACCCGTAGAAAGATCGTAGACAGCTTCGAAATCAATCTCAACCGGTGTATACTGTGCGGGATCTGCGTCGAGGTGTGCAACTTTGACGCCATCGTGATGAGTCACGAGCATGAAATGAGTACGTTCCAGCGCAACGGTGACCGGGTCAACCTCCCGGTCCTTCTGGAGATTGGGACCAAATTCCAACGGGAGACCGGCTGGATCCCACCCACCAAACGGGCCAAACCAGAACCGGAGGCCGCACCGGCCGTGGCCGGCGACGGGGACACCGAAGGTTCGGAATCATCTTCTTGAAAACAGTGGAGCAGCCTTATATCGCGACGCCGAATGGCTTTCAATCAACAAACAATCTTTTCCGGAACCGCCGATCAGGTGGCTCATTATTTGCCTGGTACTGGGTGACGGTATGAGGGGAGTCCGGTCAAGATTGATTTCCATTCATTTGATTCGCGAAGCTTCTCCCGTGGCTATCCCGTCATACCCCAACTCTTATGATAGGTTGGCTAGGTAGCGATGTCCTGGATCTTATTCATCGCCTTGGCGGTATTGACGCTGGGAGGTGGTCTGGGCGTCGTGGCCACCAGAAACGTGGTGCACGCCGCCTTAGCACTGCTTCTGTCGTTGCTGGCGGTGGCGGGGATCTATCTGATCCTGTTCGCTGAATTCTTGGCCATCGTTCAGGTTCTCATCTATGGCGGGGCCATAACTATCGTCCTATTGTTCGCGATCATGCTCACCCGCACCGCCGAATATCCCCGGATCACCGATAACCGGCAGTGGCCCTTGGCCGCGGTAGCGTCGGTAGCCACGCTGGCCGTGCTGGCTGGGTCCTTTTGGACGAAAGCGGCGGTCGATACCCAGCCTCATAACCCGGCGCTGACCGACCTGGCTAACTCATTGTTCACCAGGTGGGCTATTCCCTTCGAGATAGCTTCCCTCGTCCTGCTGGTGGCGCTTATCGGGGCGATCATCATTGCCCGGGAAAGCGAGGAAGGGACCTAACCCGTGGTTGATCTAGTCTACTTTCAGTTGCTGAGCGCGGCCCTATTTGTAATAGGGATGTACGGTGTTTTGGCGCGCCGGTCCGCCGTCCTTATCGTCATGTCCATCGAGTTGATGCTCAATGCGGTGAACATAAATCTGATCGCCGCTGCCTCCCATTTGGGCTACCGCAGCGTTGGGGAGGCTTTTACCAACTTCGATGGTCAGATCATCGCCATCTTCGTTATCACCGTGGCGGCCGCCGAGTTGGGGCTGGCATTGGCGATAATTCTGCGCATCTACCGCAACCGGGGCTCGGTAAACGTGGACGAAGTGGACCTGATGAAATGGTAAAAAGCTGTCAGCTTAAATCCCCCCAACCCCCCTTTACTAAAAGGGGGCTATTCAAGAATTCCATTGGTGGGGGCGCTTAGTATGGAGTGGGCCTGGCTGATTCCCGTGTTCAGCTTTGCCGCCGCCCCGTTGATCGTGGTGTTGGGACGGGTCTTGCCGGGAAGTGGATCGTTCTTGGCTATCTTGGCCATCGCCGCCGGTTTTGCCCTGTTCTGGTGGGTGTTCGCCGGCTTCCTGGGGGCGGGCGCCGGCACGGAAAACTGCTTAGTAAGCGCACATACGGGGACCCTAACCTGCCATTACCAGATGGCTTGGTTCCATGCCGGTCTGGCCGGGGCTGCCGGCAGCGTTGCCCTGACCTGGGGCATAATCGTCGATCCGTTGACGGTGGCCATGCTGGGTCTGGTTACTTTCGTGGCTCTGATGGTCCAGATTTATTCCCTGGGATATATGCGCGGCGACTCCCGATTCGGCTGGTATTACGCTGTCCACGCCCTGTTCGCCGCCGCCATGTTGACCCTGGTGTTGGCCGACAACTTCCTGTTGCTTTACGTAGCTTGGGAGTTGGTGGGGATATGTTCCTATCTGCTGATCGGCTTTTGGCATGAAAGACCGGCGGCCAAGGAAGCGGCCAAAAAAGCTTTCATCGTCACCCGTATCGGCGACGTGGGAATGCTCATTGGGATCCTTCTGATCTGGCGGGAGGTGGGCAGTTTCAGCATGTTCGACGCCTTTGAGGCGGTTAGCAGTGGGGCGATGACCGAGGGCGTTACCACTGTCGCTGCCCTGCTGCTGTTCCTTGGGGCGATGGGCAAGTCGGCCCAGTTCCCCTTCCACGTGTGGCTGCCCGACGCCATGGAGGGCCCAACCCCGGTCAGCGCTCTGATCCACGCCGCCACGATGGTGGTCGCCGGAGTTTTCTTGGTGGCCCGGGTTTACCCTATATTCAGCGCCTACGACGGCGACGCACTATTAGTGGTAGCGGTCATCGGTCTCATCACCGCTTTGATGGCCTCGACGATCGCCCTGGTTTCGGTGGATCTGAAGCGAATCCTGGCTTATTCAACCATCAGCCATCTGGGATTGATGATGCTGTCCCTGGGGGCATTCGGTTACACCGCGGCGATCTTCCACCTGTTGGCCCACGGCTTTGCCAAGGCGTTGTTGTTCCTGGGAGCCGGAAGCGTTATGCATGGCACCGATGAGCTAGACATCAGGAAGATGGGAGGCCTTCGCAAGGTCATGCCCATGACGGCGTTCCTCTTTTCCCTGGGAGCGCTGTCCCTGGGTGGGATTCCCATTCTTAGCGGTTTCTGGAGCAAAGACGAGATCCTGTTGGCGGTGAACGATCACCTTAACCCGGCCTTCATCATTTTGGCCCTGTTGACGGCGTTCCTCAGCGCTATGTACATGGCCCGGGCGATGTTCGTCACCTTCTTTGGGAACCTGCGTCAAGAGATGGAGCATGCCCACGAATCCCCGGCGTCGATGATCGGGCCGATGGCACTGCTGGGAGTGTTGGCGGCTGTTTTCGGTTTCGTCGGCTTCAACTGGCCCGGCAGCTACCAAGGCATCGGCAGCTTCTTATTTTTCCACGAGGCCGAGGGCTTCCACTTTAACTGGTGGTTGGGCATCCTTTCTATGATCTTGGCGGTGGGCGCGTTTGTCCTTGGGTACCTGATTTACATTAAGGACCGCGTCTCTCTGGAGGGATTCCGGGCGAGAATCGGTGGTTTGATCCCAGTGGTGGAGAACAAGTACTACTTTGATGAGGCCTACCAGTGGGTGGTGGACCGAGTGGTGCTGGTCTTCGCGAATTTCATCGGTTTGTTCGACCGCATCGTTATCAACGACCTGGCCGTTAACGGGCCGGCCAATTCAGTCCATCGGCTAGGGATTGCCATGCGGCTGCACGTCACCGGCCATGTTTATAGCTACGCCATGGGAATGGTGCTGGGGACGATAGCCCTGTCCATTTTCTGGTGGTTCAGGTCGGTCTCCTAGGAATAGCATGGAAAACTTTGACCAAATAGCTCTGGCGCTGATCATCTTCATTCCCTTGGCGGGAGCGATCGCGGCCATGTTCATGCCGGCCGACCGCCAGAAGGACGTTTGGTACTTCGCCATCGTGGTCGCCGGACTGTGCTTCGCGCTTTCCCTGTATATCTTCCTCCGGTACGACTATGGTGCGGGTGGGTTCCAATTCCAGGACAGCTACAAGTGGCTTCCCGCCCCGGTGGACATCAATCTATCCCTGGCGGTCGATGGGATAAGCGCTCTTTTGATCTTACTCAACGGGATCATCCTGTTGGGTGGCGTGCTGATCTCTCAGAACATCGTCTACCGGCCCCGGGACTTCTTCGTTCTGTTGCTGGCATTGGGTGCGGGCGTCTTTGGGACGTTCGCGGTGCGGGACCTGTTCTTCCTCTTTTTCTTCTACGAACTGGCCGTGCTGCCGATGTACTTGCTCATCGGCGTATGGGGTAGCTCCACCGACTTCCGCACCTTCTTCCGGGCCAAAGAATACGCGGCGACGAAACTGTTTCTGTTCCTCGTGGCCGGCAGTGTGCTGGTTTGGATCGGCATCCTGGCGGTATACATGGGGGCGGCCGAATCCGGGTTTCCCACCTTCTCAATGGAGACCTTGGGCAGGTTGGCCGAAGCAGGCCAGCTTAGCGAGGAGTTTCAAACCTGGGTTTTCCCTCTGTTCATGGTCGGTTTCGGCGTGCTGGCGGGCATGTGGCCTTTCCATACCTGGTCTCCCGACGGGCACGTGTCGGCGCCCACGGCGGTCAGCATGTTGCATGCGGGAGTTCTGATGAAGCTGGGGGCCTACGGCATAATCCGGGTTGGCATGGTGATCGTCCCCGAAGGGGCGGAAAACTGGATGCCCGTGTTAATCACGCTGGGCACGGTCAACGTTCTCTACGGCGCGGTTTCGGCCATGTCCCAAACTGATCTCAAGTATATTATCGGTTACTCCAGCGTTAGCCACATGGGTTACGTTCTGATGGGTATCGCCACCTTGGACCGCATCGGTGTCGGCGGGGCTGTGCTGCAGATGTTCTCTCACGGGATAATGACGGCCCTCATGTTCCTTTTGGTTGGAGCGATATATGACCGGACCCATACCCGCGATATAAGTGTGCTGAAGGGGTTGTTCAGCCGGATGGGGGTCACGGGCTTCTTCTTCGCTATCGCCGGATTGGCTTCGATGGGTCTGCCCGGATTGAGCGGGTTCATCGCCGAGTTTATGGTGTTCACCGGGGCCTTCCGCACCTATTTACCATTGGCGGTGCTGGCCGTCATCGGCGCGGCGTTGACTGCGGTTTACATCTTGCGGCTGCTGGCACTCACGTTTTTGGGGGAGTCAGATGCCAGATGGGAGCATCTCACCGATGCCAGTCCCGTGGAGAAGGCGGTGGGCGGCGCCTTCGTATTGATCATGATATTCGTGGGTGTCTGGCCCGAGCCCTTGCTGCGGCTCATCAACGTCAGCGTAGACGCCCTCCCCGGAGTGTAGGATCAGATGCCCGGCTTAACCGCTAATCTACAACTGCTGACCCCGGAGTTCGCTCTGGCGGGACTTGCCCTGCTTGTATTGGCCGTCGACTTGGTCGTCCCCCAGAATCGTAAGAATCTGCTGGGATGGCTCTCCATCGCCGGGTTATTGGGACTGATCGCGCTTTCCCTTAAGATGCTTTGGGGTGAAAACGAGACCCTGTATGGCGGTCTACTGGCCGTTGACGCGTTCTCTCTGTTCTTCAAGATATTTTTCCTGGGGCTGGGTATCTTCATCATCCTAAGCTCCATGGACTACGTGGAAAAGAACCTGACCAGCCGGGGCGAGTTCTACGGTTTGATCTTGTTTTCCATCCTCGGCATGAACGTGATGGCCCAATCCAGGGAGTTGCTAACCGCGTATATCTCCCTGGAATTGCTTAGCTTCTGCCTCTACGTGCTGGCGGCCTACGCCCGGAACGAAGCCAAGTCCAACGAGGCCGGGCTGAAGTACATCATCATCGGAGCGTTCTCGTCGGCCGTCTTGCTCTACGGCGTCAGCATGGTTTACAGTACTCTGGGAGTGACCCAGTTCGCCTCCATCAGCGCCGCTTTGGCCAATCCCGGCGATGTTAGCCCGGCGTTGTGGGTCGGCATGGCCTTGATCCTGGTGGGACTGGGATTCAAGCTGGCCGCGGTTCCATTCCACATGTGGGCACCCGACGTTTACGAAGGGGCTCCTTTCCCGGTGACCGCGTACCTTGCCATCGGATCCAAAGCGGCCGCTTTCGCCCTGGTGCTACGGTTGTTCGCCGAAGGATTTTTGCCCGCAGTCGACCAGTGGCGGATCGTCGTGGCGGTGATGGCGGCGATAACGATGCTGACGGGGAACTTGGTCGCCTTGGCGCAGCACAACATCAAGCGATTGATGGCTTACTCAAGCGTCGGCCAAGTCGGCATAATCCTGACCGGCGTGGCGGCGTTGTCCGCGGACTCCATACTCCCGGCCAGCGGTGTGATGCTGTACCTGGTGGGTTACTCGCTGACCAACATGCTGGTGTTCGCCGGGTTGATTTCCTTTTTCAAT
Organism: Dehalococcoidia bacterium; assembly: GCA_022450395.1. Lineage (GTDB taxonomy): Bacteria > Chloroflexota > Dehalococcoidia > Lucifugimonadales > UBA3495 > UBA11650. The sequence continues at coordinate 2,558 of JAKUQE010000092.1, read as the reverse complement.
ATGACCGGACGGGAAGACATCTCGGCCTTTAGAGGATTGGCCGATGGGCAGCCATTCTTGGCGGCGACCATCGCCATCGGATTGTTCTCTCTCGGCGGAATGCCCATCTTCGCCGGCTTCACCGTCAAGTTCTACCTCTTCACCGCTTTGGCCAGCCAAGGACTCCTCTGGTTGGCCGGATTGGCTATCTTCAGCAGCTTGATCTCCTTGTATTATTATTTACAGGTCATTCGCCAGATGTACATCCGCCCCGTGGAAGAAGTGGCGGAGGCGATCGCCGGGGAGGACGTATACGTCCCCACCGGTCCGGAAGTTTCCACTTCGCCTTTGATCCTCATTGTTCAGAGTGTTACCCTGGTGGGGGTATTCTGGGTGGGAGTTTACCCGGCGCCATTCTTGACCGTTATAGACGCGGCCAGCCATGCCATTCTGCCCGGTCTTTAGTTCCAATCGGGCGGCAAGAGTCACTGAGATGGGTTTGGAAAAATGATTATAGCGGTCATCGGCGGCAGCAGTCCCACCAATCCTGAGCATGTTCGATTGGCTGAAGAAGTTGGCCGGGAGTTGGCCATTCGCGGTGTTGGCCTGGTCTGCGGCGGGCTCAGTGGAATCATGGAAGCGGCCTGCCGGGGGGCTAAATCGGCCGGTGGGACCACCATCGGCATACTACCGGGACGTTCAAGCAGGGATGCCAATTCCTACGTGGACATTCCCATCGTTACGACCATGGGTTTCTCGCGCAACGTGATTGTGGTCCACACCGGAGACGCGGTAATCGCCATCGGCGGCGCTTTCGGGACTCTGTCGGAGATTGCACACGCTTTGGGTGACGGCATACCCGTGGTTGCCCTGAATAGCTGGCCGCTATCCCGAAACGGCGACGGACAGCCGGTGGACGAAGCCATGATTCAAGCGTCTGACGCGGTGGACGCCGTGGAGAAGGCGGTCGCGGCGGCCGAGGCACGGGTCGTTTAAGGTTCGTCGTAAGATATATCTGTTGCGAACCGATATTGGTGGGTGGAAGGTGAGACAGATCATGACCCATTTCGCTAGTTTCCCCCCGACAACAATCTCATGGTAGGCCACGGCGTTGGAGCGACGATCGCCAGCGTTCGCGGCAGGGAAGTTCTGGATTCACGGGGGAATCCCACCGTGGAAGCCGAGGTTACCCTCTCCAATGGTGTCACGGTTCACGCGGCGGTCCCTTCCGGGGCCAGCACCGGAAGTCACGAAGCCTGGGAATTGAGGGACCGGGACCCGGACCGTTACCGGGGCAACGGAGTCCTAAAGGCGGTGGCGAATGTCGACCACCTGCTGGGTCCATCGCTGGTGGGCCGGTCTCCGTCGGACCAGGAAGGGATTGACCAGCGTCTCATCGAACTCGATGGCACCCCCGATAAAAGCAACTTAGGCGTCAATGCCGTCCTAGCCGTGTCCATGGCCGTGGCCAAAGCCGGCGCCGCCGTCCAGAACGATGGCCAAGGCGTTTCCTTGTGGCGCTACCTTGCCGGTGGGGGCGAAGTAAGCCTGCCGGTGCCCATGTTCAACATTCTAAACGGCGGCGCCCACGCCTCCAACTCCACCGATATCCAGGAATTCATGGTGGCTCCGGTGGGCGTGTCAACTTTCGCCGAGGCTCTCCGTGCCGGGTCGGACATCTATCACGCCCTTCGGGGATTGCTACGGGAAGGTGGACATAACCTGAACGTGGGCGATGAAGGGGGATTCGCTCCCACCCTGCCTTCCAATAAAGACGCTCTTGAATTGGTCCTGAAGGCGGTGGAAACAGCTGGGTATACTCCAGGACGGGATGTCTATCTGGCCCTGGACGTGGCTGCTTCCGAACTTTTCCAGGAACGCCTGGGCAAATACCTGCTGGAGCGGGAAGGCACGAGTTTTACCGCGGAGGAGATGGGCGATATCTACGCCCGTTGGGCTAAGGAATATCCCATAATCAGCATTGAAGACGGTCTGGACGAGAATGACTGGGATGGCTGGTCCAAACTGAGCCAACGCATGGGAGAGACCATGCAGTTGGTGGGCGACGACCTGCTGGTCACCAACACCAGCCGCATCCAACGGGGCATCGACAGCCGGGCGGCCAACGCGGTGTTATTGAAGCCCAATCAGATTGGCACTCTCACCGAAACCCTCCAGGCATTGACCCTGGCCAGGGACGCGGGCTGGGGCGCGGTGATGAGTCATCGCTCAGGAGAGACCGAGGACACTACCATAGCCGACCTGGCCGTGGCCTGGAACGTTGGGCAGATCAAGTCCGGCGCGCCCGCCCGGTCGGACCGGGTGGCCAAGTACAACCGGTTGCTGCGTATCGAGGAGGAGTTGGGGTCGTCGGCTAAGTATGCGGGGCGTGACGCCTTTCGGCATATCAAGGGAATTTGATCCCGGCGGGAGCTATCACAGAGGATAACCACTTCGAAATAATAGTGGTTGAGGGGAATCACCCCCTCTCTAACTCTCCCCCGTAAAGGGGGCGAGAACTGGTCCCATCCCCCTCGACGGAGGAAGGTTAGGATGGGGGTTTTGCTGAAGAGCAAAAC
>JAKUQE010000091.1 GCA_022450395.1 Dehalococcoidia bacterium | reverse complement strand
GGATCCTATGATTGCCTCGATCTGACGCGTAAACGTTGCCCTCGCTGTCTATGCCCAGACCCTGGGGCCAACTGAACTCCCCGTCTCCGCTGCCATCGCGCCCCCACTTGCGCAGGAACCTGCCCTGTGGGTCGAAGACCTGGATCCTAGAATTGCCATAATCTGACACGTAGACGTTGCCCTCGCTGTCTATGCCCAGACCCTGGGGCCACCTGAACTCCCCGTCTCCGCTACCCATGGCCCCCCACTTGCGCAGGAACCTCCCCTGTGGGTCGAAGACCTGTATCCTATTATTGTCTCGATCCGACACGTAGACGTTACCCTCATTGTCCATGGCCAGATCCTGGGGGCGGATGAACTCCCCGTCTCCGCTGCCCTCGCCCCCCCACTTGCGGAGGAATCTGCCCTGTGGGTCGAAGACCTGTATCCTATCATTACTACACTCTGACACGTAGACGTTGCCGCCACCGTCTATGACCAGGCCCTGGGGCCAACCGAACTCCCCGTCTCCGCCGCCCCTCATTCCCCACTTACGCAGGAACTTGACTTGAGGACTGTAGACCGCGCTCATCTCTGGCCGATCCTGTCTTCCGCTCTACGCCCGGTGATAAGCACCAAGCCGCCCCGGCCATCCGTGACGAGGTCGCTCAATGCTGCATTTAACCTTTCCATCTCGGGTTGCCGGCCGACAATCACGTTGGGCCGTCGCCAAAGAGGCGGCGCGACATGGTCCGGGTTAGAGGACATCTTAGACATGCGCCCAGTATAGTCGGAAGGGCAAAGGCCTGCTAGAGCGGCAAGCGACGTCATAGTCCTGAGCCAAGGCGCTCCACAATGGGAGCCCTAATCTGTGTAGCCACGAAAGTTAGAATTCAGGGCACCAAAAGTACTTCTTTTTGACCGACAACAGGGAGCCAGAATCGACCAATAGATGGACTTGGAAATACGAATGAGACGCGACGCGAGACTACTGAAGGGTAAGGCAATCTCATCTCTCCGGAGATCTGTCAATTTATTCAATGGATTGGATGATGATGGACACCTCACATCTGTGTTATTGCACGCAGAGCATTCCGCCGAGATGCTAATAAAATCTGCGCTCCGGGGAGAAGAACTTAAAGAAATTCGACGCATATTCTGGCCGAAGCGTGGGATACAAACGATGTATCAACCCCGCTGGCGAGCACGTAAAGCTTTCGAGTGAATCAGCTGGCACGTTGCGTGCGATTGGTGCACTTCGAGACGATGAGCAACACTTTTTGGCTGGGACGATGAAGGCATCTTGTACTTGCATTTGAGGGCATTGGTCACCCTCTTTGATGAAATTCTACGAGCACAGTTTGGAGAATCGTTGGCAGACCATTTACCTTCGCGAATGTTGCCAATCTCTACAATGCCTCCAGAGGGGATAGACGTACTAATCGACAGAGAATTCACTCAAATTCAGCGATTGTTGGGACCAAATCGACGACGGCGTCCGGAAGCTCGAGAGAAGATACGGACGTTGCTCGCGATGGAGGCCCATGCCGTGCGGAGGACGTCGAGGTTAGCGAACGAGATGTTAATCGTGTGGAAGCAGGAATTCGAGCTGGCTTGGTTAGAGATGCTGTCTTCCCTCGGCTTAACACCCTGACCAGCGTTGCGGAGGGGCAAGGAATCCTGCTCAAGGTTCATTTCTCCGGTAAGGACGAAGACGCTCCGGTCCGATATATTGGAGCAGACGATCCCAGAGAAGCTGCCGCGATTCGAGAAATCGATATCCAAAGGAAATATCCGCACTCCAAGTCGGCGCAAGCACAGAAGCTTAGGCTAAACACCAAGAGAGCGAAAGAATTGAGGGAAAGACTGGCGATAGACAAGGACCCGGACTGCCTTCACGTTTTCACGTTCGGAGCTACTCGGATTCCTAGGTATTCGGACTTAGCATTGAGACGACTTCAACAAGAGATAGAGACCAAAAAATAACTGACAGGTATCTGTGTAAGCCTCGGCAAACAAAAACCAAGCCCTTTCGGCCTATGAGATTAATTGGGCCTGTCGTCGTTGTCATCTACTGGCCAAAGGACCGCCAGAAGAGTGACATCAGGTACTTCGAATCGAAGATCCAATTCCGGAATTCGTTCCATAACAAGATTTCTGCCAATATCGATCGTTAATTCAACTTCGTCAACAGCATTCGGTGAAGGCGATTCATTTGCCCTGCGGAAACCCCTTCCTTCTGACAACAGGTTCAATCGCTGCAATAGCTGCCAATCCCGCAAGAAATTGAATTCCCCTTCGCTAAGAACCTCAATCCCCACTACTACACCCGTAACCGCTCCTCCCGTAGTGGTGACCCTGTCCTCAATATCGAAGACGAGTTCGCCCGGAGGGTCATGGGGTGCATCGTCCTGGACGACGTCTGGAAGGATGTGGTGTTGGGCTTGCTGGCTACCGAAGGACCCGAGCCGGACAATGCACTGGAGATAAGGCGGATCGATGTGGCATTGGCCAACCTCCGGAAGCAACATCTGTGGGGCGCGGTCACCGATCAGGAGTTCAAGGACGGGTTCAGGGACTTGCAACGGCAACGCCGATCCATGACTCCCAGGCTGGCGGGCCGGACCGCGCCCAACTTGGAACAGGCGGCCAAGATATTGCAAGATCTGCCTGCCCTGTGGCAACATCCGGGGATCACCGCAGAGCAGCGCCGGGAACTGGCTCGAGTGGTGTTTGAGGAGATCAGGCTCCGAGACGGTTGTCTGACCGCCGTTCGGCCCCAACCTCAGTACGTCCCATTGTTCGCATACGTGCTGTGGAGCGCTGATGTCGGTGATGAGCGCTCGCCCAGAGCTTGTCGAAGGGCCGTGGGTAGGACAGCGGGTGGTTCGACAGGCTCACCACGAACGGGTTGGTAGGCTCAAGACGAACGGGCGGCCTTGAGGTTGTTATTAAGGCCTAACGTGTTCTAAGCCGGTCTAACCTCAGAAAAACGCGGTGCCGCCGTTGGCGTGGATGGACTGGCCGGTGATGAAGCCGCCGTCGTCGCTAACCAGGAACATGACCGTCGCCGCGATCTCATCCACCATGCCCTGCCGGCCCAGGGGGATGTGGGACGCGTCCGGGGGGCGGCTCTGCGGATACCACTGGGGATTCTCCCGCGAAGTGTCGATGCTGCCCGGTGAGACTACGTTGACCCGTATGTTCTTTGGGGCGAACTCGGTGGCCAGGCTCCGGCACATGCCCACCAAGCCCATCTTGGCGGCGGAAACGTGGGCCCGCTCCGCCGGACCCTGGAAAGCCCCGTCTCCGGTGAAGAAGATGATGCGCCCGTATTCGTTCTTTACCATGGACGGCATCACGGCGCTGGTGCAATAGAAAGCGCCGTCCAGCACCACTCCCCGTACGCTTTCCCAGTCTTCCAGCGTAATTTCCAGGAAGGGCTTATGGGGACGGATGGCCGCGTTGTTGATCAAGATGTCAATCTTGCCGAACTCGGCCATAGCCATCGCCACCATGCTGTCTACCTGCTCTTTCCTGGCTACGTCGGCCAGGATGGGCAGCGCTTTGACTCCCAGGGCGCGGGCTTCCTCGGCTACCGCCTCGGCTTCTTCCTGATTGGAACGGGCGTTAACCACCACATCGGCGCCCTCTCCGGCCAATTTCAAAACCGTAGCCCGGCCGATGTTACGGCCCGAGCCGGTTACTAATGCTACTTTGCCATCCAGTTTACCCAAGGGTTCCACCTCCTGAGGATGCGAGAGTTTTGATCAAAAAAACCGCGATTTTGAATCGCTATTCAACATTGCCAAGCGCGGGCGGATTATAGCATGGGGAGCAGTCGTGTCCGGCGACTGTCTCCGGGATCTAAGGACTGCGAAACTCGATTCCCTCCAACTTGATGTGCCATACAACCGAACCGGAGCCCAGAATGGATTCCTGGTCCGCCTTGAGATTGCGCACAACGTTGACAGTTATCCTAGCCGCCATTACACTCCCGTTCGATAAAGTCGACGCGGAAGTTGACATGGTTGCCTATATTCGACCATCTGGGTGAGTCGAAATACTTACACCCGTCATAACATAAGTAATGGGCTGGACCGCTTTACTTTACTGGCTGCTGCGAAGACGCATCCGTTCCACTTGGCCGCTCCTGGTAATCACTTCCTTCGGCATCATCAGTGCTGTCACGTTGATGGCCGTTGGAGCGGGTTACTCACGGGTATTGGCTGAAGGGGGACTGCGTCATACCTTAGCTTCGACTTCCCCCAGGGTGCTGAACGTCCACCTGATAACCCAGAATCGTCCCATCGGGACGGCGGACTACACTCAACTCCGTTCGGCGGTGGAAGGAATATCGGAATCTCGCCTGGGATTCATGATCCGAAGCATGGGACGCTACGGGATCGTTCAAGGATCCATCCGGTTGCGCACCGTCCCGTCGGAAGGCCCTCCGTCCTTGGATGCGCCGATCGGACGTCCTTTCTTTCTCACGGGGTTCCAAGAACACTCAACCCTCGTGGCGGGCCGCTGGCCTGTGGGCCCCCCGGTGATCAGCGACGACGGTGTTAGCATAGAGGCGGTGCTGGGAAAGACCTCGGCCCGGCAGATGGCCATCAAGGTCGGTCAACAGGTAGATCTCTACCCGTTTATCAACGACCCGAGCCAGCGGATCTCGGTCACCATAACGGGCACGGCGGACCCCATCGACCCCACCGAAGAGTATTGGATGAACGGCCCGTCCTCCTACTTCATCACCCGGGACGACGGCGGTCCGATCCTGCTCCCTATCTACGTCACCGAAGAGACATTTTTCGATGGAGTAGCAGCCAAGTACCCCTCCATGGTGGGCGACTTTACCTGGTTCCTTTTCTTGGACACGACCGTGCTTAGATCGTCTTTGGTAGGGCCGACCCAGGATGCTATCAAAGGGTTGGAGACGGACGTTAATCGGCAGTTTCCCCGCTCTTTGATCCTTACCGGCCTGAAACCGGCGCTAAGGGAATACCGGCTGGCGCTGACCCTGGCCCGCGTGCCGATTTTTGTGTTCATCTCCCTGGTAGTCCTGGTTATAATCTACTTTCTCATCATGGTTGTGGGGATGCTGGCCCGCTCCCAGACGGACGAGTCTGGTCTTCTGCGCAGCCGGGGAGCCAGTATCTTGCAGGTCAGTGGGATCCTGGCCGTGAGCGAGGGATTCGTCGTTCTGGCCTCCATGATTGTGGGGCCGTTCTTGGCCCTGCTTATAGTACGGTTTCTCCTGGCGCCTACAGTTGATCCCGTCGGCGGGACCGGAGGAAGTATCCCCGTGGTCCTGTCAACGGATATGTTCCTGATGGGGGCCATAGGGGGGGTGTTAAGCCTAATCGTGCTGTTGACCTCCAGCTTCAACCGGGCCAGGTTGGGCATAGTTGAATCCCTGCGGTCCCGGGCTAGGCCGCCTACTCTGCCCCTTTTGCAGCGGTATTACATCGACATTTTAGTGTTGTTTGTGCTGGGTTTCCTGCTGTGGGAGATCCGGGGACGAGAGGGATTTCTGATCCGTGACCTGGCAACTGGGGAAGTAAAGGTAGATTTCCTGCTGCTTTTTGGCCCCGCGTTGGTGTTGGTTGTCGTGGCGGTCGTCGTGCTGCGAGTGTTGCCTTTGGTGGTCCGTCTAATGTCCTGGACCGCCGACCGGCTGGCTCCGGCCTGGGTGTCCTTTCCACTGGCCCGGTTCGCTCGAGACCCTCTGCCCCATGGCTCGTTGGTTATCATCCTGGCGCTGGCAGCGTCCCTGGGGGTATTTGGCGCCTCGTTCCAACCGACGTTGTCCGTAAGCCAGACCGATCAAGCCCTGTATTCCAGTGGCGGCGACCTGTCGATGTCAGGGCCTTCCTTGTCTAGTCGAGATGCCAAAACGTTGGAGGAGCATGAAGCCATCCGGACATTCAGCCCCATCGTAAGAGAGTCAGTGACAATATTGGATGTTGTGCCGGGCGATTCGGCTACCCTTTTGGCTGTGGATCCCAAGGTTCTGCCGGATATCGTGTGGTTTAGGGAAGACTTTGCCGGCAAGAGCTTATCGGAGCTGATGGAGTTGCTGCGACCCGTTTCCCTCCCGTCTTCCGGTTTTGGTTCTGGAATCTTGCTCCCCGGCGACACTACAAGTATTGGCGTGTGGGTTGATCTCACCGGACTGAGCAGCGGGACTCTTGTTTCGGACCTGAACCTATGGACTCGGTTCTACACCAGCCAAGGAAGGTTTCATAACCTGTTTCTGGGAGAAGTTTCCAAGGCCAGGACGGGGCTCTCAGCCCGCAACGCTAGCGGGGCCGGAGCTGGATCCGGATGGACATACTTCGAAGAGGAAATCAAGGACACCGTGAATCCGTCGGGCGAGCCTTTGCGGTTGGTTTCGTTTTATCTAAGCCGTAAATCTTTCGCCCGAACCCCGCCTGGGACCATCAGTTTGGACGATGTCACTGTCAAGGGTCCTTCCATCCATCCCGGAGGCTTGGTCGTAGAGGATTTCGAATCTTCCGGAGGGTGGGCGCCGCTGGTGAACCAAGGGCAGGCTCCTGATGTAGTTGAGCGCGCGACTACGGCGGCCCGGTCAGGCAACGCCGGACTTAGATTCACTTGGGAGGAAACATTCAAAGATGCGCCACGGGGTGTCGTTATTCCGCCGGACCCCTTCCCAGTGCCGGCGATCGGCGGACCGGACTTTTCCGTGGGTCAGATAGTTCGGGTCAAAGCGGGTAGAAGATTAGTCCCGGTGGTGATCCGAGGAACTACGGACTACTTTCCGACGTTAAACCCGTTAACCCGGCCCTTCTTGATCGTTCCCCTGGAGCCCTATAAACAATATGCGCGCCGGACGTCCTTGGAGAGGGTTAAGGAACCGAACGCGTTCTGGGCTTCCTTAAAGGGCGATGCCGACCGCGTCCAGGTGGTCGCATCTCTGCAAGAGAGTATCGGCGCCTATGTCTCCATCAAGGACCGCGACCTATTGGTGGAAACAGCGCGTCGAAACCCCCTAGCCGGAGGGGGGTGGAACGGCCTAACGTTCCTGAGTATGACCGCCATTACGGTTGCCGTGTTGCTAACTCTTGTGATTCACTCCTTGGTAGCGATCCATACCGCTAGGGTGGACCTGGCGGTTGCTCGGACTTTGGGCTTCTCCAGGCTTCAACTGGCGCTATCTCTGGCGCTTGAGCGCGGGTTGACGGCGATATTCGGTTTGGTGGTAGGCAGCGTAGTTGGAATCTGGCTAAGCCGGTGGGTTTTGGGATTTTTGGACATCGACGCCCGGGGACGACCGGTCATACCTCCGATGGTGTTGGAGGTGCAAGATGGGCTGGTTATTGGCGCCTTGGGCGGCCTGATCGCGGCCACGTTGTTGGGGTTGCTGGTCGCGTTAGTGTTCGTTAGGCGGCTCAACGTTCCCGATGTGTTGAGGACAGGAGAATGATAGCTCTTTCACGCCTGGGATACATAATCGCCGTCCGGAGAATCATCTCCGCTTGGTGGCTGGAACTGGTCCTCTTCGCCGGCATATTGCTGGGAGTTTCCCTGTTAGCCAGCGGAGTGATTTTTTCCGACATGCTGGCCGAGGCGGCCCTGCGGCATGCTTTGACCCAAGCCTCTCCGCAGGAAGCCAACATTTGGGTGAGGGTATTTAGCGGCCAGGACGCACCCCCTACTCCCGAAGGCCGGGCGGCCTATTACCGGTCCGGCTTGGATTTCGTGGATAAGCGAGTGTCCAGCCGGTTCGAGACTTACATGAATGATCAAGCCCGGCTCATCGAGACGTCGACCTTTTTCTTCCAAGGACATCCCCAGCTTGAATTGGCCAACGACATTCGGCCGAGGGGAGAAATAAAATATATGACTGGTCTTGCTCCGAATCGAAGCAAGATCCTGCGAGGGCGCTGGCCTTACACCGGACCGAATGGCGGTTCCCCAGTCCCTGGACAACCGTTGCAGGTTGCGATAGACGTCTTGGGGGCCGAATTGTTAGGGCTTGATGTTGGCGCCAGAATGGAGGCCGTGCCTGCCGCTTCTTTCGCCGACCCGCCGCCTATCGTCGTTGATATAGTCGGTGTTTTCCAGAGAAACAATCCGGATGACGAGTTTTGGTACGGGACCAAGAAGACCTTCAGCTTCCATGATGACAAGTGGACTATCGTTCCTTTGTTCACCACTGAAGACGCCATTCTCCGCCAGATTTATGCTCTATATCCCACGTTGTATACCGACGTCACATGGTTCTACTATTTGGACCGTGAGGCTATCGAAGCCGGGCAGGTTGACGATATTTTAGATGTCCTCCGGTTGGTCAAATACGATGTGCGCACCCGCCTCAACAATTCCAGCACCGGCATCAGGTTGGATAGGGTGTTGAACGACTATAAAGAGCAACTGCTCTTGGCCCGGATCCCGCTGTACCTGATCTTGTTCATGATTACCGGGATCCTTACATACTTTCTCGCCTTGATAACCGGACTGGTGGTTAAGTCCCGGGCGGTTGAGATTGCCATGCTCAAAAGCAGGGGGGCCACTTCGTTGCAGGTGGGAGTGCTGGCCGTGATCGAAGGGCTGATATTGAGCGTTCCGGCCGCCGTTCTGGGCCCCTTGCTGGCGCTGGCGGTGGTCCGGGTCCTTGGGCAAGTGTTCTTCGGCCTGGGAGGGAGCGAGGATCTGGCTACCGTGCCGGTGGTCCTCTCCTCAAATGCCTTCTTGGTGGGATTGGCGGGAGGCCTGCTGGGGGTAGTGGTGCTAACCGGCACGACCCTGATGGCGGCTCGTCAGGGAATCGTCGAGTTCCGGCAATCCGGGGCTAGACCGGCGCGGACACCCTTTGTGCATCGCTACTACCTGGATATGCTGCTGCTGGGACTGATCGTTCTTATGTGGTGGCAGATCCAGAATCGGGGCGCCTTTCTGGTACGCCCCTTGGGCAACCAAGGGTTGGAGATAGACTATAGCCTGCTGATAGGACCGGTGCTGCTACTATTGGCCGTTGGTCTCGTGGTGATGCGGATTTTTCCCATAGGGGTGGGACTGCTGGCCCGGATCTCCGAACCGGTTGCCCCGGCCTGGCTGGTTCAGGGACTACGCCACGTTTCCAGAGATCCCGTAGTTCCCGGCTCCCTGGTCGTGTTGTTGATGTTCGCCACGGCATTGGGCTTCATCGGCAGCGCCTTTTCTTCCACGTTGGAACGTAGCCAAAGAGACCGTGCCCTTTACGCCGCTGGAGCCGGACTGAGGTTCGAGCACGGCGGCATGTCTCGGCCAACGCCGCTTCAGGGCCTATCCAAAAGTGTGATGGACGAAGGTTTGGCCGAGTGGGCGGTTGAGGTGCAACGGTCCAGCGGCCACGTAACCACCACCGGGTTCAGCACCAGGGGAACATTGCTGGCGGTAGAGGCGGACAAGTTCGCCAAAGTAGGCTGGTACCGGCCGGATTTCGCCGGGGGCAGGACCTTGGAGGAGCTGACCGCCCTACTGGCGCCTGCCTCCCAGGATAGACCGGACGGTATCCTGCTGCCTAAGGAGGCTACGTCCCTGACCGTATCGGTGCAGCCGAGCCGGCCCAACTCCAATCTGTCGCTACGGGCTAGGCTTAAAGATGTCCACGGCTACCACTTCGATGTGCATATTGGCGATCTGGGGTTTCGAGGCTGGAAACGCTTGGAGGGCGAAATCTTGCCGCTTCTTACCCGTGGAAGTAGGTCCCAAGACCGAGAAGGCCTGATACCCATAACTCCACCGCACACGTTGCTCTCTCTTCAAATCACGGGCCGGCGGGGCATACCCGACCCCGGCGCGATGTTTTTTGGCGAGGTGGGGGTTAACGGTCCCAACGGCGCCGAGATAGTCGACAGTTTTCACAGTCTGGATAATTGGCAGATAATCGAAGACTACTCCAGGCCGGGTCTGTACGGTCTGGAACCCAGCGAGTCGGTGGTGCTCCCGGCGTCCGTTAGTTCGGCTCGCTATAGTTGGGCTCCGGGTAGCATCGGTTTGCGAGGTATCAGGCCCGGCCCGCCGGAGCGGCCGCTGCCAGCCTTGGTGAGCCAGCCTTTCTTGGACTTGGCCGATGCGGAAGTGGGCGACGTACGAACCGTGGGCCTGTCAACTTTCTCCCTGCCGGTGGAGATTAAAGCTGTAGTAGACTACTTTCCTACGCTTGACCCGGCGAAACGGCCCTTTGTGGTGGTGGACCTGGCAACCTTCGTCCGCCAATCTAACTTGCACAGCCCCAGGCCCACCGGTGGTTCCAACGAATTGTGGGTGAATCCCGGCGCTTCCGGCGGGGACGGCAGTGCTATAGTCGATTCCTTGGAAAATAATGGCGTGCGAACCAGAAAAACCATCGTAGCCTCGGATATGGTTCTGAATAGCGTGGACCAACCCTTAGTCAATGCCGGTTGGGGAGCGCTTCTGGTGCTGATGTTCTTGGCGTTGGTCCTGGCCAGCGCCCTGGGCGTCATGCTTTTCTCCTTCATCGACACTAAGGAACGGCAAACCGAATTTGCCTTGCTCCGTACTCTGGGAACTTCCAGGATCCAATTGAACGGCACTGTCTGGTTCAGCGTGTTCCTGGTGGCCGTATGCGGCGTTTCCTTGGGCACCCTGGCCGGATATTTGATCGGCGTCAGTCTGCTGCCGCTAATGGAGGTGGCGGAAGAGGGCGCCAAGGTTACTCCCCGGATGGTCCTGGAAACCAACTGGGTAACGTTGTCCGTGTCCTATATAATTCTTGGCGCGGTTACTTTGGCCACGGTATTATGGTTGATATGGTTTACCGCCAAAATGGAGATACATCAGGTTCTGCGCATCGGTGAAGGTTAAATCAAGGCCATACCCGGGTTCTCTTTTGGGATGGCGTAACGGCGGCAGAACTCGCAGGCATCAACGCAGAGGAGTGATTTGGTAACGACACAAGGACATCCAGAAGACCCCGGCATCCAACCGGAACAGTTAGGTCTGGAACGGACGGAGCCGCTTTACATAGAATGCCGAGACCTCTTCAAGATCTACAAGCGGGCCGAACTGGAGGTCGTCGCTCTACGGGGTCTTGACCTGGAAGTGGAAACCGGGGAGTTGATCGCCATCATCGGCGCCAGCGGCAGCGGTAAAAGCACGTTAATGAACGTTTTGGCCGGCTTGGACCGTCCGTCGGCAGGACAGGTGCGGGTCGGGTCACGGGACCTGCTGGACATCTCCGATAGCGAGTTGGTGATGTACCGGCGGCTAGACGTAGGGTTCGTTTGGCAAGCCACCGGCAGGAACCTGGTGTCCTACCTGAACGTGGTCGATAACATCGAGTTGCCGATGGCGATGGCGGGCACATCCACCTCGGAACGGCGTAACTGGAGCACCGAGCTTTTGTCCTCCCTGGGTTTGGGGGACAAGGCCGGCCGTCTACCCTACCAACTATCCGGCGGCGAACAACAGCGGGTGGCTATCGCCGTCGCTTTGGCCAACCGTCCGAAACTTCTACTGGCCGACGAACCCACCGGCGAACTCGATACTCAGACCGCCGGACAGGTCTTCGAGATGCTCAGGGAATTGAACCGGACCTTCGGTGTCACCGTGGTGATGGTTACCCACTACCCCGGCGTCGCCCACTTCGTTGACCGCGTGGTCAATATCCGGGACGGGCGGATAAGCTCGGAGAGCTACTCCAGCCCAACTTTCCAGCGCCAGGGAGACCGGGTGGAAGAGGAGTACCTGGTGGTGGACCGGGCGGGACGTCTCCAGCTTCCTCAAGAGATGACGGAGCAGTTTGGGGTGGGAGGATTGGCCAAGGCCGGTCTAGAAGACGGCACGATCACTATCAAGCCGGTTGGCGACCGGCCACGCCCCAGCCGGGGCAATTATCGAAGGGAGACCCCGGCGTCATGATGGGGATCCGGGACTCCAGACCCCGTCCGGAGAGCATCATATCGACCGAAGATTTGAGCAGGGTCTTCGGTAGTGGCGAAACGGCCGTGACCGCGGTAAACGCCGTGAACTTGGAAGTGCCCAAGGGGGAGTTGATGGCGGTGGTTGGCCGGTCTGGATCGGGTAAGACCACTCTGTTGAATCTGCTGTCGGGGTTGGACCGGCCCACCAACGGCAAGGTTATGTTCCAGGGGCGGGACCTTGCCACGTTCAGTGAGTCCGACCTGGTGGAGCTTCGCCGCCACAAGATTGGGTTTGTTTTCCAGTCTTTTGGCTTGATGCCCCTGTTGTCCGCTCAGGAGAACGTCGAATTGCCGCTGCATATCAGCGGAGTCTCTTGGCGGGAGCGCCGCGGCCGCGCTATGGCCTCCCTGGACCTGGTAGGCCTGGGTCCCCGGGCGCGGCACAGACCCTATGAGTTGTCCGGCGGCGAACAGCAGCGGGTATCCATCGCCCGGGCTTTGGTCACCGGTCCGGAAGCCATCTTTGCCGACGAGCCTACCGGCGAACTGGACACCACCACGGCTTTGTCCATCGGGAGCATCCTGAAAGACGTGGTTAAAGAGAGTAAGGCGACGATAATAATCGCAACGCACGATCTGACACTGGCTGGAATCTGCGACAGCGTTATACAGATCGCCGATGGGGCCCTGGGTGGATCACCCGATCTACGCCCCAGCGAATCTCGTTAACGGTTATCCCCGCGGCGCTCATGCCGTTCGAATCTGCATCCTTTAGCGCGCCGTATGATTCAATGACGCTGCCATGTTAAATTTTTCGTGAGTTCGACTTTCCCACAAAGCATGAGATTTCTCAAAACCATTTTGGCGACCGCATCGATTGCGGCTGGCGCGGGACTTTTGGCCGCTTGCGGCGGCGCCGGTGAGCCGCAGTCCACGGCCATCCCGTCCGCTATAGCTACTGCCACGGCACAACCTGAAGTCGATCCCACGAAGGGCGGAACCCAAGATGCTACTCCGACGCCAGTACCTACCGCTAAAGCGGCACCAGCCGCGCTGCTAGAGCCGACGTCCGACGTACCAACGGTTCCCCCACAAACTGCAACCGCCACTCCTGCCGGCCCTCCTCCGTCCACGAAACCCACCCCGACGCGGCCTCCCACCATAGCGCCCGCGGACACACCGGTTCCCACCGCCACTCAAACACCTACCGCGACACCAGCGCCGTCGTGTTCCCACAGCGATCAAAGCTTGAATGGTGGGGCTAGCCGCGTAACGGTGGATCTGACGGGGAATTCCATTAGCCGATTCCGGGTTCGAGAGCAGTTCGCCCGGGTAAGTCTGCCCAACGATGCTGTCGGAGAAACACGCGAGGTCAGCGGGTCGTTGGTGTTCGACGGCTCCGGCGCGGTCGTGGCCGGCCAGTCTAAAATCACCGTGGGTCTGCTCTCCTTGCAAAGTGACGAAGACGATAGAGACGAATTCCTGCGGACGAACTTGCTGCAGTCGGAAAATTTCCCCTTGGCGGAGCTGGTGATTCGTGAGACGCCGGGAATGCCGTGGCCCATTCCTTGCCAGGGAGAAGTGCTCTTTCAGATCGCCGGGGACATGACGGTGCATGGTGTGACGGTCCCGATGACTTGGGACGCGACGGTCCAGTTCCGTCCGGACGGCGTCAAGGGCCTGATGACGATTAACTTCCCCTTCAGTACCTTCGATATGAAGAAACCCAAAAGGCTCTTTTTGCTGTCGGTGGATGACGACATCAGGCTGGAGTTGCAGTTCGACGCTCCCATCACCGCAAGCCCGTAGAAGTCTTGATCTGGCATTCTGGCAGCGGTTGACAGCTAACTCCCGGCGGCTACAATGAAGAAAAGCTGGTCCGATTTGATACGAGAGGAATCACATGATTACCAGATTCGATAGTCTTTTTGCCGGGCACGTGGACATGGACGACGTTGGATATGCGGGCACCGCCGTCAATGATCGCTCCTTTTCTGATGAACACCTGACCACGGTGTTCGACAAAGCCGAAATTATCGCTACAACGCTGGACCGGTTGGGCTACGACACCTTCTGGATGGCGGAACACCACTTTCAACCGGAAGGGTATGAGTGCATCCCCAACTTATTGATGCTTCAAGTCCACCTGGCTCACTTGACCAAAAACATCAAGCTGGGCTGTGCGTTCAACATCGCTCCCATGTGGCATCCGTT
>JAKUQE010000090.1 GCA_022450395.1 Dehalococcoidia bacterium | reverse complement strand
TCCTAACCACCCGACGCCAGCTTTACATTATATGAAACGGGTGGCCAGGGGAGAGCAAGCCGGGTATTTCGGAGACTTCTATGGGATCTCATACCACGGCACTGCCACCACCCACTTGGACGCCCTTTGCCACGTTTGGAACGAGGACGGCATGTGGAATGGCCGCCGCCCCGACAGCGCGGTCAATATGGACGGTGCTTTGTGGGGGTCCGTCGATCACTGGAAAGAAGGGATTATAACCCGGGGTGTTTTGCTAGACGTGCCCAAGCACCGGGGTGAGGCCTACGTAACCATGGAAAAGCCGGTCCACGGTTGGGAATTAGAGGACATCGCCGCAGAGCAGGGCGTAACGATGGAGCCTGGAGACGCATTGATAGTTTACAGCGGACGGGACAAGTGGGACCAAGACGGCAACTCCCTCTGGGGAAGTGACCCGACAGCCCGACCCGGTCTCCACGCTTCGTGTTTAAAATTCATTCGCGAGTCGGATTGCTGCTTGCTGGTCTGGGACATGATGGATTTTACGCCCAATGGATACGACCTGCCATGGTCCGTCCACGGCTCCATCTTCGCCTACGGCATTGGATTGCTGGACAACGCGTTGCTACAGCCGCTGGCGGAAGCCTGCATGGAAGAAGGGCGCTATGAGTTTCTGCTCACCGTCAACCCCCTACGAGTCGTGGGGGGAACCGGCTCCCCAGTCAACCCCGTGGCCATCCTGTAATTCTCACCGCGGTATTCCCTTGAAATATTGCATAAAGGAGACGGTGCACGTGGACGTAGCGATCCTCGATGATTATCAGGCGGTAGCCCAACAGATGGCTGATTGGTCCCAATTACCCTCTGGTATCAACGTGCAGTTTTTCCATGACCATATCGCAAATGAAAACCAATTAGTGGAGCGGTTGAAGGACTTCCAGGTAGTCATGGGGATGCGGGAGAGAACTCCTTTCCCCCATTCAGTACTTGAGCGATTGCCGGAACTACGCCTCCTCGTGACGGCAGGGATGGGTAACGCGGTATTTGACATACCTTCGGCAACCGAACTTGGTATCGTGGTCTCTGGAACAGGTGGCGTAGGAGAAGGCCCGACTGAACTTACCTGGGGTCTTATATTAGCCCTAGTGCGGCGAATCCCGCAGGAAGACCGGCTCACCAGGGAAGGGAATTGGGGCACAACGGTGGGGGTTGGGCTAAAGGACAAAACCTTGGGCTTGCTGGGGCTGGGACATATTGGCTCCTTGGTGGCGAGAGTGGCCACTGCCTTCGACATGAACATCATCGCCTGGAGCCAGAATCTTACCCTTGAGAGGGCGGCAGAGTGTGGCGCTACTCTAGTAGACAAAGACACATTGTTTAAGGATTCCGACTTAGTGTCGGTCCATGTTCAGCTTAGTGACCGGACCAGGGGGTTGGTGGGAGCCAGAGAGCTAAGCTTGATGAAGCCTACCGCCTACCTAGTCAACATATCCAGAGGACCGATCGTCTACGAAGCTTCGATGATTCAAGCATTAACCAGCGGGACCATCGCCGGAGTTGGGCTTGATACTTTCGACATAGAGCCTCTCCCACCCGATCATCCTCTTCTGGGGTTGTCCAACACAGTGCTCACTCCCCATTTGGGGTATGTCACGGAGGATGGGTACCGGGTCCGCTATACCCAAGTGGTGGAGGATATCCGTGCATTTACCAGCGGCGAATCTATTAGAGTTTTGAATCCCGAGGTACTGGAGTTGCCGCAATTGAGAGGGCCGGCATAACAATGACCGCCGTACTTCAATTGAACCCCTCGTTGGTTCGCTAGGGCATGTCTTTCCCTGGGATTACTCGGTATCGACTTCGGATCCAAATAACCTGCCAGTGAAGGTCACTGCGGTCAACAAACATTATGCGATTAATCAGGAGGTATTGTGGCAAACAAAAAAGGAACTGGCCTGTTCATGGTGTGGGTGGACGTGCCCGCCGATAAACTGGCAGAATTCAACGGCTACTACAACGAGGAGCACCTGGCCGAGCTCCTAGCCGTGCCCGGTGTTCTCAACGCCGCCCGTTACGAGGCGGTTAGCAGCGGCCCCAAGCATCTGGCTTGCTACGAGTTGGAAAGTCCGGCGGTAATTGAAACCGATGCCTTCAAAAATCGCCAACCTACAGAAAGGAGCCTTCGCGCCGGACCCCGGGGTGTCGGTACCAACCTCATCAGCAACGTCTATGAGATGATTTACCCGACCGAACTAACCGATGACATCGCCAATTCAGACATGGCCCCGGCGCTGCAAATAGGCCGGATGAGCATAGCCTCTGAAAACGAAGCCGAATGGAACCGGTGGTACAGTGGTGTCTACGTGCCCAACTACGAAAAAGTACCTGGGTGCATTCGCGGTCGCCGCTGGAAGATTGTTCGAGGAGAGCCTCAATACGCCGTTGTGTACGAGTTCGAAAATGAAAATGTGTCCGCGACGGAAAAGTGGCTGGAGCAGCGCGACATCAATGCGGACAATCCCAGAATGCGGGAGTTGATGACCCACGCGACTGGTTCTCCTGGTATCTGGAAAAAGACGTTCCAATTGTAGGCGTCATGTCTTAAAGTCCCCCATTAACTTGGCCAGGGTATGCAAGAGTCCTCTAAATCCTGCCATGTTCTACGTGCTCCCCTCCTCCCGCAGGCAGACCGCCTCCAGCATGAATCCTTCTGGATCCAGCCAGAATGTAGCGTAATAATGGGGGCGATACTGCGGAAACAGCCGGGGAGGATGCACTACTTCAGAGCCCAGCACTTGCGCTTTGGCGTGGACCGCATGCACTGCGGCCCGTGACTCGACCATGAAGGCTAAGTGTTGCAGACCCGGGTGGTGTCGTGAGTACGGCGCTTCTTCCAGAGATGGATAGAAGAAGAGGAAAGTGCCAGGTTTGCTATTAATAGGGCGATAGGCGAACTGGTCCGTAGCTGTGATATATGCTTCAAACCCTAGAAGCGGCATGAGGCCGTCATAATAAGCTTTGGCTTGTACCAGATCGCGCACGTTGACACCAATGTGTCCGAGCATAAAGCAGTTCTCCCAGAGTGGATCTCGTTTTGGGACTGGTTGACTCCCCGCAATTTTCTGCCATATTGTACTCCGTAGGTAGTCTCTTAAGGCGTCCCAATTCTCCATATAAATTCTTCGCGAATACGAGCAAACAAAGATTGACCAATGGATACAATGGTGCTGAGATTTGGCCAGAAACCTGTGACGATGCCCGGGCCTGACTGAGAAATTAAGCCTTTGAATCATTTTCGAAGCTCAAAAAATCCATGAATGGAGGACTCTGAGAGATGGGAATCTACAGAATGTACACCGGAACCGACAATGAAACCCACATCGAGGAATTGCCACTGTCGGCGCACCCCGAACTCGGTGAGCTACAAACTGTGAAAGGCATGCAGATCCAGCAGAATGCGGGCGGCCGATTCTTAGATTTTCACCAAGCGCCCAACAAGAGATGGATGATTACTCTCTCGGGAGAATTGGAGATAGGGCTTGGCGATGGCACCGTGCACCGGTTCGGCCCCGGCGATGTCCGACTGATTGAGGACGTAACCGGTCATGGCCACACCACACGCTACGTCACCGACCACGTGTCCGCGTTGATGCCACTCCCAGATTAGGGAAGTTATGCGCACCTCACCGCTTTGGCTGGAAGGGACACCGCGTCACCCACCGGAGTGCTCGGCCTGCCATGACGTTCTGCCGGGGAAGTCCTATATCGGCATACTGCCGCCGGCTTGGAGTGGGAAGGTCACCCAACCCTGATCATAGACATTAAAGCAGTTTGTGGCGCCGTAACAGGGGCAAGGAATGGCTCTGGAGAGACCATGACCGCGGTTCAGGGTTTCACGGGGACGGTTGCACAAATGGGTTTATCCGGCTCCCGATGGTGGAGTGCCCCGAGTGGCAAAGGACGATAGGATAATCGAGACCAGAGCACATTGGTAATAGACCTTTGTATCGGTCCCTTACCATGTCTTGTGGTACCCTAGAATCCCGCTGATCGGTCCGATAAGACTTTCTGACCTGGACCTGCGGGTCTTCGCACGTCCCGGACACGAAGACCAGGGTTCCCTGGGGGTTCAATGGCAGCACCGCGAGTGATTTACCAGCCAAAGCCCGGTAGCCCCATCGACGTTGACCGCGAGTTTTACGGCCGCCTGGCCTCCCACACAGATAGACGGACCCTAATGGACAAATTCGTAGTTCCAACACGCTCTGGGAAAGCCTGGCCACTCCGCGCCGGGCAGCTATGCCGCATCATTGTGGTGGAAGGGCCACAGGTGGCCGACTTCAACGCCTGGAGCCTTCACAATCCCCGAGAACGGTTCTGGTCGGCCCGCACCAAGCAACTGCATCGGGCTCACGTTACGACATTTGATCGACTGTGGTCCTGCTTGCCGTATCTCCGGCCGATGGTTACCATCACCAACGACACCGTCGACTACCAAATCGACGAAGACGGCGCCGGTTGCCACGACTTGCTGGGGACGCGCTGTGATCCATACGTACACAAGATCTTGAATGGAGAAGACTTCGACTACAGTTGTCACTCCAACCTGGTGCGGGCTATCGCTCCTTATCACCTCACCGAGACCGACGTCCACGATGTTCTTAATATTTTTCAGGTAACCGGATTGACCGAGGACCACCGCTATTTTGTAAAACCTTCTCCGGCGAAGCAGGGCGATTTTTTTGAGTTCTTCGCTGAGATAGACCTCTTATGCGCCATTTCCACATGCCCCCAAGGAGATCTTTCCATTCCCGCCTGGGGCTCGGATGCCGCTGATCCTATTTCTACTTGTCGCCCTTTGGGCGTAGAGGTCTACCAACCCCAGCCTGAACTGCTTGAAGGGTGGGAACCCACATCGCCCGTCGAATACCACGGTATTCACGGACTTGACCGTACTTGAACAACGAGACCAGGCAGCGACCTGATGATCCCGTGATCGGCGAACGCGATTATAGTTAGCCAATAAAATGCAAACCGGTGGCGACGGAATCATCGCCGGCTACCAAGGCGCGGCCGTGGTGGTTTCATAGGAGTCTAGAACCCTAAAACCCGGAGAAGACAACGGACATGACCACTTTGCTGCTTCATAACGCGACCGTTATCGACGGCACAGGCGCCGATCCCAAGCCCCGAACCAGCGTCCTGGTAGAAAACGGTCTCATTCAAAAGGTCGGCCCGGCAGATAATACAGCCCCTCCTTCGAGCGTTCGTGTGATCGACCTTGATGGCCATACCTTGATGCCAGGCCTAACCGATGCCCACGTCCATTTTGGCCAGGTCGGGATCAACGCGGTTGCCAACCGTTCTCCCGAGGACAACCTGACCACCTACGTCATCCAGGTCGTCGAAAACATTGAGCTTGCCCTAGGGGAGGGGTTCACCACTGTCCGAGACGCGGGGGGCTTGGATCCGGCTTTCGCTAGAGCTGTCGAGCAGGGGCTCATCAAAGGTCCACGGGTACTCCCTTCTGGATCGCATCTCTCCATGACCGGAGGACATGGTGACCGGCGCGGCCGCTATGATGAAGCACCCATCCGGTCAGTACCCGGAATATTGGCGGCGCCGGTGCTGGTTGATGGACCTGACCAAGTGCGTAGCGCCGCGCGACAGCAACTCCGGCTAGGTTCCTTCCATGTCAAGTTAATGGCTTCCGGGGGCATTATGTCTCCGCTAGACGAGCTCGAAAGTGTTCAGTTCACCGTAGAGGAAATGCAGGCTGCGGTATATGAAGCCCAAATGGCGGGGAAATACGTGATAGCCCACTGCCACACTTCACCATCAATAAATAACGCCCTGGCCGCTGGGGTGCGTTCAATAGAACATGGAAGCATCCTGGATGAAGCCACGGCCAAGAGCATCGTGGAGCAAGAGGCGTTTATGGTTCCGACTCTGTTGGTAGCGGAATTCTTGGCCCGGGCGGCCGACGCTGGAGAAGTTCCCCATTACGGGCAAATGAAGCTTAAACAGGTTAGGTCCGCGATGCCGGTGAGCGTGGAGGTAGCAGCACATGCCGGGGTATCTATGGGTTCTGGGTCAGATATTCTCGGTGCCCGGCAGACCGGGCGCGGCGAAGAGTTATTACTGAAAGCCAAGGTGGTGGGGCCGATGAACGCCATCGTGAGCGCTACCCGAACTAACGCCCGGCTTTTCCGGATGGAGGACCGCATCGGGTCGGTGAAGGGGGGCATGGAGGCAGACCTGATCGTCGTCGCCGGCGATCCCATCAGCGACATTGGTCTGCTAGCGAACGCCGACAACATCCGGTTGGTGATCAAAGGCGGCCAGATTTGCAAGGAGATAATTTAAACCTGGGTTAAACAGGGCGGTGGCGGTAGGCTGGGTGGTCTTACCAGGCGGAGGCGAAGACAATGTTCCGGTTGCTTCCCCTTTAGCGACCAGCTTCCAACCCGGTATATTAACGACCCTTATTTCTGAAGGCTAAGCGGCTCAATCGAATAACGTCCAAACCCTGCAGTCAGTCAGTACCATCAAATCCAAAACTGAGGGACGGTGTATGCCAACGTCGGGTAATGGCGAGTATCTGTACGACGTAATCGAGGATTGGGGGAGGATCCCCTCGGGTTGGAGCCTGGGGGTGGTTACAGGTGTGGCCGTAGACTCCCAGGAAAGGGTCTATATCTGCCAGCAGCAGCAGGACCCTCCGGTGATGGTATTCGACCGGGATGGGAACTACCTGCGGTCCTGGGGAACCGGCCTAATCAAGGAACCTCACACTATTTATATTGGTCCTGACGACGTGCTTTATCTTGCCGACCGGGGAGACCATGTCGCGTTGAAGCTGACCCTGGACGGTCAACTATTGCTGGAACTGGGCAATCGGGGAACGCCTTCGGATACCGGTTGCACCGAAGATGAGGGGGTTGTGCTGCGTTCAGCCGGACCTTTCAACCGTCCAACTCGAATGGCTCCGTCCCCATCAGGAGACCTGTATGTTTCCGATGGTTACCGCAACAGCAGGGTCCACCGTTTCTCCGCCCATGGAGGCCTCGTGGCTTCCTGGGGTGAGCCGGGCAACATTGCTCCGGGCCACTTCTACTCCCCCCATAGCTTATGGATAGACCAGGATGGACTGATCTACGTATGCGACCGAAAAAACAACCGGGTCCAGACCTTCTCAATGACGGGACAGTTCATGGGGCAGTGGCCTGACGTCAGCCTCCCAACCGATCTACACATCGACAACAGCGGCACGATTTATCTCGCCGAACGCCAAGGTGATGGGACACTGGCGACCTGGATAAGCGTTAGAGACCCCGGAGGCAATGTCTTGGCACGCTGGGATACGCCTAGGAGCCACCAAATTTGGGTAGATCATCATGGTGACATCTACCTGGTGAGCGGCCTACTTGGATCGCCAGAAAATGGAGTCGCCACCAAATATGTGCGAATGCACTAGCGAACCCCTAGCGTTTCCTACTTAGTTACGTTCAGCGACGCCGGGGGTAAATATAGGCCCAGGTATTCCCGTCCCCACCAACTCCCGTTGGTACGCTTGGTCGTCAGATCGGTGAATCTGTATTGGTAAAGCTGCGCCCGCACAAATCGGGGTGGCTCCTCGGGGAAAGGGTTGTTATCCAAAAGCTTGAGCACAGGTTCTGACCCCAGGAGTAGACGCTCGGCGAAATTTATGAACCACGGATTTTGGCGGTAGGTACCTAATGCCGCGAACCACATCTGCCAATCAAGCCGTGGCTGATGGGGGGCTACCCATCGCGGCCTCTGCAATAATCGCCCGGGCTTATATTTAAACTCGTAGTCCTTCCAGGTTTGCCCGTCGTTTGACCCTTGTATGCGTATCTCTGGGCGGGTCGTCGTCATGACGGCAAACAGACCATAGGAGTTCGCGACGTGGAAGGGCGCCACCCACCTCACCAGGGTTTTGGAACCGGGCGGCAAACCACCGGAGAACGTTCCAACCATCTGGGATACCCCCAAGAAAAGAAGGAGCGCTGCCAGGATGGTCAAAGCGCCATTCCTCAAGAATAGGCGGTTTTCCTGAACTGGGCGCTGAGTTAGCAGTTTAGTGATTCGCGCTGGAAGCCACCGGCGTATATCAGCGTCGTCCAGTAAAAAGAGGCACAGCGCAATCGCCAACAGGTTGAAGAAGGTGAAGTTCCCGGTTAAAAAGACGAGTAGATTAAGGCCCCCCAAACAAACGGCGGCGAACAGCCGCAGCCGCCGTGGCGCAAATATCAGGAAGGGTATCGCCAGCTCGATGGCCAGGGTCATCGCCACGGATCCCTTTTGGAACCATTCCGGTAGTTGATGCATGTACCACGAGGTCCACGTCGGCAAAGGCTGGGTTTCGTAGTGGAAATTCAAGGCGGTAAAGTTGCGCCAGGTGGCGTCCCCACTCAAGAGCTTTACAGCTCCAGATAGAAACATGAACCGGAACAGGAGACACCTAAAGAGAAACACCACCGCCGGACCGGGGAGACTGAGAAAGATCGCCAAAAATCCCACTTCCAGCAAAAGAATGTCCCACTGGTAGGCCATGAACACCTGCCCTGCCGTAACCAGAGAGAGGTACAGCACAAAAAGCAGGATCACGGCCACCCGCTGCAAAAACCCCAAGATTAGCGACAGCGAGAGCACTCCTCCGGCGGCCACCACACTCATCAACGCTAGATCGCTGGAGCTGATCCAAAACAAGGTCGGGGCCCGCCAGTATCCATCTACACCGATGCCTGCTTGCACTCGCTCCAGAAAATCCCCGACGGGTAGAATCCCCTCCGAGCCGATCAGTCCGATCACCTGGGTTCCAATAGAAGCAAAGGCGATCAAATAGATTATGCCCAGTAATCTGACGAACAGGCGGCAAACGAGAAGGTATTCTGGAGGGTGGAGAAGCTGGCCGTAGAGCAGCCTTGTGGGATAGTAAAATGACGATCTATGAGCAGACACGAAACGATAGATCAACTGTGCTAGCACCGGGAATCCCCAAACATTCTGATAGAGCCACAATAGCCACCCTTGTCCGGGAGTGTGGGAGATGGCAAGGAATACGGCGTGGGCGCCGCTCAGCACTCGGCCGTCGGGAAGAAATAGCTGCACCGCGTATTGGAACTCTGCCTCAGAAACTTGGGGGAACTGCTGCGATACTTCCTGGTACGGGGCATAGGCGACTCGGTCACCGGTCAATCGTCTCCAATAGTCCACCCAAATGCGGCAAAAGCCACAGTCACCGTCGAATACTAATAAGGGGAGGTGATGGTTGATTCCAATGTCGGGATCGGTTGTGCGCACGTGCCTATGGTACAACGACCGGTAATTGCCTGTCAGACACCTATGTTAGAATCAGGCAAGCAAGCGCCGTAGACCCGTAAAATCCGATACCCTGCCTTGCAGCGAATGCAGGCGGATTTCCGACTAGATTCGTGCCTGGAGACCCCTTTCAGGTAGGGCCTTTCGCGACACTTTCTTCTAAGCAGCGGGTCGCGGGTTCGAATCCTGCCTGGGACGCCATTCCACCTGCCGTATCACTCGTGTGCGACTTAATGCAGTCCGGATACTGGTGCACCTGATCTTATCCGCGAATCCTTCTCCAATGAGGACCTGATTCGTGGTTTTTTATGGACCTTCGACCCTGCCCGGTGGAAGCAAGCGCATTCTGTAACTTCACGCTGCCAGCCTGCGTCGGCATGTGCGCGACGAGCGGCAAAACTTCAACGATACATAGGAGAAAAGTATGGCATCTCTCAGCCGGGAACTTGCGCAGTGGGTCGTGGGGCTACGCTATGACGATCTCCCCGCCGCGGTGGTAGATCGAGCCAAGGGAGTCACGCTACACAGTCTTGCATCAGTGCTCCTTGGTTCTCAAACCCAGGGCGGCAGGCAGGCCGTGGAACTCATGACCGCGGAAGAGTCTGGTGTGAGCCGCGGCGCCACCATAATGGTGGACGGCGCCACGGTGACCAAGGGTGGCGCCGCCTTCTGCAACGCGGAGATGGCCATGGCGGGCGGCAAGCTGGATTCCTTCCGAATGCTCACCCACCCCGGCACCAGCATACTCCCGGGCGCCTTTGCCGCCGCGGAAACCGCCGGAGCCTCCGGCCGGGAATTCCTAACCGGCCTTGCCGCCGGCTATGAGGTCATGGAGCGGCTGGCGGCCGACTTCATCCCCACGGTGATGGCACGCGGATTTCACGCCGGCCCGGTGTTCGGCATCTTTGGCGCAGCCGTGGCGGCCGCAAAGATCCTAAACTTGACTGAGGACCAGGTGAATAGCACCATCGCGCTCTGCGTGCACCTGGCGGCGGGTAACCTCGAAGGGCCTCGCGGCGGTGGCCGCGCCCTGCGCGAGGGCGCCGCGGTTCGCAACGCTATGCTGGCAGTGGCGCTGGCGCAAGCAGGACACGTGGGTGGCGAGACCGTCCTTGAAGGAGACGCCGGCTTCTATCGTGCCTACGCGGGCAACAACAAAGGCCAACTCACCTACAGCTTCGTCGGCGACACCCAGACCAGCCTGGATAAAATCACCACAGCGCTGGGGCAGGACTGGATGTTTCTCGAGACGCTCTACCGCATCTACTCTACAGCCGGCTACAACATCGCCCACGTCGACGTCACGGCGCAGCTCTGTGCCGAGCACAACATTCGATATGAGGACGTTGAGCGCGTCGAGGCCGTGGTTAACTGGCTCGAGACTCAGTATCCAAGTCCGGCCTTCCCAAGCCGGCGGGAAGACGCGGCGCCGCAGCCGGGAAGCACGCCATACTACACCGCATACGGCGTCGTCCAGCGAGGCTTCCCGGTGCTGCAGAGTCAGCGGGGTGACACCTCGGGCGCGAACGACCCGCCCGAGGTGCTGGAACTGATGCATCGGGTGAAGCTCATCCCATCACACGATATGACCCTCTTCGGGCCGCGCATCACGATCTACACCAGAGACGGCAAGAGCTACACGAAGCAGGCCACCGGGCGCGAATTTATGTGGGACTTCGACGAGGAGGCCCGCCGCATCCGCGACGTTATCCCAGGTCTGCCGATCCCAGCGCCGCAGTTCGAAGAAATCATAGCGACCTGCCGGGACCTCGATCGCCAGGACCGGGCCGACAGGTTGATTCAACTCACTTTGAAGCAAGGCTGATTGGCGGAGCGCTGGCTGCGGCAGCATCTCTTGGTTCTGCGTTATAGCCCTGGCCGGCCATCAGCGTTTAACCCAACAAGCATCCGAAAACGGCATCTCTCGGGAATACCGCCGATCTACATTGAGACAGGTGGGCCCCACTGTCCGCAGTTTGAAAACGGTTGCGGTCCGAATGCAAGGTTTATGTTGACCGCCCAGTGAGTGGAGCGGCGCCAGGCCGATATTTTGCCCATCGGTTTAACCACCTCCCCGGTAGCGGGAGCCATTGACCACTCCAGCCGTGGACAAACCCCGTATTCTAACGCTACTATTCCCCTATCGAATGGCAACACGCGACTCTGGCTGGTCCAACGAGCAGACCGTAGCGGCGATCCAATCGGAACGGAGGGGAGACAATTGACTTCGCTAACTGACAACATGACCTTTGGGACGTTTATGGCGCCCTTTCACCGAGTAGGCGAGAACCCAACATTGGCACTGGAACGAGATCTGGAGTTGATCGAGTGGCTGGACGATCTGGGTTTCGACGAAGCTTGGATCGGCGAGCACCACAGTGGGGGCTGGGAGACTATCGCTTCCCCTGAAGTATTTATCGCTACCGCCGCCGGCCGCACCCGCCACATTCGCTTGGGCACCGGCGTGATCAGCCTGCCCTATCACCATCCCTATATGGTGGCTAACCGCATGGTGTTGTTGGACCACCTAACGCGGGGGCGCGTAATGCTGGGTGTGGGGCCTGGAGCTTTGGCGTCCGACGCGAATATGTTTTGCATCAACCCGGAGCGGCAACGGGAGATGATGGACGAGTCGCTGGGAGTGATTATGCAGCTCCTGGATGGCAGCGAGCCGGTGACTTGCGAAACCGACTGGTTTAAGCTGCGAGACGCGACGCTACAGCTACGGCCCTTTCAGAAGCCGACCCTTCCCGTAGCCGTGGCGTCAGTTCAATCGCCCGCCGGCGTGCTTTTGGCGGGCAAGCACGGGGCCTCTGTAATCTCACTAAGCGTGCCTCGTGACACGATCAGAAGCACCAGTTTGAAGGACCAATGGGCGATCGCTGAAAAAGAGGCCGCCAAACACGGCAAAACCGTGCGCCGCGAAGATTGGCGGTTGTCTGTTGGATGTCATCTGGCGGAAACCCGGGAACAAGCCTTTGAAGATATTAGAGTAGGAGCCGGTCAAGTAGTCACCGAATACACCGGCGGCACCAATGGCAATCCCATTCCCGATGTGCCAGCCAATGAGATCGTCGACTACATGGTGGAAAACAACCAGTGGATCGTGGGAACTCCCGATGATTGTATAGCCGGTATCGAACGCCTCCAGGAGGCCAGTGGCGGGTTCGGCGGCCTCCTGCTGCGGGCCGAGGATTGGGCCCCTCGCGACAAGCTGCATCGTAGCTACGAGCTGCTGGCTCGCTACGTCATGCCCCAATTCCAGGGCAGCCTCACCGGAATCATAGATTCCCAGCAGAGGTCAGCCAGCATGAAGGAATCGCTCCAGGCTAACCGAAGGGCCGGCTTGAAGCGGGCAACCGATACATTTTTGGCCCGGCCTCAATGATTCCTGGACAGGCGGTGCCTGCCATATCTGCCAGGGAGGCTTAATTTAACGAAGGAGACTCTGATGGTACGAATAGTGACGGTCTACCCCGGCGACGATGGTGAGTCCCGTCTTCTAGACGTAACGACTGACCAGTTCGCCGAAATCGTCAACCATATCGGAGAAGGACCAACAAGACTCAATCGAAGCCCATCCCCTTCAGTGGACGACTACCACAATGCTTCCCGCGTTCAGTACGTCGTACATCTGGCGGGGATCTCCGAGATTGAAGTAGCCGACGGAACGATAAAGCGCCTCCATCCCGGCGATGTGCTCATCGCTCAGGACACAACCGGACATGGTCACATCACCCGCGGCATCGGCGACGAGCCTCGGGTATCTCTGGCAATACCTTTGGAAAAGGGTGCATGGCTACCGGCGGGATGATGTATTACGCGGATTTTCATCTTCCAGGATAAAGGCGCCTATATCAGGGACCCGACCAAGCGGGAAGTTGAGGCGTTGTTTATTATCGCCGCCGGCAAACTGACGAGAGACAGCCGATGGGCGATTCATCGGTGCGAGGACCGTCTACCCAACATTCTGAACAAGATCAACGCCACCGTCGAGACCCATGTTGCAACCTGATCCAACCCGCAAGATCTGCCCTGGCCGGTCGCCCTTTGTTGGCTTTTTAGTCCGATCTCCCCGAAGACTTACCCCAACGTCCCCACTAATCACACTGCCACAACCGCTCTTACTTGCCATTTAATCTTCCCCTTCGATATTCATCACCACTCTTCAAGGACTCCCTAAACCTCTTCTTCCTGCCCTCGTCTAAATAGTGTTATGGCCGGGGCTACGGAGCCATCTACCTAATATTACGGATGC
Organism: Dehalococcoidia bacterium; assembly: GCA_022450395.1. Taxonomy (GTDB): domain Bacteria; phylum Chloroflexota; class Dehalococcoidia; order Lucifugimonadales; family UBA3495; genus UBA11650. The sequence goes on along the minus strand of JAKUQE010000090.1, from coordinate 525 downwards.
CTGGTCATTTTCCGTGTTTTGCCCGTTCTGAAAAGTTCAGTAATTTTCCGGATGTCCCACCTCCTTACCTCGATTTAATATTGCGGCATAGAAAACAAACGGAGGGGCAACCATGAAAGGAACGACAAACAGGGCAAGTAACCAGGGAACCGGAAACAAAGGGACATTCTCAAATTTGATGGGGGCAACCGAAATGAAGATCGAACAAGTAAAACTAGCGCTGACCAAAGTAGTCGAAAACAACTCTCCTGCCAAGTTCCTGGGCGCATTGGTTCTGGGGACCGCTCTGGTAGCGGTAGCGGCCACGGGGATGACGGCCGGACAGGTTCAGGCTTCCGAAAACCAAGTGTCAACCCAGATCGATCTCGGGGAAGAGTGGTTCAACCCGGTCACCGGCGAACCGATCGGGCTTCTTCCCAACCAAGTCAGCCAGCGTTCCCAAGGCGTGCTGGCCAGCCCGTTGAACATCGAAAGTGACAGCTCCTGGGGCCTGGCGGAAGAGAATTTCCACCCCGTAACCGGCGA
>JAKUQE010000009.1 GCA_022450395.1 Dehalococcoidia bacterium | reverse complement strand
TGGACCACTTTGATCACACCCTTCACCCCGGACGACGAGTTTGACGACACCGGGATGCGCCATAACATCCGCCATATCCAGAAGTTGGGTACCCGCGGCGCCGGATGCACCTGGGGGATGGGTGAGTTCTGGAGCTTGACCCACGAAGAGCGTCTGAAGGTGATGGAAGTTGTGGCCGACGAATCCCAAGGCAAATGGCTCATCGGCGCTCACGTAACCCACACATCGGCGCACGCCATGATAGACCTGGCCCGCAATGCCGAAACGATGGGATACGATGTCCTAATCGTGGCTCCTCCTTACATGGTTACCAAGACGGAAGAGCAAGTCGTCGAATGGGTGCGGCACTTGGCCGAAAAAACCTCACTGGCCATCATGTTCTACAACTCCCCGCAATTCGGGATNGTCTTAANTCCCTCCAGCCTTAAACAACTGTGTCAGATACCCAACGTGGTGGGTGTTAAAGAAGCAAGTTTCAACCAGCAGTTATCCATTGAGACCCACCTGTCTCTAGGCAAGGACCACGTCATCAGCACTCCCGACGAGTGGATATTCTGGAAAGCTAAGGAACTTGGCTTTGAGCAACAGGTCATGTTCTCCAACACCTCCGATTGGCGTTTCGACGTCCCGGAGGCCAACTACTACGTCCAATTCATCGACAAGGCTACCGAAGGAAACCTGGACGAGCCTTTCTACGACAAGCACCTGCGCCGCATCAAGGAGCTTTCCGACACGTGGTGGACGCGGACCGTCGACCAGCTAAACGGCGCATTGCCCATACCCATGGTGAAATACTGGGGCGAACTGATGGGGTTGTCCGCCGGACACGCCCGAGCGCCCCTGGCGGACATGACAGCCGAGCAAAAAAGCGAGTTGCGCCGGGAATTGGAGCCGATGAAGCCCAAGCCGCCGGTTCACACCGTGCCCGCCCAACTGGTCAACGACCGGGTCTCCTGGCTCACCGGCAACAATGCCTTTTTCTCCGGAATGCTGTTGATGGTCAGCGTCCAGAACGTGGCTGAGGCACTGGAGGCCGAAAGGGGCGGAGCCGACGTAGTGGATGTTAAGAACCTGCAAGAGGCGATGGTCGGTTCTGGCCATCCCTCGGTGGTACGCGAAGTCCGGTCCCAGATCCAGCCGGAGAATCACGTCAGCGTCACCCTCGGCGTCGTACCAAATCAGGCCGGCACGGTGGCCATGGCCGCCTATGCCGCCGCCAGCTTAAGCGCTACGTCGGTCAAGATTGGTTTTCGAACCACCGACTACGATACCGCCGTTGATATCCTACAGCAGTCCCGGCGGGCGATGGAGGGTTTCAACACCAAGCTGGTGGGCTCGGTCTTCGCTGACAATCTGCTGTACGACGGAGGCTTGGATCCAATGGTAATGGTTCAACTGGCGAAAGACGGCCAATGCGACGGCTTCCTCATCGATACGCTGACCAAAGACGGAAGAAATCTTTTCGATTTCATCCCGGAAGCGAAGTTGAAAGAGATGGTTCTCCAGGGAAAAGAGATGGGGATGAGCACCGCTTTGTCGGGTCACCTGAAGATCTCGGACCTAGACGAGCTGGCCCGGATCAATCCCGACATCGTCGGGGTCCGTGGCGCCGTATGCGGCGATGGAGACCGGGGACGGTCGGTTGCTTGGGAAGCGGTAGCCGAATTCAAGCGCCAGTTGGACATGCGCAAGACCGGTGAAGTTAACGTATTTGCCGAAGGCAATGGGTTCCAAGGGGCCAGTTTCAACGAAGCGATGACCATGCCCAGCAACGGTTCCGGGGGCGGTTGGGTGGTCATCGACGGCCGGGGCAAGAGTTGCGCCGGTGTCATCGCGGCCCTGGCCAGGCAGATGGAGTACGACGATAAATCTTTGGTGGAGGCCATCCTGGCCGACGCCCTGAACATCTACGATGTCATCCTTTGGGCCGAGCAGGGGAAACACAACGTACTCAACCACCGCAAGGACGCCGACGGATCCGTTCGGGTGCTGATTCAGCCCTAACGCTACCGGACAAACTCCCTGGACCCGGTTGAGGAGATCTGATATGGCGGAAACGATTCGAGCAATGTCCTGGAACGTCAACGGGATTCGGGCAGCTCACAAAAAAGGATTCGTGGAGTGGCTGGGCCAAACAAACCCGGACATAATGTGCTTGCAGGAGACGAAAGCCCATCTGGACCAATTGCCGGCGGCGCTGAAGGAGATCGAAGGTTACCACTCGTTCTTCTCAACCCCTGAAAAGAAGGGCTACAGTGGGGTGGGCCTTTACACCAAAACCGAACCGGAACAGGTTAGCTTCGGTTTGGGGGTCGAGGAATTCGACAAAGAAGGCCGGGTGTTGGTTGCTGACTATGGCCGGTTCGTTCTGATCAACATCTACTTTCCCAACGGCCAGTCATCCAGCGAACGTCTGCAGTATAAGATGGAGTTTTACGACCACTTTCTGGAATTCGTGGAAAAGATCAAAGCGTCGGGTAAGAGCATCGTGCTTTGCGGCGACCTGAATACCGCCCACACGGAGATTGACCTGGCGCGGCCGGAACCCAACAAAGGCACATCGGGCTTCTTGCCCATCGAAAGAGAATGGATGGACAAGTTCATCAGCCACGGCTATAAAGACACTTTCCGCATGTTCAACCAGGAACCGGAGAACTATAC
>JAKUQE010000089.1 GCA_022450395.1 Dehalococcoidia bacterium | reverse complement strand
GACACCAGCTCTACCTCAGGGTGATGCCACAGCAACCGGGCCAGTTCCGAACCGGCGTACACGGTAACGTTGATGATACCGACTTTCAATACTTCTATTCCTTGATCCCTACAGAGTGGGGCAACACGCCGGTCTTCTTGGTCTGGCCTTTGGCGGAAGCTCTAGGAGCTTTCTTGGATGGCTCTTGGCGAGCTTCCGCCGGCGCCATGAATTGTTCTCGCGATGGACAGGCTTCCGCCACCACGCATTCGCCGCATAGAGGACGCTGGGCCTTGCATACCTGCCGGCCGTGGGTGATGAATGCCAGGTGGAACGGGTAGACTTGGTCCGGCTCTACCGCTTCTTCCAGGATGTCGTGAGCTTTATCCGCGGTGACTTTGGGGCCTATCAATGCCAATCTTTTGCTCACCCGGTATATGTGGGTGTCGATGGCCATGGCAGGCATTCCCAAGGCGAAGCTAAGGATGATTCCCGCCGATTTGGGGCCGATACCCGGCAATCGCCGCAGCCAGGCTTTTGCTTCGTCCAAAGGCAATTCCCGTAAGAAAGATAGGTCCAGGGAGCCGTTCAGTTCGAGAATCAGGTTCAATACCTGCTTGATGCGGGGCGCTTTGATCTTGGCCAGTCCGCCGGGGGCGATGGTTCTTTCTATGTCTGCCGGCTCTCCCCTGGCCACCTCTTCCAACGTTCCGAACTTGTCCATCAGTAGATGGTAGGCTCGGGAGGAGTTAGTGTCCGAAGTGTGCTGGGAGAGAATAGTGAATACTATCTCATGGGCGGCGTCCAGGCGCGGTTCTTCGGCAAAAGGGCCGTAGCGGTCCGTCATGATCCGGATGATCTGGTCGATACCCGGCATCGATTTTATTTTGGCGGCTGCTTTAGATCTGGTCGGCACCGTTCTCCTCCGAACGTGAGGGTTGAACAAATCTTACTTGCCGAGGCGCGATGGAGATCGAATGGAAAGCGCCAACGAGTTCCGATCTTGCGCGCCGCCGGTTCATGATGCCGATTCTAGCACCGCCGTAGACCGGCCTCAAGTGGGGGATCACTCGATGGCGTGCAACTGTCCATCGGAAGTACGCACGTAGAAGCGGCCTTGGGCGAATGCCGGGGCGACTTCGATGGGGGCGCCCAGGGAAAGCTGCCAGATCAGGTCACCGGAATGCCGGTCCAGAGCGTAGAAAATGCCGCCCCGGGTTCCGAAGTAAACCAGATCTTCCAGAACCACCGGAGAGGCGATTATTGCTGAGTCCGCCTGAAAACTCCACAGCTTAGTGCCCTTGATGGCGTCTCTGGCATAAAAAACACCCAGGGTATCGCCGGCGTATAGAGCGGTTGGCGTTACCGCCGGTGGAGATATGATTCCTGCCTTTGTTGAATCAGGTGAGATACGCCATTTGCCACCCTTCTGGCCGGGGGGTCTTGGGATGCCGGGAACTTGCCACAGCCAAAACTGGGCCCAAACCTTCTTGAATTGTAGTTCCCCGGGTATCTCCCGGGATTTGGCATCTACGGCGTATATCCGTCCGGTGGAGGAAAAATAGGCCAGGCCATTAACCACGACGGGTGAGTCGGTGTTGCCGCCGCCAGTACGAAAGCGGTGGCGCTTTTGACCAGTCCGGGCATCTAGGCTGTAATAATTTCCCTCGGTGTCGGTCGTGTAGACCAGGCCATCGTACACCGCTACGTCGGAGTGCACGCTGGCTGCGCCCTCTGTCTTCCAGATCAATTTCCCAGTAGACGCGTCCAGGGCGTAGGTGAAGCCGTCCCATGCGCCGATGTAGACAATGCCTCCGGATACTGTCGGCGACGAGGAGACGGCATCCTCAGTCTTGATCTGCCAGACGGTCTCCCCAGTAGACCGCTCCATGGCCATGATACGGTGGTCTAAAAAGCCTAAATATATAAAATCTCCCGCCACCGCCGGCGAAGAGTGAACCGGCCCCGTGGCGTCCCTCTCCCAAATCAGATCGCCGGTGTTCGCGTCCAACGCCAACACCTTGAAGTGCGCCCCCAGATATATGACTCCATCGGCTACGGTGGGTGACGATTGAGTGTTCAATCCCAGGAACCGGCTCCACGCAATCTCTCCCTTGGGTTGGCTGGGTACTTGGGGCAGGTATCTGGTCTTCTGGTGGTCCCAGCCCATCATGGACCACTGGCCCGGCTGGGACGCGGAAGATAGGTCGGTAACGGGTTTATTGAAGATGAGAGTTACTGGATTGGGCAGGAAGGGGTAGTTAAACCACACTAGAAATGACAATACGATGACGATCACGCCAATGCGTATCGCCCGGCTGCGAGTCAGCCACTTTTGCTGGCTGGGTAACTGTTCGACCCAGCTGGGAATTTCGACGATGTACCGGTCGCACTGGGCGCACGGTTGCCCCTGGATCTGGTTCTCGGCCCCACACCAACGGCAAGGGATCGTTCCGTTGGTGTGGACACTTTGATGCGCAACGTCACTCATTGGTTATAGGTTAACTCGGATGGACCGTAGGGCGCAATCTTACTTCGGGAATCTGGTTCGGATGAGTAAGCGTCAGTAAGCCGAATCACCCAGCTGGCAGGAGTAAGTGGACAGGCTACAGGGAATCCAGTACCTAGCCGAGTATATCCGAAGGAGGAGGTCCAATTCGGCAACAGGTTCGGGGCCGACGGATCATCCTTGATGGTGGTTCACCCCAGTCATATCGGGGTCACAACAGAGCTGGCTGATAGAATAGGCACTTAGTACAGGTGGCAAGACACCAGGTGCCCTGGCGCAACCTCTTTCTCCACCGGCGCCTCCTCCGAGCACTTATCCATGGCGAAGGGACACCGGGGATGGAACCGGCATCCGGAGGGCGGGTTGATGGGCGAGGGCACCTCACCAGTGAGTACGATCTCTTCCCGAATCATGTCCGGATGAGAGGGCAGGGCCGCCGAGAACAGGGCTTTTGTGTAAGGGTGGAGAGGGTTTTTGTACAACTCCTCGGTATCGGAGTATTCCACGAGCTGCCCCAGGTACATCACTGCCGTCTGATGGGCCATGTAGCGTACTGTGGCCAGGTTGTGGGCAATCAGCAGGTAGCCTACGTTGTATTCGCCTTGAAGGTCCTTGAGCAGGTTCATCACCTGGGCGCGGATCGAAACATCCAGGGCCGAGACGGGCTCGTCCAGGACGATGAGCTTGGGATATGATACCAAGGCGCTGGCTACTGCTATGCGCTGGCGTTGCCCGCCGCTGAACTCATGAGGGTAATTCTTGGCTTGATCGGTGTGCAATCCGACCTGAGTCATGACCTCTTCAACGCGGTTTTTAACCTCTTCGGACGAAACCTGGCGGTTCACCACCAGCGCTTCGGCGATGATGTCTCTGACGCGCATCCTGGGGCTCAAGGAAGACCAGGGGTCTTGGAACACCGCTTGGACGATGGTCCGGTAATCGCGCAGTTCTTCCCCTTTGAAGTCCTGAATGTCCTTGCCTTCCAGGAGCACTCTCCCCTCTGTGGGCACCTCTAGCCGCAATATCATCTTACTCGTGGTGGTCTTGCCGCAGCCGGACTCGCCGACCAACCCCAGAGTTTCACCTTGCTTGATGGTAAAGCTGATCCCGTCCACCGCCTGCACGTAGCCGACGGTCTTCATCATTATGAGCCCTTTGGTTACGGGGAAATATTTTTTTACGCCCTGTAGCTCAAGCAGCGGTGCCGCGCCGTTTACCATGATGGGTCCAGCCTCCAGCAGTCGGCCGTATGGCCTTCCTTAATATCAAAGGTGGGCGGGTATTCCTGGCACTTGTCCCTGGCATGAGGGCAGCGGGGGGCGAACAAGCAGCCTTCCGGCAGGTCCCAAAGCAGCGGAGGTTGGCCTTCGATTGAATATAGGCGATCAACTTTTTCTTCCAGCTTGGGCACAGAGTCCATCAGCGCTTGGGTATAGGGATGCTGGGGGTCGTTGAACAAGTCTCGCACCGAACCGTGCTCGACGATGTGACCCGCGTACATCACCGCCACCCGGTCGCACATCCTGGCCACCACGCCGAAGTCATGGGTGATGAATATGATAGCCAGCCCGGTGCGAGCCTGAATGTCCTTGAGCAGCCGCAGATATTGCAACTGAATGGTGACGTCCAAGGCTGTGGTGGGCTCGTCGGCGATGATGATATCCGGTTCCAGCGACATGGCAATGGCCCCCACCACCCGCTGCTTCATGCCACCACTCATCTGGTGGGGGAAGTCCTCCAAGCGGCGCTCCGGAGCGGCCACGTTCACGTCGCGCAGGGATTCCACCGCACGCTGAAACAGGTTCTTGCGTCCTTCCTTGTGGGTCAGCGCCAGGGATTCCATGAGTTGGTTTCCGATGTTGAAAACCGGGTTCAGGGAGGTTTGGGGGTCCTGCAGAATCATCGAGATCTTCTGACCCCTGACGCGCCGCATCTCGTCTTCACTCTTCTGCAACAGGTCCTCGCCGTGAAGCAGAATCTCCCCGCCGACGATGCGGCCGGCCGGCTTAGGGACCAATCGCAGCAGGGAAAGAGCGGTTATGGTCTTGCCGCAACCCGACTCGCCGACGATTCCCAGGGTTTCTCCCTGCCGCAGGTTGAAGCTGATGCCATCCACCGCTTTCACCACGGAAGTTCGGGTATAAAAGTACGTGCGGAGGTCATTGACCTCCAGGATTACTTCTCCTTGTGCAGTCGCCATAGAGCTATATGTTCCTTAGTTTGGGGTCTAGCTTGTCTCGCAGCCAGTCACCCATCAGGTTCATAGAGAGTACAGTAAGTACTATTGCCACGCAAGGGAAGAAAAAGATCCACCAAGCCGCAACTATGAGTTCCCGACCGTCGGCTACCATTACGCCCCATGCCGGAGTTGGGCGAGGGATCCCGGCGCCTAGGAAGCTGAGGGTCGACTCCAGGATGATTACGTGGCCTACTTCCAGTGTGGCCAGCACAACCACGGTGTTCATCAGGTTAGGGAATATGTGCCGGGCCATGATTCGCCAGTCGGAGGCTCCTGCCACCTGTGCCCGGTCGATGAAATCTCTGTTCATTATGGAAATTGCTTCACCACGTACCACCCGGGCGTAACGAGCCCACAACAGCACGGAGATCACGATGATTACCGTGAGCAGTCCGGGTTTCCAGGCGGCGACCAGCACCAGCGCCAGCAGAATCGAAGGGAAGGCAAGCTTGATGTCAACTAGCCGCATTATCAAGGTGTCCGTTATTCCGCCCTTATAGGCAGCCAACAGACCCAGGATCACGCCCAGGCCACCTCCCAGGGCGATCGCCAATACGGAGACGGTGAGAGACACCCGTGAGCCGTGAATGAGCCGGCTCAAGATATCCCTGCCTTGCTTGTCCGTCCCAAGAGGATAGGTCCAGGTGCCTCCCTGACGTATGACGACTCTTAGTTTATCGCCCACATCTACGGTGCCGTCGCCCCCGCCCTCTAAGAATGTTGCGGTACCCCGCTTCATCCTCCGGGTAGCCGACGACAAAGTGATCTCACCCTGCCTTGCAACCCGGCGGTCTTGCTTCTGTACCACCGTTTGTTCAACAATCTTATCCCCGATCCACGCGGGTGGACGCTTCACCAGGTCCAGATCGCCGATACGGTGGTCGTGTGGCGCTATCTGGTTGGCGAATATCGCTGGAATTACCAGTACGAATAGAAGGACGAAGCCAGGCAGCAAGGGGTACCGTCTTGCCCAGGCAAGTCCCTGCGTAACTGCCGGTCCTCCGGGGAGGGAGTCTATGAACCCACGTTTGGGCAGGGCTACTACGGTCATGGGGCCACTCCTTGAACCTCGGGAGGGAGATGGATTTGGTTACGAGTAACGGATGCGTGGGTCGATGTAGGCGTACAGGATGTCCACCAATATATTGATCAGGATGAATGTGAAAGCAAACAAAAGCACCACAGCCTGAACTACTGTGAAGTCCCGGGCGAGAATGGCCTCGATAACCAAGGCCCCAAGGCCAGGCCAAGCAAAAACCGTTTCGGTGACCACGGAGCCGGTGATTAGCACCGCCCCTATGAGGCCAAAGTATGTTAGTGGAACGATGAGGGCATTGCGGAAGCAGTGCTTCCAAATTACTCGGCGCTCCGAAACCCCTTTTATACGGGCCAGTTTAACGTACTCCGTGTCCAGAACCTCCAGCATGGAGGAGCGGGTCAATCTCATCAGGGCTGCAACGTTATAGTACCCCAACGCCACCCCGGGTAGGACCATGTGACTCAAGCCCCCCCTTCCCGATGTGGGGAACCAGTCCAACTGGACCGCGAACACCCACATCAAGATCAGCCCTAGAGCGAATGATGGCGCAGACTGCCCCAATATGGCCACCATCTTCCCGGCGTAATCGATACCAGTGTCCTTTTTCACCGCCACCAATACTCCGACCGGGAAAGCGATGGCTGCGCTAATCAGGAGAGCGAAAGCGGACAGTTGGACGGTGGCGGGGAGTCGCTCGGCAATCAATTCGGAAGCCGGGACACCAGCCCACTTGAACGAGTTACCAAGGTCGCCACGAGTTAGTCGTTTGATGTACACGAAATACTGTATGTGGAGCGGTTTATCTAGCCCCCACTCTATTTGAGTCTGGAGGATCTGCTCTTCTGATGCTTCGTCGGGCAACAGGACTTGCGTCGGGTCCCCAGTCACGCGTGCGAGAGCGAACACCACCATACTGATGACGATGATTGCCAGCAATCCTTGGGCAGAGCGGCGGAGGATGTACCGCTGCATAAGGGCTCCTCGTGCTAATATTAGGCGTGTTGATGACGAGAAGGATCTAATTGCCTAATTAATTTAGTATCATTGCCAGCAAATACATGAGGAAACTTGCCTGCCCCATTGGTTATTTGCTGGCAAATCTAATTCCTATTTGCGAAAATGCCTGAAAGTCCTATAGCGGCTTATCTTCGTACCCCTTTGATGTTTTCCAGGTTGTTATAGGAACCTCCGGGAGGCCCTAGGAAGATGTATTCCGCTATTACCTCCGGGTCGTAAATCGCCTGTACTGGCAGTGTGAACAACGGCATGGTATGCACGCCGTAGTACAACTCGTCCGCGACCTCTTGCCACAGGCCGTTCGCTAAGGCTTTGTCTGTGGTGCCCAAAGCCTTGGTCTTCTTCTCTTCAATGGAGTCCGTCACCGTCGCACGGAAGAAACGCTCGGCGCTGTAGTAGAAGTGGACGCGAGTGGCCATCGGGGCGGCCGGACCGCGGAACGGGTACACACAACACTGTGTCTTCAGTCCGCGGTACGCTTCTCGCCAGCGGGAGAACTCAACTTCTTCTAGCTTAGGCTGCAGACCGATGGCTTCCCAATAACCTGCGGCCGCCTCCATGAAATCTGGCTGTTCTGGGACACCGCTAAGAGGAAACAGCTTTTCCCGGACCTCGAAGCCGTTGGGGAACCCGGCTTCGGCCAACAACTCCTTGGCCCGCTTCGGGTCGTAGCCGTACAGTTCATCCCACTTCTCTTCCCAATCGGGATTGTAGCCTGCAGGGAAAGCTGGGTGCAGGGAAGCTACCCATTGCCTTGATCCTTGTCCGTCGAAGATGGCCTCGTTGATCTTATCCCGGTCAAGGGCCTTGTTCATCGCCATACGGACCTTTCTGCCCACTTCGCCGCGTAGGGCCCAAGGCATCGGATCGTAGGCTGCTTCCACGGCCTTCGCGAAGTAGGAGCCACCGAATATCATAAATGTGGTCACAGCTTCCACCGATGCGTCGGCTATCTCAAGCCCGCCATCCAGGGCTTCTTGATTCAACGCTCGCGTCAAGGATCCCACGTGAGCTTCTCTAGCCAATAAGATCGCCAGCCGCGTGGCGGGTTCCTTGACCATCTTGATCTCCAACGCGGCAAAGTCAGGGTTAACCCTCCAATGGTCGTAAGGCACTCTGTCGTATTCCCAGTTGACGCCCTTCTCAAAATTGACGTATTGGTATGGGCCGGTTCGAGATGGATTGGCTTCGACGCCCTTTGCACCCAACGCGCAATATCCTTCGACTGAAGCCGGAGATTCCTTTCTAAGTTTATACTGGGCCGAACCCTGAGGGCACCCTTGGTCCCACTGGGCCTTGCTGGATATGGGCACACCCCGGTACTCGGAGAGCCAGTAGTCGTACAATAAAGCCGGCCGCACAGGGGTTTTTATGACTATTTCATGGTCATTGATGACCTCTACGTCCGTACCTGGGTCGTTCCGGAAATAGTCGGAGTAGGATGCTTTACATGTGTCGTTGGTGTAGTAAGAAAAGGAGTGGAGTACGTCGTCAGCAGAGAACTCGCCGAAACCGTTGTGGAATTTCACTCCTTTCCGTAGCTTGACGTTAAATGAACGCATGTCGTCGCTGGCTTTCCATTCTTCCGCCAAATGAGGGACGATTTCGCCAGTGGAGTGGTCGACTCCCAATAGGTATTCCACCGAAGGCCGGTGGTTCACCGTGGCGCTGCCGGTCACCTGGCAGTCCAGAGCCGACTGCTTGGTGGGGGTTGCTAAAACCGCGATTAGCTTATCGACCACAACCTTGCCTGTCTGGGCTGCTTTCGGTACGGCTGTGGGCGCAGCCCGGGTGACCACGTACGCCTTCTCTACCGTTTTGATGACCTCTTTTTCCACGATCTTGGTTACGGGTACCTCTTTGATGACCTCTTTCTCTATCTGTACTTCTTTGATGATTTCTTTAATGACCTCTTTCTCCACCACGATGGGTTCCGCGGAGGTGCCTCCGCAGGCCGCCAGGGCCATTAAAAGGAGGACCAGGGGCGTAAAGATGAGGAACTTAGGATCCATTAGCCTGCGGTACGACATGAGATTCCCTCCCAATTTATCCAGATATCCTCGAGAGTGCTTTGGGCGCTATAGCACCCGACGAATTGCGTAAAATCCGTTCCCCACCCCGCAACAATTCGGTATATCTGGCGAACTAAAATACTCTTCTGCGGATAGTATTGATATTAATTAGTCCGGCAATACACCACCTGAGAAAAACGTCAATTAGATATATACTATTTATTCATACCGTGTCAATAGCAAATAGTATAAATCTGTCGACAAAATGAAAACCTATTCGGCGGCTAAGATTTTCTCTGAAGTACCAGGTTGGGGACTTTGGAAAGGTAGGGACAGTGAGCAGAGGGGATGAGGAACGGTTAGGGTTGGGGGTCTCCGGGGCGGCGGCGTTGCCGGGTCCTGAGGAATTGCTCAAGATCCTTAACCATTTCCGATGGCTCAGGGATCTCTCCGGCCGGGGCCGCCTCGTCGTACTGGGTTTCCAGCTTGCTGACGTAAGAGCTGATCTGCTCGTCATCCGCGATCGCCTTTGCAACTTCCCCGTCGAAAATCTCGGCGGCGGAACGGAGTTCGTCCAGGTCTAAAGGCAACTTGAGGAGCTTGGCAAGGGTCTCGGTCAAGGTGTAGCTAACCCGGTAATTGGGCGCTGCTTGCAGATAGTGGGACGTGTGCCCCCACAGTGAGGCGTACTCCATTTTCTTATCGGAGCAGGCTTCCAGCACGGCGGAACTGATGCCCGTCGGCCCTTGGTAGTTGGAACCCTTGATGCTGAAACTCTCGAATAGTTCACGTGTCTCGGGACCGGTGGCCGTACCCGTTAACCTGACGCTTCTGGAATGGGGGACCGCGTCTAGAAGAGCCCCAAGATGCACCACGGTTTCAACACCTTGGTCCTTGGCCAGATCGGCGATACTGTTGGAGAAGGTCCGCCATCGCAGGTTGGGCTCTACCCCAAGGTAAAACATGATTCCATCGTTGGTTCCAGGCAATACTGCCCAGGCGAATTCGTTGGCGGGCCAATTCACACGCCGTAGACCATCCTTGGTGCGTACGGAATAGGGACGCGTCTGGGTGAAGTCGTAGAACTCTTCGGGGTCGATCTCGGCGAATTTCCGGGCCGACAGACTTCGCCTGATGTACTTTACCGTGTTGGTGGCGGCTTCACCGGCGTCGGCCCACCCGGCGAAAGCCATGATTAGATACTTTAGCTTGACGTCCGGTTTTTCGAAGATGTTCAGGTAATTCATCGTACTCAACCAGTTTAGCACCCGCCGAATTGGTCCACAATGCCGCTACGCCCACACGCCCCTGGCCTGGAGAGTGTCCTCGTTCAACTCTATGCCCCAACCCGGCCGGTCCAGCAGAGTCATTTCGCTGTTGTGGATCTCCGGGCGCACGGAAAATAGCTCGGCCCACACCGGGTCCCGGTCGGCGGTTGGGAATGTCTCAAGAATCTCTCCCACCGGCAGCGCCGCCACCAGGTGGCCGTGGATCTGCGGGTCGTGATGGGGCGCCAAGCGCACGTTCTGCATGGCGCACAATGACGCTACCTTTAGGCACTCCGTGATTCCCGATGAGCGCGTGCAGTCGAACTGCATGACCTTGATCCCGCCGTGGATGATCAGGTCTCTGGCGTCCCACCGGTGGGCGGCGTTCTCCCCGGAAGCGATGGGGATCGAGGTGGAGGCCGCGACCTGTCCCAGCCCGGCGACCCGGTCGTACCAGTGGACCGGCTCTTCCAGCCACCGGATGTTGAAGGGTTCCATCAAGTGGGCCGCCCGGATGGCGGTGGGAACATCGTAGCCTTCATTCACGTCCAGCATCAGGTCCACGTTCGGGCCCACGGTCTCACGTACCGCCCCAACCCTTTCCACATCTTCTTCCACGGAAACGCCGCCGATCTTTAGCTTGATGGCGTTGTATCCCATATCAACGTAGGAGGCGCATTCTTGGGTTAGGTCCTCGGTGGTCTTGCCTTCTTGGTAGTAGCCTCCGGTGATATAGCAAGGCACCGTGTTTCGGGCGCCGCCCAGGAGCTTGTAGACAGGCATCCCCGCCGCTTTGCCCTTGATGTCCCACAGGGCGATATCCACACCGGCCATGGCGGTCATGATCTGAGGGCGGCCCCATCCTTTGCTGGCCCAACCCACGTGATGGTTAAGCCGGAACATCATCTCCCAAAGCCTTTCCGTGTCCAGGGGGTCTTCACCCACTAATAGGGGCTTGAGAACATCGACCACGATACGGGAGGCGCCGGCCGCTTCAATAGTGCCGTCCTCTTTCTGGTGGTAGATACCGGGGAAGGGCATACCGGCGCCGTGGGCTTCCCCGATGCCTACAAGCCCGTCGTCGGTGTGGACGAGCACCACTAACTCGCTAACCCGTCCGATTGGCCGGAATGCCGTCCAAAACTGTTTCTCCGGCGGCGGCCACACCACCGCGATGGCTTCTATGTCGGTTATTTTCATGGTTCTCCTTGGAATCAATGGCCGCGTTGAATCGGCCAGCCTGCGCGGGCCATCATAACATTCCCAGCCGGTCCATCCGGAACAGGCTCAAGTCGTGGGTAGTTTCGCCCTTTTGCACCAGATCTGCCATAATCTCACCCACCACGCTGCAAAACTTGAACCCATGTCCGGAAAACCCGGCGGCGATGCTGACCTGCGGGTACTGGGGATGGCGGTCGATTATGAAGTGCCCGTCGGGGCTGTTGGTGAACATACAGGTCTTCAAGGCCAGTGTGGGTCCGGCGGCCAGAGGAAAATAACGGCTGGTGAACGACCGGAGCGTCTCTTCATCCTCGGGATGCACGTCACGGTCCATGGTGTCCGGGTCAACTTCCTGAGACAGATGGTGGTATCGGCCCACTTTGAAACCGGGTATCTCGTAGCTGGGGAATCCGTAGTACCGGCCTTCTTCAACCTCTAGGCCGAAGACAGGAAATGCCTCCGGGCGAAACAATTCAGGGCGCGAAGGTAGGAACCAGGCCAGCACCTGCCGTTCCGGGACCGCCCATTGAGTTAGCTCTGGGACCAACTTGGCGGCCCAAGCTCCGGCGCAAACCACTAGATTTCGAGCGGTGTAGCTGCCCCGGTCAGTCTCCACCCGCACGCCGTCGCCTGACGGCTCCCAGTCCAGGACTTGTTCACGGCCGTGCACCTGGGCGCCCAACTCCAGGGCGGCGGTAACGTGGGCGATGATGCAACGCTCGGAGTTCAGGAACCCACCTTCGGCTTGGTATACCGCCAGTACGTCTTCAGGAAGCTGGTAACCCGGGAACCGCTGGTTTATCTCCGGCCCTGCCAGAATCTGATAAGGAAGGTGGTTAATGTCACAAGCCAGTTTGGAGCCTTGGAACAATGCGCTGCCTTCATCGCCTCCACGCAAGGAGCCGGTGGTCACCAGCAAGCGTTGTCCAAAGCCGTTCTCAAGTTGTTGCCATAGTTCGTAGGCCCGGCGGACCAAGGGAACATAGGAAGGATGCTCGTGATAGGAAAGGCGAATCATCCTGGATAAGCCGCCGGATGAGCCCATATCGTTGGGAACATCGTACCGCTCAATGCCCAGGGCACGGAGTCCGCGGCGGGCCAGGTGGTAAAGGGCGGCGCTGCCCATGCCACCCACGCCGATGACGATGGCGTCGTATTCATTGATAGAATAGGCCAATAAAAAATCCTGGACCGGGACGTGCTTACTGGAATCCCGATATCGGAAACTGCTGTCTTCTAGATCGAATCATTAGCCCCTGGGTATCCGGGTTCCAGGGGTGGTCATTCGCATGGTGTAGACCGAAGTGCGGGCAATGAAGAACGTGGTCCGGCCCGCCCCAGGCGCAGTTGGCCGGTATCGCTGCGATTTCAGCAATCAGGCTTGGCCGCCGGTCCACCGCACTTCAGCAATGGTACCACCTCGTTGCGCAGCCGCTCTAACTGTTGGACGTCGGGCAGTACCAGGCACAGCATTAATGTCGTGATGCCAATATCCAGGAATCGCCTGATGAAAGCGGCACATTCGGCCGGCGGGCCAAATGCGCACCAACTGTCCACGTTGTAGCTGCCGCGGTAGAACACCTCTAAAAACGGTGCGATGCGGTTCCGTGCTTCGGCTCTGTTATCTCCGATGGACAGGTAGATAATCTTCCCTAGCTCTATTGAGCCAGGATCCCGCCCCGCTTCACTGGCCAACCGCTTGACGATTTGGCAACCCGGCCGCACACCTTCGGGGACTCCTCCGGATGGGTGGACCCAGCCATCGGCTAAGGTGGCGGCCAGGTTCACCGAGGCGCTGGTGACGCCGCCGACGAAGATAGGGATCCCCCCGGCCTGGACCGGTCTGTAATCGACGGATGCACTCCGTAGATTAAAGTGACTCCCTTTGAATGAGACCTCAGGCTCACTCCACAGCGCTTTCAGCACCGTAATTGTCTCTTTGAGCCGACCCCCTACCTTGGGCCGCCGGGCATCCCGGTCGCCCTCCCCGGGCCAGGTGCCATTTGACAGGCCCAGACTCAGGCGTCCACGGGAAAGACTGTCAATGTTTGCCGTCTCGTTAGCGAGTGACAGTATTGGCTGCCGCAAGGGCCACAGTACCGCCGTCCCCAACCGTATCCGTGAAGTTACTGCGGCGGCAGCGGCTAGGACGCCGAAGGGATCGAGCCCCCGTGAACCAGTCCAGGCCCGATTGAACAACATTTCGGTGACCCATAGAGAGTCGAACCCCATCCGGTCAGCCGCCTGGTAAAAAGCGGGGAGCTCTTCAAACCTCGGTACGATAAGCCCTATTTTCGGTCCATCGGTCATCAATCCCCTCCTTCTTGCCAAGCTAAACCGGTGGCAGAGATTCTAGCGCCGGTTCGAGAAAAGATGGGTGAAGAGACCGGAGGGTCACGGGCGATGGCCCTTCTCCGACGTGGCAGCCGGCCAATTAGATCTGGCAGTTTCTACTCGTCAGTAGGCTTTGGGAATCTGAGTCCCCGGCGTGGTCATGCGCATGGTGTAGACCGAAGTGCGGGCGGTGAAGAACATGGTCCGGTGGTCCGGCCCGCCCCAGGCGCAGTTGGCCGGTATCTCCGGCAGCCTGATGATTCCCAGGTGTGCTCCGGAAGCGTCGAATACCCAGCATCCCTCAGAGCCGGTGCAGTAGACCTTGCCCTCGCTATCTACTTTCATGCCGTCGGGCACGCCATCCTGGGATGAGAACATGTTGGCGAACACCCGGTCGTTACTCAGGGAACCGTCGCCGGCCACGTCGAAGATCCGTATCAGTTGGTGAGTGCACTCCTCTCCCCGCTCTTTCTCCTGGATACAACCGTCATCCCGGCGGGTGATGGCCACGTAAAGGATGCTTTCATCGGGGGAGAAGGCCAGGCCGTTGGGGAAGTTCAGTTCGGCGGGCTCGGCGGCGACCGAGCCATCGGGGGCGATGCGGTGAACCCCGCTGAAGTCTATCTCTCTGTCCTCTGGAGCGATGCGTCC
>JAKUQE010000088.1 GCA_022450395.1 Dehalococcoidia bacterium | reverse complement strand
GGATTACCCAGTCGTTAAGGATTTAATATCTATCTCCCCTGGAAGTAGGATGGGCAAACAGAATGCTTATTAACGAAAACACCGGTAGGCTAGTCAACACTAACAATCCAACCGAGTAGGAACCCGTCGCGTCGTGAAGCAGGGCCAACGGGAATGGTCCGATTGCCGACCCGCAAATGCCAATCGTCATGCCTGTGCCTTGAATACGCCCCAATTGGTGGCGGCCATAATAATGCGCCCATATGACCCCTTGCACTATTTGCTGAGAGCCGTTCGCTACGCCCATGATAATTACATACAGCACGGCAACAAAGGCCGAGTTCATGACTACCGCTAATAATAATGCAGCCAACAACATCAACATGGAAAAACCGTAGAGGAGCTTCGGACTCATCCTCTCGACAACGAAACCACCCGCCACCGAAGTAAGCGCCGCGGACACCGAGAAAACTACGAAAACTCCCGCAGCTAGAGTCGCTGTGAGACCTGCTTCTTTGAAAATGGAAGTCTGGTGAAATACCAAAGCAGTAGATACTAAGCCGGGAGCGGCCATAGGAAGGGCCAAAAGCCAAAAATGAAGGGACCGTAAGACCGGTGTCTCCAATCCGGACGAGACGTCCCTAGAAACTCCCTCCGCTTGGCGACCGGGAACGATATATGGTTGACCCTTACCGTCGGGTGATAGGTCCATGTCCTCGGGGCGATTGCGGATCACCAGAAACGAGACGGGAACGATTAATGACATTACGATTATTCCCAGAACTGCGTATGCCTGGCGCCACCCCAAGTTGTCTATTAGGGCCTTTGCCAGTGGCGGGAATATGGCGGTGGACAAAACAGCGCCCAATCCCATGAAGGCTATGGCTCGGCCTCGGAAGGCCACGAACCATTGGTTGACCAGCAAAACCGCATTGATATTCAAGGAGCCTTGGCCCAAAGCTCGAAGGCTGGCGAAAGCCACGTATAACAGCAAAATATTGGTCGCGAACGCCATGCCAAAGCAAGCGGCTGCAAACGCAAATCCTATGGCGACTAGCATCATCCGCGGGCCAACACGGTCCACCATGCGGCTGACTATCCATACCATGGCAG
The DNA here is from genome assembly GCA_022450395.1 of Dehalococcoidia bacterium. Taxonomy (GTDB): domain Bacteria; phylum Chloroflexota; class Dehalococcoidia; order Lucifugimonadales; family UBA3495; genus UBA11650. The sequence goes on along the minus strand of JAKUQE010000088.1, from coordinate 13,199 downwards.
CGCTTACACCGGTGCTCAGCATGTAGAGGGCGGAGATGCCGGACCTGGACAATCCGGTATCGGAAATTATCGAGTCTATAAAGATGGAGAATACGTAAGACTGGCCCGGTCCGCTGCTGAACACCACCACGGCAGCTGCCCCTACGACATACCAACCGTAGAAGAACTGATGGCGGTCTGTGGCCCTATGTTTTGGCGAAGTGTTGATGTTCAGCGGTCCGTTTGTTGATTGGTAGCCAAACTACGATGCGCTGAGTTGCTGCTGGAAATCATGGATGGCCCACCGTTCAACTATCTTCCCATCGGAGACGCGAAACATCTCCCATATCGTGAAAGTGACTAGGGCTAATCGACAATTCGTCTAGAAAGTAGTAGACGGCTAGAGAGGAAGTATACGAGTAAACAGCGATAGGATGTAAGTCTTCGAGGGGAAGGGAGGGGAGACTTACATGAAACGGCACGAACTGAGTGGCTTACAATGGCGCAAAATAAAAGGCTTTTTGCCGGGACGTCCGGGGTCAGTGGGTGTGACTGCCAAAGACAACCGCAATTTTGTGAATGGCGTTTTGTGGGTGCTGCGCAGCGGTGCCGAATGGCAGAATTTACCAGCGGGGTATGGCAAATGGAAGAGTGTTCACAAGCGATTCACTCGCTGGGCTAAGGGAGGAGTATGGGAGCGAATCTTCCAGATGTTACTGGGAGACCCAGACAACACCTACATCATGATTGATTCCACCATTGTTCGAGCCCACCAGCAGGCAGCCTGTGGAAAAGGGGGGGTCAAGACCAGGCTTTGGGCCGTTCCCGAGGAGGACTGAGCACCAAGATTCATCTTGTGACTGATGCTCAAGGAGTACCAATGCGCTTTATTCTCACTGGGGGTCAGGTTCACGATGCCACCCAAGCTATACCATTGTTAACTGGTATCAAGGCTACTCACGTTCTTGGCGACAAAGGGTATGACAGCAACCAAATCGTGAGATTCATTCAGCAACAGGAAGCCATTGCGGTCATACCTCCAAGGTCAAACCGAACGACTCCCAGGGAGTATGACCGGGAACTGTACAAACAGCGGAACCTGATTGAACGCGCCTTCAACAAATCAAAGCAATGGCGAAGAATCGCGACTCGCTATGATCGGAGGAGCTTCTACTTCATGGCGGGACTCCATCTCGCTTCCGCGATAACCTGGAGTAGTTAATTGTCGATTAGCCCTAATCGCCCGGTTGGGGGAACTGTGGCGCCCTGGACTTCACCTTTGTACGTGCCTTGCACGGTCCGCCGCACCACGACTTTTTCCCCTTCGGCGATGATGTCGTCGATGGTAGTCCGCCAGTCCGGGAAGGCTACGAAGAATTCCGCTGTTTCTCGCGCCGTGTACTCGCGGCCTACAACGCCAAGGCGGGGGCTGTGATTGGCATAGTCCGGGGCGAATAATTCGTCGATGATACCCAAATTCCGTGCATTCATTCCATCCTCTAACCAGCGGCGCACGATAGCTTTGTTTTCCTCCGACACGAATCGCCTCCCTTGTGTGGATTCCTCCGAACCAGGACTATACCTAATCTACATCGAAGACCGGCTCTAGATAGCCGAATCCCCCGGCTCAGTCAACATCATTTGCCGCAGCAGAGGCACCGGGGGAGCGCCGTAGGACAGCAGCCGGTCGTGGAAGCCCTTCAGTGAGTAGGCGGATCCCTGCTCCCTCTGGAAATCTTCCCTAAGCTTCAAGATCATCAGCTTGCCCAGGGTGTAGCTCAGGTATCCGGGGTCGAATGTGCCTCGCATCGCCTCTCGCCGGGCGGGCAACTGGCCCATGTAGGCATTGTCCATGAAAAACTGAGTGGCGTCGTCCACCGACATGCCTTGGGTGTGCATCCAGATCGAACACAGGAAGCGGCAGTTGCGCACCAACGCCTCCAACAATTGGGTGAGGTGCAGAGCGGGCTGGCCGGCGCCGTATTCCGTTTCCACCATCATCTGCTCGGTGTAGTGGGCCCAACCTTCAGTAAAGGCGTAGGACGTGGCGACCCGGTTGGCCAACGGCAAGTCACGCCCATAGCGGTTGTGCAGGTGGTGAACGAAGTGCCCTGGATACACTTCATGCACGGAGACCATGCGCAGGGTGTCGTAATTAAAGTTGGATAGCCACTCTTCCTGTTGCTGGGCGGTCCAATCGGGCTCCACCGGGGTAACGTAGTAAAAGGATTCGGTGGCTTTAGTCTCCAGGGCGCCCGCGCTGTCCATCGCGGCGAAGGCGTACCGCATGTAGGCCGGGGTCTCGACTACCTGGCAACGGTCCTCCGACGGGATGGTGATCAAGTCCAAGTCCAGCAGGGCTTGCCGGATACCCTCCAACATATCTCTGGTCTCCGGAAGCAGTCCTTCAGCCGAAGGGTGACTCCCTGCGACTTGGGCAACGACCTCGGCAACTCCCCGGCCCGGCGAGATTGACTCAGCCACCTGGGCAAGTTGCTCCATGTTTCTCTCTAGATCGGCCTGGCCCAACGCCTCTACCTGAGCCAGAGGAACGCCCAGCCCCTCGCCGGTCTCCAACATGGCGGAATACCGGCTGGAACCGATGGCAAATTCGGGTGTAGCCCGGCTTAACCGGCCCTCCAGTTCCGTCACGAACCGGTCCAGGGCGGAAGCGGCGGACTCCCGGGCGTCGTTGAACTCTGAAGGGACCGTCCCATCACCCGATTCAGCGACCGCTTGAGCCAGGTCCCGGCGATAGAAGCGGGCCATGCCTGAGTAGGCCTCGATGCTCATCTCCAGCACCGGGCGGCCGATAGCGTCTCCCAAAGCGGCGGTAAGGGTATCCAGGAACGCGGGCACGCGTTGCATCATCTGGGTAGCCGACCGGAGGCGGTCCGCCAGGGGGGCATAGTCCCGTAGTAGATATCCACCCACGTTCAGGTAGCCAACTTGCCTCATGGGGTTGTTTTCCAATGGCTTAAGCTCAGTCAACGAGAAGTGTTCCCGCTTGAAGAAGAGCTTCAGAAGTTGGACGCTTAGCCAATCGTCCGATTTCTCTCCGCCCGATCCCGCGGCCTCAAGAAACGCCATTGTTTGCTCCACCTGCTCGACCCGGCGGCGCAGGCTCACTGGGGAGAGATCGGGCAATCTACCGTCATACTCGTGCCGCCCGATGCGGGCGCCGGATGTGGGATAGAAATCCCAAAACTCTTGGACCAGACGTTGGGTGAGTTCTTGGAAGGCTGACCCGGGCTGGGATTGAGTCATATCAGAAAACCCCTCCAACAAGGGATGGATCCGGTATAGACAGCCAGATAGGCCCAACTAATGCCGGGCCTATCTTAGGAGGATGCCAGTCTTGGTGTGGGCCGGTTACCGGCAGTGGGGTTCGTAGGCCGGATTTTCCGCTACTCGATCACCTCACCGATCTGGAACACGGGTTGAATGTCGGTATAGTTCGGAATGTCCCCCATGATTTCCCGGCCGTGGGTGCTGAATGCCGCATGGACTTCTTCCACCGCATTGAAGTAGAGATTCCCGACCACCACGTAGGTGGGCGGAGAGTTGGGGTCAGCTCCTGAGATCCCTTTCTCCAATTCAACACGTACCAATCCGCCGGATGCCAGTAGCCCCTGGATCATTGGAATGTGCTTATTCTGATAGTAATCCATATCGAACTTTTTATCAGGATCATTGGGGTACATGACCGTAACTTTTATCATCGGGCTTTCCATCCTTTTTGATTGTGTAATAGTATTTTGGCAAGTGTACGGCGAGCCTTATTGGCTTGCAAGTTATGACAAGTAAGTTAGATCTTAAGAGGCTTGTCCCGGCTCGGCGGCGTCAGAATCTGGCGGATCGATTAAAATGCCACTCCGGCAGAGTCCGGAAATCTCGCCTTCACCCTAGGAGTGACACTTTAAGAGCGCGCCCACGGAGGAACGATGGGGAAAAGAGAATACCCTAAACAACCCGCATTGATATCAGCAGAACACTCTACGCAGAGGCCGCGGCGGCCTGCTCTTCTTGGCAAACGCGGCAGACAAAGCTTGCCCGGTCATCAGGCAAGCTGGTGACCGGGACATTCCGCTTTCGGTTGCAATTCGAGCACACGGCAGTTTCCAGAACGACTTCAGGTTTCGCGGTCTGGGTATCCGGACCGCGAAATCCCCGATAATCCGAGTTTTGCGCCTTGAGACGCTCGAATCGTTCCTGGTCTTTGCGCCGGCTCATTCCTTCCCTTCCTTAACCGTGGGTAGGGGCGGGTAGCTAAGAGACTTCGACGACGGCGCCGGCGTCTTCGAGCTTAGCCTTGATGGTGTCGGCCTCGTCTTTAACCACGCCCTCTTTGACGGCGGTGGGAGCAGCCTCAACCAACTCTTTTGCTTCGCGCAAGCCCAGGGAAGTAACCTCCCGAACGGCTTTGATGACGTTGATCTTATTTGGCCCGATCTCCTTGATCATTACTTGGAATTCGATCTGTTCTTCCTCGGCAGCGGCGTCGGCTTCAGCGGCGCCCCCACCGGCTGCCGGAGCGGCGGCCACCGCCACCGGCGCGGCGCTGATGCCAAACTCTTCTTCCAGGGACTTCACCAGGTCAGCCACTTCCAGCACGTTCATCTCTTTGATCGCGGCCATAACTTCGTCTTTACTCATGGAACCTCCTTCCCTTATTCATTTTTATCTGATTTTAGATCGGTTAGCCGGGCTATTCACTTGCACCGGCTGATTCTAACTGGCGTATCCTCGCTTGTAACAGTCCATCCAAGTTTTGAAGTGGGCCGTTCAATGCTCCAAGAAGCCTCTGCAACGGCGCTTGTAACTGGCCCAGCAAAGAGGCAACCAGTTGGGGTTTGGCCGGTAGCGCCGCCATCCGGCTCACATCCGCCGGTGGTAGCACCTCCCCTTCTCCCAAGATTGCTCCCTGGATATCCAATGGCAACCGAGTGGTTCGGATGAATTCCGCCAGGGCCTTGGGCACCGCCGAGGGGTCATCATAGCCGAAGGCGATGGCGGTTGGCCCTTCAATCATGGATTTGGCCTGAGACCGTTGGGATGCGTCGCAAGCCAGCTTCATCAGATTGTTCTTGACCACGGTGAATTCCACACCGGCATCCCTCATACGACGCCGCAGATCGGTCATGTTATTTACTCCGATCCCGGCATAATTGGTGGAAACCGCGATGGAACATCGCTCTAATTTCTCTTTGAGTTCGCTGACCCGATCGACTTTTGCTTGTGTAGGCAAGGTCACCTCCGAAAAAAATCCCCGCGCCATTCTCGAAGCGCGGGGACCCGGCGATACGCAAATCCGGGGGTCTTTGCACCTCGGCGGGCGGCTGTCGCTCTTTAGCCCTGTCGTTAACAGGGACCCGCTGTCTTCGGCGTGGTTGCTGCTATATGTTAGCGGTCGCTTTCGTTAAAACGCACATTACTCCGGGGCTTTCAATGCTTGCAGAACGGCCATATCCAGAGGGACGCTGGGACCCATGGATGACGTCAGGTAGGCCGACTTTAGGAAGGTCCCCTTCACGCCAGACGGTTTGTCGCGAACGATCGCGTCCATCAGGGATGACAAATTGTCCATCAATTGGTTGGTTTCAAAACTTACCTTGCCGATGGGGCAATGTATTATGGCGGTACGGTCCGTGCGGTATTCAAGGCGGCCTGCTTTGGCTTCCTGAATCGCCCGAGGAAGATCCTGAGGTTGCACCATCGTTCCAGAGCGCGGGTTGGGCATCAGTCCTCTGCGGCCCAGCACCCGGCCTAGCTTGCCAATCTTGGGCATGACGCTGGGCACTGCCAATCCGATGTCAAACTCGGCCCAACCGCTTTCAACCTGTGCGATCAAATCGTCTTCGCCGGCGAAATCGGCGCCGGCCGCCCGGGCGATCTCCGCTGCTTCGCTATCGGCAAACACCAGAACCCGGACCGTCTTCCCCAGGCCGTGGGGCATGGCCGCCACGCCCCGAACCATCTGGTCGGCGTGACGTGGATCGACGTTGGTGCGCAGATGGAGTTCCACTGTCTCATCGAACTTGGCGGTGGACAGGTCCTTGGTCAGAGCAATAGCTGCTTCTGGGTCGTATAGCCGGTCTTCTTCAACTTTTTCCGCCACTGCGGCGTAACGTTTGCTATATTTTGCCACGATTTATCCTTCGTTATTCTTCGGTCACTTCTATGCCCATACTACGTGCCGTGCCCTCGATTATGGACATGGCATTCTCCACCGATCCGGCGTTGAGGTCCACCAGTTTGGTTTCGGCTATCTCCCGCAATGCTCGACGGCTGATAGCGCCAACGTTGCCCTGTTGACGGCCATCGGAAGTCCCTTTTTCTACCCCCGCGGCTTTACGCAGCAAATCGGATGCTGGAGGTGTCCTGGTCACGAAGGCAAAGGACCGGTCTTCAAAAACTGAGATGTGCACCGGTACAATGGTGCCGCTCTGGTTGGCGGTACGGGCATTGTACTCTTTGACGAACCCCATGATATTAACACCATGCTGGCCCAGCGCCGGTCCCACCGGAGGGGCCGGAGTCGCCTTACCCGCTTCTAACTGTAGCTTAATTATCGCTCTGAGCTTCTTTGCCAATGCCGCTCCTAAATCCTTTCTACTTGTAGGAAGTCCAACTCCACCGGTGTTTCCCTTCCGAAGAAGGAAACCAGCACCCGGACTTTGCCCTTGGCTTCATCTACGTCATTGATCGATCCGATGAAGTCAACGAAGGGTCCTTCGGTGATCCGCACCGTCTCACCCCGGGCCAGGCCAATCTTGACCCGGACCGGACCGGATTCCACCTGCTTGAGGATATCCTCGATCTGCTTGTCTTCCAGGGGAACCGGCTTGGGGCGCTTATCGTATTCGTCTTCGGTGGACACAAAGCCGGTTACACCCGGCGTGTTCCGGACGGCGTACCAACTTTCGTCGTCCATGTTCATCTGCACCAAGATGTAGCCCGGAAACAGTTTTTTCTTCTCAGAGCGTCGTTGACCGTCCTTGAAGATTACCTCGTCCTCGGTTGGAACCAGCACTTCAAAGATGCGGTCTTGCATGTCCAGACTCTGAATCCGAAGGTCCAGGTTTTTCTTGACCAGGTCTTCCTGACCCGAATAGGTATGAACGATATACCAACGGGGAGATTGGTCGTCTTCTACTTTGATGTCGCTTGGTGATGTCATGGTTCTCTACCCCAAATGCAGGTAGCCCTTCTAGGGATCGCGGATATAGGCCGGCGCCGCCGTGGCAAACGTATTAAAGAACAAACCTACTGAACGTCTGCTCGAATATCTGGTCCAGGCCTCCCAAGAAGAAGGCGGCGACTATCGAAAGAACGATAACCACCACCGTAAGGCGAGCCGTTTCATCCCGGCTGGGCCATGTCGACTTTCTCAACTCGGAGACAGTCTCCTGTAGAAACTCTACAGGATTTACTCTATTCGCAATCCTAGATGTAGCCGACCTGGGATTCCGAGCTGTAACCCTGGCCATGGTTTTACCTTACCTCGCGGTGACCTTTGTGGCCCCGGCAGCGTGGGCAGTACTTCTTAAGCTCCAAACGCTGGGGGTCGTTACGCCGGTTTTTAACCGTCGTGTAGTTGCGCTCCCGGCAGTCGCCACATTGGAGAGTAATTATCTGTCTAACGTTAGCAGCTTTTCTAGCCATGATTTAATCCAATACCTGCGTGATTACTCCGGATCCTACGGTGCGGCCTCCCTCCCGGATGGCGAACCGCATCTGTGCCTCGATGGGTACGGGGGTGATCAACGATATAATCATCTTCACGTTGTCGCCCGGCATGACCATCTCAACCCCTTCAGGCAACTCCACCGAACCGGTGATGTCGCTGGTTCGGATGTAGAACTGGGGCTTGTACCCGGTGAAGAATGGAGTATGCCGGCCTCCCTCTGCACGGCTAAGTATATAAACCTCCGCCTCTGCCCGTGCGTAGGGCCGCATGGATCCGGGCTTGACCAGCACTTGTCCGCGCTCAACCTCATCCCGGTCCACGCCACGGAGCAGGATGCCTACCGCGTCTCCAGCCTCCGTCGAGTCTAGCAGCTTGTGGAACATTTCCAATCCGGTGGCCACGGTTTCCCGAACGTCCCCGAAGCGGATGATCTCAACCGCTTCTCCTTGTTTGAGCTGTCCGCGCTCCACTCGACCGGTCACCACGGTGCCCCGGCCTTTGATCCCGAACACGTCTTCAATGGGCATAAGGAACGGGCGGTCGGTGATCCGCTGTGGTATCGGGATGTAGTCGTCCATGGCTTGTACCAGTTTGAGGATCCCTTCTTCGGCTTCCTCGTCGCCCTCCAGGGCCTTCAAACCGCTTACCCGAATGATTGGGGTGTCGTCGCCGGGAAAGCCGTACATGTCGAGCAATTCCCGCACTTCTAGCTCCACCAACTCCAATAGCTCCTCATCTTCCATCATGTCGACTTTGTTGAGGGCCACCAGAATGCGGGGCACCTCCACCTGACGGGCCAGAAGGATATGCTCCCTGGTTTGAGGCATGGGGCCGTCGGGAGCGCTAACCACTAGAACCGCGCCATCCATTTGAGCCGCGCCGGTAATCATGTTCTTGATATAGTCGGCATGGCCGGGGCAGTCCACATGAGCATAGTGTCTGGTTTCTGACTCGTATTCGACATGGGCAATGGCGATGGTCACGCCCCTGGCTTTCTCTTCCGGAGCGTTGTCAATGCTGTCCATGTCCTTAAAGGAGGCCAGCCCCTGCTTCGACAGGACTTTGGTTATCGCCGAAGTAAGAGTGGTCTTGCCGTGGTCCACATGGCCGATGGTTCCCACATTGACATGGGGCTTGGACCTATCGAATTTCTGCTTCGCCATTTAGGTTTCTTCTCCTTTTGATGCTGGTACTGGAGCCCAGAGGCGGGATTGAACCGCCGACCCCGTTCTTACCAAGAACGTGCTCTACCGCTGAGCTATCTGGGCAAGTGCCTTACTTTGATATCCTAGTTCATCCCGCTTATTCTACAACATATTGTGGTGGAGGGGGTAGGATTCGAACCTACGAAGCCCTTCCGGACGCCAGGTTTACAGCCTGGTGGCTTTAACCACTCACCCACCCCTCCATGTTGCAGGCCGATTTTATCCCAAATCCCGCGCTACCAGCCAAATGTACCACGCATGGTTTTTAGGATAGAGCCGCTGGAGAGAGCCCCAGAGGGGAGTCGAACCCCTAACCTGTCGATTACAAATCGACTGCGCTACCGTTGCGCCACCGGGGCAATTAAGAGCACCGGTTGGGTCCTACCAGAAAATGGCCCCGTGGACGTGGGGCCATCTCACTGCAGCTAATTCGTAGGGAGTCTAATTATATAGAATCCATCGATGGAAGTCAATTGAAACCAGTGGTTTTCCGAGACCAAAATCGGCCAGTTCCGCCTCTGGGAAGTCCGGCTTTTGCGCATCTTGCTTAGGGGAGTCCAACCTTTCTGTTTAAAAATAGGTCTACGCTCATCGCCTTCGAACTTGCAGGATAAGGCAACTTCCATGCTGGATCTTATAAGCTCGCAATTGCAGACCGGATTTCGTCCTACCGGAAAGTATGTCGAAAAGGTATTCGTCTCATTTTCCCCATATCATGAAAAGTTTCCGGTAGCCTCATGCTATTTGCTTGACACTCGCACGACAAATTGATAACAATTGCATCGTTGTGGCAGATCGGTCTACTGACTGGTCGGAGCAGCACACCCTTAGCCAGCAAAATTTCTGGGTTCTGTCTTATATCAGCAACGGAGGCAAGCGATGGGAGAAATTCTGGGCATCGGACTTACTCACTACCCCGGCCTCATGGCCCCAGACGAAGACCGCGCATTTCCATTGACCCGGATGCTGCGGAACCCTAACGTTTCCGCTGAACTGAAAAACCCCAGCAACTGGCCGGAACCGATGCGCATCGAATTCGGCGAAGACGAAGGTGTTTCCTCGGCCAAGGACCACCGTGCCAGGTTGGTGAAGGGGTTCCGGAAGCAACGGGAAGAGCTGGACGCGTTCAATCCCGACTTCGTGTTGATCTGGGGGGACGACCAGTACGAAAACTTCAAGGAAGACATCATCCCGCCCTTCTGCATCATGGCTTACGACAACTTCGACTGCACACCCTTCGCGCACCGAAAGAACAATGCGTGGGGGGAGCCTAACGACAAAGTCTTCTCTTATAAGGGCCATCCAGGGGCCAAGCAATTGGTCACAAAGCTCATCGAGCAAGGCATCGACATGGCCTATTCCTACAAGCCTCTCCACGAGGAAGGCGGCCTGGGCCATGCTTTCATTAACACGCTCCTGTACCTGGACTATGACCGTAAAGGGTTCCCCTACGCTGTGATTCCATTCTCGGTGAATTGTTACGGAAGCAAGGTGATCCGTAACCAAGGCGGTGCGATTGAATTCGGAACGGCGGACGATCCGCCCGGCCCTACCGCCAAGAGGTGCATGGAAGTAGGCGCGGCCGTGGTGCGGGCGATACAGGACAGCCCTTGGCGCGTCGCCTTGATCGCCTCGTCAAGCTGGTCCCACGCTTTCCTCACCGACAAGCACGACAAGCTTTGGCCCGACCAAGAGTCGGACCGGGCCCGCTTCGAAGAGCTGAAAGCCGGTGATTACGATGCGTGGCGGAACCTCTCCACTCCTCAGATCGAGGCCGCCGGGCAGCAGGAGATGCTGAACTGGATGTGTCTGGCTGGGGCCATGGAGGAACTGGGCCGCAAAGCGGAGATCATAGACTACATCGAGACCTACGTCTTCAATTCGGAAAAGTGCTTGGCGCTGTTCAAACCGTAGGTTCCCGTTGAGCGGCTAGATCGGTCCGCCCGTTAGATACCAAAAGAGCCCCCGGCCTCACAAGAGACACCGGGGGTTCTTCTTTATTAACGGAAATTGCCCGGAGAAATCCCGGTTGTTACTCCGCCGCGCCTGGGTCCCATAGCCAATAGCGGGAGATGGCGCCGGCGTCGACCCGAAGGTCGAACCCCGTGATCATTTCTGCTTCGTCGGATGCCAGGAAGGCGGCGGCTTTGCCGTAATGCCTGGGGCTGGGCCGTTGCTGCAGCGGCAGACCCGCGTCCGCGTTGGGCAGCATCCCCCGCCTCCTTTCGCCCAGCCGGGGGCCGGGCCACTGCACGCCCCACCGGGCCGCCCGCTCCGCGCCCTCCGCCGGGTCCGTCGCCGTGGGGGTCAGGCTGTTGACCCGTATCCCGAACTCGGCCAGTTCCATCGCTACCGATCGGGTAAAGTTAAGTAATCCGCCCTTGCCGGTGCCGTAGCCGACGTTCCCCGGCTCCCCTTGATGTCCCGCCGAGGATATTATGTTAATCATATTGCCTTGCCGCCCCTGGTCTATCATCGATTGGGCCACGTGCTTGGTGAAAAGAAAAGCTCCGGTTAGGATAACGTCCAACTGGCTTCTCCACTCGTCTAGTGGCATCTGCAGGACACCCTTACGGTTGAAAATGACCGGGCCGTTGACCAGGATATCCACCCCGCCGAAGGCATCCGTGGCGCGACTCACGGTGGCTTTCACCTGGTCTTCGTCCGTGACGTCGCAAACCATCCCGACGGCCTCCCCCCCTCGCTCAACGATCGAACTTGCGCAACCGTTGGCGTAGGAGGGGTTCAGGTCCACGCAGACAATCTTGGCCCCCTCGTCAGCCAGACCTTCGGCGACACCGCCGCAGATGTTGGGGCTGGTCCCGGTGACCAAAGCGATCTTCCCTTCGAGTTTCATCGGAGATCCTCCTATATCGTCCAGGCGAAAATGCCCGGCTCGAGGCGGCAAAGTTGGTTGTTGGGGGCGATTGTAGTGGGGCCTACAAGATGGGTCAACCAGCTTCCGAAGACTGGCTCTCTTCGGCCCAAACATTGATCGTCGTCAAGGCCGTGGCAAACATTTCTTGACAGCCCATATCCCTAAGGCTAGACTCCCACTCAACAGGGAAACGGCCTGCCATAACCGGCGTTATGCACTGCGGCACATCTTCTCACCCCGAGGTGAAGTCCATGGCTACGACAGCTAGTGCGGGTGGGGTCAAGCTACTGGTAGACGCGAAAGCCGGGCGAATCAGCCGGGAGCTTTTCGTCAATGAGGACATCTACCAACAAGAGCAAGAGCAGATCTTTGCCCGGTCTTGGCTATTAGTCGGCCACGAGAGCCAGGTCCCCAAACCCGGCGACTACTTCGTTTCCTGCATGGGCGAAGAGTCGGTGATTCTTTGCCGTGACCGGGAGAGCCAACTCCACGTATTCCTGAACTCTTGCAGGCACCGGGGCATGAAGGTGTGCCGCTACGACGAAGGCAACACCCCCGTGTTCACCTGCCCTTACCACGGCTGGAGCTACGCCACCGACGGCAAGCTGGTGGGGGTCCCCTTCTATAAAGACGCTTATCACGAAAAGCTGGACAAGTCCCAGTGGGGGCTGGCTGAAGTGCCCCAGATGTGCAACTACAAAGGGTCCGTCTGGGCAACCTGGGACAAATCGGCCCCTTCTTTTCTGGATTACCTTGGCGACATGCGGCTCTATCTGGACTTGTTATTGGACGGGCGCGACGGTAGCGAGGGCGGTTCGGAGGTCATCGGCGGAGTTCAGAAATGGACCATGCCCTGCAACTGGAAATTCCCGGCAGAGAACTTCGCCGGCGACGGCTACCACAACATCAGCCATCGGTCCGTCGACATGGTGGGTATCGGCCCCAGCGGCACGTCGCGCCGGGACCTCGGCGAGTTCTCTTCCGCCCGGCGGGTGAACGCCTCTTTTCCGGATATGGGACACGCCGCGGTATGCGATTTACAGGCGGAAGACGCTACCTACGTCCCCACCTATCAAAACGACCCCGCCGTCGAAGAGTACTTCAAACAGATAACCGAGGAGCGAAAACGGCGGCTTGGCGACAAAGCGCGTCTGCTGGGGTTGGTGGGGACTGTGTTTCCGAACATGTCTTATCTGGCTCGTCAGCCTCGTTCCATCTCCGTATGGCATCCCCGGGGACCCCACACGACCGAAGCGTGGCGCTGGTTCCTGGTGGACCGGGACGTGCCGGAAGAGGTCAAAGACATGCTGCGCCACTACTTCATCCGCTACTCCGGACCGGCGGGAATGACCGAACAGGACGACATGGAAAACTGGAATTACGCCCACTCCGCCAGCCGGGGCCCCATCGCCCGCCGCCATCCCTATAACTATGAGCTATTAATCGG
>JAKUQE010000087.1 GCA_022450395.1 Dehalococcoidia bacterium | reverse complement strand
GATGGGCGCCTGGGTGTGGATCTGAGAAGGATAGGACTTGAAGGTGGTTTCCAGGATGCGGAAATCGTCGCTGCCTCGGCTCTTTTGGAAGGATGGGATGTTGACAGTATTCCCCAGTGCTTGCTCCCACAATCCCCGGCGTCCCTCAAAAGGCTCGTTTGGTCCGGTCATGCCCTGTTGCGCCAGTTGGGCGGCGAAGATTCCCGCTCTGGTGGCCGTGGCGGTGGCGCACCCTTTCCACATGGACAGTTCGCCCGTGCGGGTGACTCCCAGGGGCAGGTTAGGGGCTATCGCCAGGGATATGGCGTGACCCATCCGTTCTTGGTTCAACCCTAAGAGTTTCCCGGCGGCGCAGGTTGCTCCGATGATGGAGAACATTCCCTGGTCCCAGCCAAATTCGCCGGTAACCACTTCATCGCTCAACCGGCAGAACACTTCGTAGGCCAGAGCGATGGCGGTAATCACACTGCGGCCATCGCTTTCCGTGGGGCCGCCCAGGGCCAATGCCGCCGGAATCATGTCGCTGGGGTGGCCGCCTCCAGGCGAGAAATACGAGTCGTTGCAGTCTAGATAACGGACCATCACGCCGTTGGCGAAGCCGGCCATGTCCGGAGAGCTGTATAACTGAGTCCCCAATATCCGCGAGGGAGTCGAGCTGGTGACGGACTCGGCCAAAGTCCTGGCTATCGTTGCTGGTTCGGAATGGAAGCCGCCCACGGCGCAACCCAGGGTATCCACCACGGTGCGCTTGATCTGGTGGACCACCCGGGGGCTCAGGTGTTCATATTCAAGGCCGCAAGTGAAGGAACTTAATAGCTCGGTGGTTTGGTCCATTTGTGGCTGTCCTTGGAGCATTCAGCATTCAGCGGTCAGCGCGACCCCCGTCATCCCAGAGTCGTCGAAGGATATCATTTTTTCCTGCTGATAGCTGGCCGCTGATAGCTGACTGCTATCTAAGTACTGCTTCGGCGATGCGCTCCAACTGGTCGCCCATTTCATCTTCCGTGTCGCAGTGCTCGGGCCGGATCACCACCCGGTTGGCTCCGGCGTTGATCAGGGATTGTAGGACCGTTCGATCGGGGTCTTGGCCGTAAACCGTTATCGTTAGCGATGCCGGGTCCCGGCCGGCCTCTTCGGCCATGGCATCCAGCTTGGCTCGGCTTTCCTCAACCTGCGCGGGGGTGACCCGGTTGGGCAGCCAGCCGTCGGCGTGGGCCACCACCCGGCGCAGCACGTTCTTTGCCATGCCGCCCAGGAGTATGGGCGGGTGGGGTTTTTGGATGGGTTTGGGGTAGGACCTGACGGGAGGGAAGTCGAAATACCTTCCGTGATACTCGGCTTCCTCTTTGGTCCAGAGTTCCTTCATGACCTCGATAGCTTCACGGGTCTGGGTCCAGCGGTGGTCGAAGTCGCCGCCCATCAACTCGGTTTCTTCCCTAAGCCAACCGGTGCCGATGCCGAAGACGAACCGGCCGCCGCTAACCCGGTCCAAAACGGCGATCTCTTTGGCCAAGAGGAGGGGGTTCCGTTCGGGCACCAACGTGATACCGGTGCACAATTTGATGGTGCTGGTCACCCCCGACGCACGGGCCAGAGCGATGTACGGGTCGGTGAAGTGGGAATAGTTTTCGGGGATCGCGCCGCCGGTGGCCGGAAAGGGGCTGTCGCTGTGGACCGGCACGGCGGGATGTTCTGCGTACCAGATCGACTCAAAACCCAACTCCTCGGCTTTTTTGGCGATGAAAGCGGGGTCCAGGGTGTAGGCCGGTAGAGGTATCGACGTTCCAATGTCCATGCGGAGTTCCTCCTTGATCGGCTTCTCTCTTACGTCAGGTTCAGGTCAAACTTAGATAATCATGTCCGATGGCTATTCTTCATCCAAGTCATCGGGCGGGTCACTACCGGTGAAGCCCCGCCACCAGGTCTGAAAATTGTCCTCACCGTATTTGTCCCGCAGGGCGGCCAGGTGGGCTTTGGCTGGAGCCAGGGCCGGCAACTGGTGTTCCGTCGCCAGACCGTGAGCCCGGGTGGCCCACTCCAGAGCTCCCGGCAGGTCGCCTCGGTCTTCGGCCAATTTTCCTAACTGGCCGTAGGTCCGGGCGGTGCGGTCAACATCGCGGACCTGCTCAAAGTTTTCCCTGGCACGTTGGTACCACTGCTCAGCGTCATCCAGAAGGTTTTGCTCGTGAAACAGGACGCCCAGTTGGCGGCATTCGTCTCCAGCGCCCCGCCGGTCGCCCAGCTCGTCCCGTTTTTCCAGAGCCAATTCGAACCACTCTTGAGCCATCTCATAAAGCAATCCCCGGGCCTGGGCTAGCAGGCCCAAGTAGTGGAACTCAACGGCCATCTGAGACTGCAAGCCCAACCGGTGGGACAGACCCAAGGACTGCTGGTACCAACTTTCCGCTTCTTCGAACATATAACGGGCGTGGAATACGGTGCCCAGTTCGTGGTAAACCAGGACAACCATTTCCTCATCCCGGTTTTCTTCCAAGATGGCCTGAGCCCGGCGGTACCAGCTTTCCGCTTCGTCGTACTCAAACTTGAATTGGGAGGCCAGGCCCAAGGCCCGGAAGTCTTTGACCTGCTCCTCCGGATCTTCCAGTCTCTGGTGGACGTCCAACGCTTTGCTGAACCACTCTTTCGCTTCGGTGTAAAAACGCTGATGTTGCTTCACCTGGCCGATGCAGTAGTAATCGTCGGCGGTGGACGCTTCGTCTTCGCCTTTCTCGATAATGGCCAGGGACTTTTGGTACCACTCTGACGCGTCATCCAAGTGCCACCGATGCTGTTCCAGCACGCCCATCTGATGGTAAACGGCGGCTACCCGTGGGTCAGTCTCTTTGTCGGGTAAAGACTCCAGGTAATCCATCATCTGTTGGTTCAGGTCTTGCGCGTATTCCAGGTTAAGCTGCTCGGTGGCTTCACTGGCTTCGGTGCCCAGCAGATATAGCCAAAGGTCGATCGCGCCCTTGGAATCGGCTTCGGTGGCGCCGTTGCCCTCGGGGACAACGTCTTGTAGCAACTGGCGGCGCAGGCGGCGCAGCTCGGGGTACCTCTTTTGCATCCGGTACACCTGGGCCAATGGTTGGACCAAAACCTGGGCCGTGTCCCACTGCTGGTCTTCCAGAGCCAGACCTAGCGCCTGGGTCAGGTTGCCCTCCTCGGCCAGGACCGCCATGGTCCCGGAGTCCTGGTTCTCGTATAGGGTTTCCATAAAGTAGTCGGCAGTATCCGCGTAAACCCGAACGAACTCCTGCTCCAACTGGCGGATGGCGGCAGGGGAGAGCTGTTGGTTGATCTGGCGTCCGTAGAACCAGGGCAAGGTAGGATGAATCTGGTAGACGCTTGGTGTGACCGATTGAATGAATCCCGCGTCCCGGGCGGACCGCAGCAAAGTCCGGCAAGCGCCCCAGCCCAATTCCTCACCCATGACGGTGTGGTAGGCTCGCTCCTGGGTGATGTGAGTCAGGATGTCCAACATGACCCGCTGCTGGAACATGGACAGGAAAGGCAGATGGGTCCTGGTGCGGCGGGGCATCCGCGAAAATGATTGGTCCATGATGGCAGTCAGGAATGGGTCGCGGCCGGGTTCCATGGACGACTGGTCCAGCTCTTCCATGCGAGTTCGTATCTCTCCCAGCACCACCGAGGCCGGCACTTCTTTAAGCAGAGGAAGAGCTATCTGCATCGCCAGCGGATGTCCCTCGATGAGGTCCAGTAGCTCAAGGTAGGCGAGGCCCAGTTGGTTGTCGGCCTGGTTGCCCGGAGTGAGATCGGACGGTCCGGTACTTTCTTGGATCTTGCAAGCTAACTCCATCCGGTCACCCTGGCTCGGGGGAGGGAGTTGGTAGGAGTGGTGCGGAACTGACAGCCAGGGTTCCTCCGGACGGCGGGTGACCAAAAGTGCCCAGGATTGGCCCCCGTCGATCGCCTCGGCCAAAAATGCGTCCAGTTCCGCCAGTTCGGCCTGGTCCAACATTCCCGAGCCGTCCTCACCCGGGTTTCCACCGGCGTGTTGCAAGGCGTCCCAGATGATCAGCGACGGTTGCTCTCGCAGATAATCCACCACCCATTGGCGTTGATCGGGACCGGACATGTCGGCGAAAGACAACCCGGCGACCGAGGTGCCGATCTCATGTACGACACGTTCCAGTCCCGCTCCTATGTGGAAAGTCGTGTAAAAGACCCCGCCAGGGCGAGCGCCGGTTTTTTGCAGCCATCGGGCCAGACCCAGCGCCAACTCCGTCTTGCCGGCGCCGGTGTTCGCGCTTATTAGTACCACCGGTTGGCTCTGGAACGTTCGCTCCAGTTGGCGAAGCTCGGCGCGCCGCCCAACCAAACCGTAAGGGCCTTCTTGAGGGAGTTGCTGGTCGAGCTCGGTCCCCTCCTCCGGTTGAGACTGGGGCGTCAGGGGCTCAGGTTGCTCAACATGTATCGCTCCCGGAACGTAACCACGGGATTGATAGACTTGGGGGGCTATCCAGTCCCAGAAGGGCGCTTTGCCGGCGGCGCAGGGCCGTAGCGGCTCGTCCATCAAGCCCCTCCGGGCCGTCGAGGTTGCGGTGGGTACATCGACCCCTGCCACGATTTGCCGAAATAGATTGTCTACGAATATCGACCGAGCCGTCGGGGTCAGCGGTACTGCCATTGAAACCACCAAGGGTACGCCGGCTTCAGACAATTCGGCCGCGGTGTTTGTGGATCGTTCGGGAGACGCGGCGCCGCCACCGTTGATCAGGACCATCGGCACGCCGGCCTTGACGAGTAACTCCGCCACTTGAGCCGAGGCTACTTGGACCGCATTCCCATCGTTAGACTCTAGAAGGATCCCGCCGCCGCCGGTATTGGACTGTGCGTCGAAGTGGACCAAGTGATAATGCCCCGGACTCTGGGCTAATCGGTCGGCTAGGGCATCTAATGTCGGCGGCTGCAGGCAGTCCAACTGGACTACGATGTCCAAAGACTCCAAAACCTGTAGCGCTTCGGCCGCGATGCTCCCTGGGTCGTCCGGAGAGTCTCCATCTGGGAGACCATTGGCGGGAGCTGGAGAAACCAAGAGGACGTTGAACTGCTCTTGGCTCAATTCAGCGATGAATGGGTCCATCGGGCCGGACGATGTCCGCCGGAGCATCGAACCGAATTGAGCTGGAAGGAACCCTTCCTGCGGGGAGTTGAGCAACTCCCATGGCAGGCCTAGGAACTCGGGGCGGCGGGATATTATTATCAGTTGGTAGTTCGAGAGGCCTTCTTCCAAGGCGGAAGAGTAACAGGTCTGGGCTTCCTCGCTGGACTGGAACACGGTCTCGAAAAGCGAACGACCCAGGGCGTGGAATCTTGTTTCCACCTCACCGGCCCGTGCTTTCGCGTCGCCGAATGGGTTCCGCAGGTATTCGTTGAAATACCAGCCGATTTCTGTTAAGTCTGAGCCCGTGATGGGAGCTTTGAAGGTCACCGGCGAGGCGGTTTGCCTACCTTGGCTGCTGGTAAGAGCCAACTGTACTTGGCCGGCCTCCGCCAGATCGATTATCTCCAGTATTCTCTCTTTTTCCTGGGTCACCGGATGCTCCTGAGTCGATTGTTCGCCATCCTTCCCATTTCTTGTCAACCAGGTGCGCCTGAGTTAAAATCAGAACCGTGCCTGGCGGCAACAGGGTAGGCGGTAGAATATCCGAGGGAAACCTGGCTGTTTGTAGCTGTCGAGGGTTCGCAGCGACCGCCCTATACTATCATCCACCAATCTGCCCGTCCAACGTTTTCGGTTAGGCCAAACACCCAAGTGGCTTTAATGGGTATCAGTATCCCTGTCGCAAGCAATTCAATCTGGCGCTCCAGGGAGCAATTGGCCCGGATAAATGGCTAAAAACGTCTTAGACGCGAGAGCTTTTAAGGAGTAACCCGAATGATCTCAATCACCGATGAGATGAAAGAAAACGTGGAAGTAGCGCTGGCCGACGGCTATGCCTGTCTGCTGGGAAGCGTGTCCAAAAGCGGCGAACCCCAGATCAGCCCGAAGGGCAGCGTGCTGGTATATGACGATGAAACCCTAGCCTATTGGGAGCGGGCAAAGCGCTCGGCATTACAGAACGTGGGCGAAAATCCCAACGTGGTGATCTACTACAACCATCAGGCCAAGCGCTTGCGATGGCGCTTCCACGGCAAAGCCACGGTTTACGAGGACGGTCCGATTCGCCAAGAGGTGATAGACCGTTGTGTCCAAGAGGAATTGGACCGGGACCCTGGGCTGTTGGGAGTGGCGGTCCTGGTCAAGATTGACAAGATCACCGAGCTGTCCGGGAACGTGCTGCAGCAACGGGACTAGGCTCCTAAACACCACACGCCCGACGGGGGCGTAAACCTTTACAATGACACCGCCGACAGGGTCGACAAGCAGCTTCGTTACTGGAAGAGTCGGTCCACTTCAAGGTCCAACTCAGGCAATACCTGGGACTGCACGTGCTCCCCCAAGCCGGAAATCGTTTGGCGGACCCAGGACCCCTCGATCAACACCAATACCTCCAGACTACGCGCTTCGGGAGAGACCAACCAGCATTCACGGACCCCAAGTGTTGCGTAGTCCGCCAATTTTGCCTCCAGGTCGGAACGGGTATTGCTGGGTGATAGGATCTCTGCAACCAGATCGGGTGCTCCATCTACTTGGTCTCCTAGGATACTCGTGCGTTCACTGCTGACGAATAGCAGGTCCGGCTGCCGGGTGCGCAATGGTTCCCTTTGGATTATGACGTCCGCCGGGGCGAAAAACACTTGGCCCAACTGATGATCCGACGCGAACTGGTGCAGTGACAAATATAGTTGGCCGAGAATCTTTTGGTGTTCTAGAGAGGGAGCGGGGGCCATAGTCATCACTCCATCCACGATGTCGTAGCGGGCTTTAATCTCCGGAGTTTTTAGGTACTCTCGGTAGGTCAATCGTTTGGTTTGCGTGGACATGGCCGCTCTCCTGATGGAAGGGCTACGAGCACATTAGTTTGCAACGCATATTATAACTAGTTCAATCTGGCGATGCGTTACAGCCCAGATCCTCTAAGTCTCCCCGGCCCGGCGGGCGTCGGCTCGCCAGTCGTCTGGGCTGGGTCCCCGGTCGATCAGCACGTCGATGACCGCGGGTAGGCCGGAAGCTTGGGCTTGGCGGATGGCGTCGGGCAGGTCCCTCGAGTCGCCTATCTGAATACCGAAGGCGCCAAATCCCCGGGCTACTGCCCCGTTGTCCGTGGTCACGAACTCCGATGCGATTCGGCGCCCTTCGGGTTGATGCTGCCGGACCATGCCCAGCGCGCCGTCGTTGAACACCACGCAGATGATAGGCAGGTCGTACTGAACGGCGGTGGACAGGGCGTTCACCGTCATCATGTAACCACCGTCCCCAGTGACGCAGACCACGGGACGGTCCTTGTAGACCAATTTGAGCCCCACCGCCGCGGGCAGGCCCCAACCCATCCCGGCGGTCCCACCCGGGCTGAAGAATGTGTTGGCCTGGCGGGCTTGGTACAAGTGTGCCATCCAGGTGCGGTTGTTGCCGGCGTCTAAAGCAAATACCGTGTCGGCGCTCAGGTTTTCGTTCAATAGCGCAACCAAACGTTGCGGGGTGACGGGAGAGCTGTCCCGGTGCATCTCCGGGTCGTCGTAGAAGGAATTATCCTGTTTTCGCTGAGGCAGGGCGTCGGCCCACTCCTTTCGGCCCGCGGCTGAATTGGCGGCGGCCGGTTGGGACGCCTCAACCAATTGAGACAGGATACTGCCGGCATCGCCGATAAGCCCCAATTCCACCGGGAATGTCCAGCCGGCGTTGCGGTCGTCGATGTCGATCTGAATGATCTTCTGGCGGAGCGGGTCGAAGATACTGGGCCGCTCTCGAACCGTGTCCTGGGGAGTCAACTTTGCGCCCACAACCAACACCGTGTCGGCTTCGCCCACCGACCGGTTGGCGGCTTCCTGGCCGTACACTCCCACCATCCCCACGGACAGGGGATGGGTCTCGGCGATGGCGCTCTTTCCTTTATAGGAGGTAGCCACCGGCATGTTCCATAGCTCCGCCAGTTCTTGTAATTGTTGGTGTGACTTGGACATGTGCACGCCGTTGCCGGCCACCAGGACGGGACGTTGCGACTGGGACAGGATATCGATGGCTCGCTGGATGTCTTGAGGGGCGCTTTGGGGTTTGGCGGTGTTCAGGTATCCGGCGGCATTGTGCACAAATGGGGGTGACTCCACGTCTACTTCCCCGCCGATAGCCGCCGACCGCATGACCACGCAAGCCGGGCCAGGCCGGCCGCTGGTGGCGTGTTTGATAGCCAACTGAGTCCCCAAAACCGCTTCCTTGGGGGTGGTGGCCAGCGTGGTGTATTTGCTCATCGTCTTCAAGATCGTGGTGATGTCTATGCTGCCGTACTCTCCGGCCCCGGACTGGTTGGCCGCATGAAAAGCCACCCCGCCGTCGGAGGTGTCGGTTATAACCACCATGGGTGAACTGCTCAGCATTGCCTCCATGATTCCGAAGGTGGCGTTGGATGCCATGAACAAGCCCTGACCCATGATTGCCGCCGGGCGTCCGGTAGCCCGTCCGTAGGCGTCGGCCATGATGGCCGCCACTTGCTCGTGCCGGACCAGGATGGTTTTGATGCGGTCTTCTTTGCCGTAAAGCAGGTTGTAGATCTGTCCGGTGCCGCCGCCGGGGATACCTATAACGTATTCCACTCCTGCTTCTTCCAGGGTCTGGACGATCAATTCGTCGGCTGTGGGCATAATGTCTCCTTGGAGCTATCAGCATTCAGCGGTCAGCTATCAGCTTTTAGCCCGTTATAGTAGCATTCTGACGCTGAGGGGATAATACGACGTGCCCCGTACACGGTCAAGGCGCATCGTTGGGCATGAGGTTCTAGGAGTGTGGGAGTGGCATGGGATTTCTTGACCCGGTTCAGGCGTGGGCGTATTATCCCAGCAGTCAGCCTTGGCTGGCGGCCGTGCCGTCCTGAAACCTGAAAGCTGATGGCTGATAGCTGACAGCTCGTATCTTGGAGGTAGCATTATGCGCGGTGGCGATGCAGTCATTCACGCTCTGGAAAAGGAAGGTGTCGAGTATATTTCGGGGTTTGCGGGAGGTGGAGAGGTGCCCCTATGGCCGGCTCTCCGGGAATCCAAGACGATAAAGGTGTTCTCGACTCGCCACGAGCGGCAGGGCGTGGAGATTGCTGACGGTTACGCTAGGGCAACGGGGAAGGTAGGTGTGGCTTTGTGCGGAACAGGGCCGGGCGCCACCAACACCCTGACCGGCATCGCCGGCGCGTTCGCCGACAACATTCCGGTCCTGCTGCTCATGGGACAGCATCCCTTGGGCAACTTGGGGAAGGAGATTCAGCAAGAGGTTCCTTCCAGCATCTTCGATAGCTTCGTCAAGTGGAAGGGCACCATGTCCAAGGTAGAAGATATTCCTGGGATAATGCGCCGGGCGTTTACCGCACTGCGTTCCGGCTCCCCCGGCCCGGTTGTCCTGGAAATGCCGCTGGACGTTCTCTCCTCCGAGGCGGCGGATTCTGTTCTGAATTACGAACCGTTGGGGCCAGGACGCAAGCCGGCGGCCGACCCAAGGGACATCGATAAGGCCGCCGAGATTCTGGTGAACGCCAGCTTCCCAATATTGAATTTGGGCGGTGGTGTCCTGTCCGCCGAGGCATGGGACGAAGCCAAAGAGTTGGCGGAATTGCTATCCATGCCGGTGGCCACCACGCTGGTGGGTAAAGGCGCTTTCCCTGAAGACCATCCTCTGTCTTTGGGCGGCGGCGTATATCCCAGGAGCAAGTACGCATCAGGTCAGGCTCTGCACATCAACCGCAAGGCGGATGCGGTGTTGGCCGTTGGCAACTCATTCCGGATGCCCAACGCTACCGACGGCCGCCCGATTCCTGACAACGTCAAGCTGATTCACATCAACGCCGACCCGGAAGACTTGAACAAGATATATCATGCCGACGTTCCTATCTTGGCCGACGCCAAGCTGGCCCTGCGAAGCTTGATCGACGCGGTACGCGACCGCCTGGGACCAGGAAAGGGAGGCGTCAAGGAAGAAGTGGTGTCGGAGATCCAGCAGGCAAAGGCCAAGTGGCTGGGTGAGTGGGAGTCGATTTTTACCGACGCATCCGTGCCGACCAACGGCTACCGGGTGGTCCATGACTTGATGCAGGTTGTCGACCTTGACCGCACCATCGCCCTCCACGACGCCGGAGGAAGCCGCGGCTATCTGTCGCCTTTCTGGGTCGCCACAAAACCCCGAAACTACATCGCCATGGGTGGGATGGCGGCCATGGGATGGTCCATGGGAGCGGCAGTGGGGGTCAAGTTAGGCCGCCCGGACCATTTGGTGTTCCACGTGCTGGGTGACGCTTCATACGGAATGGTGGGCATGGAGATAGAGACTGCCGTCAGAATGGGTCTCCCTACCCTGACAGTCCTTCTGAACAACGGGGGCACCGGTGGCGGCCTGATGGCAATGGACCGGCCCAACGCAGCGCCCCCCGCCATGGCTGAACTTGGCGGCAACTTCAGTCTGGTGGCCCAGGGTTTGGGAGCTTACTCCGAACGGGTAGTGCAACCCGAAGATATCATTCCCGCCTTCCGAAGGGCCATCCAGGCCACCGAGTCCGGACAAGCGGCCCTGGTGGAGGTGATGATAAAACCGATGCGAACCCCGGAAGCCCCGGACGATTGGTCATTGTGAGGAGCAGTTAACTTCCATGAAAAGTATCGAGATCGACCGAAATAAACGGCTTAAAGAAGAACCCGGTAAGGGCCACAACCGGTGGCACCCCGATATCACGCCGGTATTGGAGGTTGAACCTGGGGAAGAAGTGGTTCTGGAAACGCGGGACGCGTCCGACCAGCAAGTTAAGCCGCATATGACAGTAGCCGACATGGAGGGCTTCGACGCCAAGGTGGCCCACCCGCTGACCGGGCCGGTTTACATAACCGGGGCATCCCCTGGGGACCTGCTGGAAGTCGAGTATATTGACGTGATTCCTCAACCTCGAGGTTGGACGCGCAGCAGGCCCGGCGCCGGGTTCCTGCGGGACCTGTTCACCGAGCCCTATATCGCTCACTGGGAAATGAGTGACGGTTGGGCGACTTCGCCACAGTTGCCCGGAGTACGCATACCCAACGGGTCGTTCATGGGCACCGCCGGCATCGCGCCGTCTCACGCTCAGTTGGAGGAGTGGACCCGCCGGGAGGCGGACCTGGTGCGGCGAGGCGGAATCGCCCAGCCGCCGGATCCTGAAGATGCGGTGCCCTCGGGTGGTGACATCGCCGATACCGGCCTGCGCACCATACCGCCCCGAGAAAACTGTGGAAATGTAGATGCCAAGCAATTGACCAAGGGCTCAAGGCTGCTGATACCGGTAAACGTGGACGGGGCCTTGTACTCTGTTGGGGACGGACACTTTGCCCAGGGCGATGGTGAGTGCTGTATCACCGCCATCGAGATGGGCGCCACCGCAGTGGTTAAGTTCCAGTTACATAAGGGGGAAGCGTCCCGGCACAACATCAAGTTCCCTCGGTTCGCCCATCCCGGCTATTTCATCGCTCCGGAGTGGGCGGCCCCCCGGAACTTCATCGCCACCATGGGGATGCCCTTCCGGGATGACGGGACCCAGGAAGGCGAAGACCTGACCTTGGCGGCGCGCCACGCGTTGATCCAGATGATAGATCTGCTCCAGGAGCGGGGGTGGTCCCGCCAGCAGGCGTATATCATCTGCAGTGTCGCCGTGGACCTAAGAGTTAGCAACATTGTGGACCTGCCGAACGTCACCGTGTCGGCCTTCCTCCCCGAAGACATCTTCCAGGGTTAGAGGCGGGCAAGGGACTGTCTGGTCCCTTCTCGATCCCAAGACGAATAAAAAAAGCCCCCGGCATTTGCCGGGGGCTTCTTGTTGACATAACACCTGCTGTTGGAATAATGCCGTCCTTGCCGAGCGTTGACAAGGATTTAATACCTTGCAGGCTACCTTAGGTTGGGTGACCGGTCTAAACAGGCCTTAAAAGGGCCCACAAGGCCGGGCATCCAAAAACCGTGGTTAACTGGCGCGCTTTACCTCGAGGGTCTCACCCGGCGCCAACGCTACCCGTCGTACATTTATCCCCAACTTCAGCAACCAGTATCCCAGGGTTGCTTTACTCACACCCAACTCTTCGGCGGTGGCTGACAAGCCGACTTCATTGACCATCTCAGGTAGGAGGCGCTCCAGAGGCCGTTGGTGATCCCGTTCGACTCTTTGCATCAGCTTAGTCTTCCTGGCCATAATGTACCTCCAATGTACTGAAGTGGACTCTCGGTGTACCGAGGTGTAAACACATTAGCATAGATTTGTGCCAATTGTCAACATTTGTTTAAAAAAGTTTTAAGCTTTTCCTAAACAAAACTAGAACACGTAGCTAAATGCGCCTGGTTTCCGATTGACCCACCTTCGCGGCGCTGCTAAACTCTGGCCTTATGGAAATCATTGAAACCATAGAGATTCTATTTCTGGGAATCATCACTCAGGTCTACGGCGCTATTGGATGGCCCGGTGTTGTGTTCCTAATGGCCGTCGAAAGCGCGGCCATACCCTTCCCCAGCGAGTTGATCATGCCCCTTGCCGGTTGGCTATTGATCCAGGCTAAAGGGGGAAGCGTGTGGTGGGTGCTATTAGCTGGGTTTTACGGCGGCCTGGGGAACCTGCTGGGCTCATGGGTGGCTTATTGGGTTAGCATGAAGGGGGGACGGCCCCTTTTGCTTAAATATGGCAAATATGTACTGATGAGCAAGGATGAGGTTGATAAAGCCGAAACCTGGTTTAATAAGTACGGTGAGTGGGCTGTCTTCATCGGCCGGTTGCTGCCGGTAGTGCGTACGTTCATCAGCATCCCCGCGGGGTTGGCCAGGATGAACCTTTGGCGCTTCTCCCTGTATACCTTCGCCGGTTCCTTTATATGGAGTCTTGGATTGGCTTACGGCGGCTTTCTGTTAGGCGAGAACTGGGAGGACCTGCGGGCCGTGATGCGACCCTTCGATATCCCTATCTTGCTCATTCTGGCTGCCGGAGCGATCTGGTTGTTGGTGCACCGCATCAAGTCGATTCGGGCTCAGAATAGGACTTATGACGCAGCTGATGGGACACCCGGCTCGCTGGATGAGTGATCCTTAAGCTCTTCCTTGAGCCAACTGAGGGCATGATACCCGCCTCGGTTGACACCTCCAGACCGGTAACCTAAGCTGGTTGTACTCCAACCGCCAACCGAATTTGAACCGTGTCTAACGAGGATTGAGGATGCAAGCGCCTACCCTTCGGGACGTGTACGAAGCCAAGAAGACCATCGCGCCCTACTTACCCAGGACTCCGTTACACTTTTCTCCAGGACTCAGCGACTTCTTGGACGCACAGGTCTATTTGAAACACGACGAGTATCTACCCCTGGGGGCATTCAAAGCCAGGGGAGGAGTCAACCTGTTGGCCCATCTGAGCGAGGAGGAACGCGGCCGCGGGGTTATTACCGCTTCCACCGGAAACCATGGCCAGTCCATCGCCTATGCCTGCGGATTGTTTGGCGCCCGGGCACTTATCGTGCTACCGGAGGAAGCTAATCCGGTAAAGGTGGCCGCCATGCGGGCCTTGGGCGCCGAGTTGATCTTCCACGGACGAAACTTCGATGAGGCTAAGGACTATTGCGAGCGGCTGGCCGCCGAGGAGGGCTACCGATACGCGCACCCGGCTAATGAACCACTGCTCATCGCCGGAGTTGCCACTCAGACATTGGAAGTTATTGAGGACCTGCCCGACGTGGAGGTTATCGTCGCTCCCCTGGGCGGGGGCAGCGGCGTTTCCGGCGCATGTTTGGTGGCCAAATCGGTGGACCCTAACATCCAGGTCGTGGCGGTTCAATCGGAAGCCGCACCCGGTGGTTACCGGTATTGGAAGGAAGGACGGCCGGTGGAATCTGCAGTGGAGACCTTTGCCGAAGGGTTGGCCACCAAAGTAGGCTACGACCTGCCCCAGTCGATCCTCCGGGAGCTTCTCGACGACTTTATCCTGGTGAGCGACGATGAGATCCGTTCGGCCATGGGATTACTGGTGGAGAAGGCTCACACCTTGGCGGAAGGCGCCGGAGCGGCAGCCACCGCCGGCGCCGTTAAGATCAAGGACCAGCTAAAGGGTAAAAAGGTAGCGATTACAGTCAGTGGGGCCAACGCCACTGTTACCCAGTTGATGGAAGCCTTCGACGTGTACCAGAGGGAGTATGGCAACCCTTTGGTGTAAGCCTGAGTTACTCGCTAGCGGAC
>JAKUQE010000086.1 GCA_022450395.1 Dehalococcoidia bacterium | reverse complement strand
TTCCCCCTTCACGGGGGAAGGTTAGGATGGGGGGTATCTAATCAGCCGGAGGCACGAAGGGATAGGGAATAGCCGCGCCTCCTCTGATGGGCAGAACAACGGTGGCGCTACCCGGCATGCTTTCCACGCTATCCTGGGTCATCATGCCTATGTCCAGATCGATGAATCCCATGCCGCCCTTTTCATACTTGTTGGTGACTTTGCCCCACATTATCAGCACGTCGCCGGGCACCAACATCGCCCGGTGCTCGAATCTAGCCTTCCAGGGCCAGCCTTTGGGCAGGGTCCAGTCCTTCAGGTATTGGGGCACCACGCTCTGCTTCCAAGAACCGTGGACCAGAATGCTGGGGTTTTTGTCGTGATTCAGTCCAAAATCCAGATCGTAGTGGATTCGGTGGAAATTCTCGATGGCCGCGCTCCAGCGGAACAGGTGGGTTGGAGTGGGCCGGTAGATATACTTGGGCAACTCCATACCTTCCTCGATGTCGTCGTAGTAGGTCTGTTCCTTGTTCCGTAGCTGCTCGGCGGTCAGCCTTTCATTGTGGGCCCAGATCTCGTCGGCGGACATCTTGAGCAGGTCTTCCAGCGCAACGGTCATAGTTGCCTCCTATCTGCGTGAGAAACGTGGGCGCGAACGATGTTGCCCATCGTTGCTAGCTACCGGCTTGCCGGCTACCGGCGGATAGAAGAGGCCCGGGTGATGCACAGCACCTCTTCTTTCTGATTTCTGTAGGTGGTCTCGGTGGTAACGATCAAGAAGGGCTTGCCATCCCGGCCCACCCTCTCCCTGATGTCCGAATACTTGTTCTGGAAGAAGATCTTGTCGCCGATGGAAGGGTATTTGTATATCTCCAACTCGTTCCCCGCATTCAGCACCCGAACCAGATCGGTGGGCACCCGGGGGAGGGAGCCGAGTCGTTCAACCCTTCCGATCCCGTCGGACATCGGGTCCTCTTCAAAGGCCCTGGTGATGGGATCCTCAGAGTTAGGAGGATTGCGGCTGGCCATGTAGCTGACCATGATGGGCGGGGTGATGATTTCGCCGTACGGGGTAGACTTGGCGAACTCCTCGTCCCAGTACCTGGGGTCTGGGTCCATGACGGCCTGGGTGAAGCGGCGGAGGTACTCCGCGTCAACAACCCCCCAGGACTCGACGATATCGCCGGTCACGCCGATCATAGCCTTCACTTCGGGAGTTATTGCTGATTGGGTTTCTTGAGTCATCTTCTCATCCTCTAGGTCGGACTTGCGTTCAGACTACCCTACCGCCGTTACCCTAGTCAATACAGGCTGAAGCTGGCGCTGGATCGCATGCTAGAGCGCCTTTTCTTGTGATTTCCCCACGCCTGGGTTAACATTGGCGCGGACCGCCCCAAGGGGCATGTAAGTTACGTTTTCATCGTCAATTGCGCTTATTAAACTGGAGGTCCGTCGTGATTGAGAACCGGGTTAAGAAAGTGATGCGGGCAGGCGATCTAGCCATCGGCACCTACGTGACCCTGTCTGACCCTCAAGTCGTGGAGATCATCGGACTGGCTGGTTTCGACGCCGCCTTCATCGACATGGAACATACGACCTTCGACCTATCGATGGTGGAGCGGATGGTGCTTTCCGCCGAGTTGGTGGGCATCACGCCGATCGTCCGGGTTCCGGGCAACGACCCTAGTCTTATCCTGCGACTGTTGGACCTGGGAACGCAGGGAATCATTATTCCCCACGTTGAAGGCGTAGAGGGGGCTAGACGGGCCGTGGAGGCGGTGCGCTACCCGCCCTTGGGTCATCGTGGCGCCGCCGGAGGCACCCGCGCCGCCCGGTTCGGCACCGTCTCTTGGGACGAGCATTGCGAGCAGTCCAACCGGGAGGTTCTTCTGTCGGTGATGGTGGAGGACGCGAGGGGCATCGACGACATAGAAAAGATTGCCGCTCTAGACGGTATCGACCTGGTAGCCGTCGGTCCCAACGACTTCTCCGAATACATGGGCATCCGCGACCCCAGCGACCCCCGGCTGAAAGTCCGCTTAAAAGAACTGGCCGGCCAGGTCCGCAAGATCGGCAAGGCCAAGCTGGCCGTTACGATGGACCACGCATCCATGCCGTTGACTGCCCAGGAGTTGCTGGACCTGGGCGTAGGTTATTCCCATGTAGCCCCATCTCCTGCCGCGGTGTTGCTCCGGTCGATGCGGGAGCGGGTACAGAACATCCACAAAGCCGTCGGCCGCTCCTGACGCGCCGGGACGGGTGCAGATTCAGCGTGCTTTCCATATCCGGTTGATCTGGGCGGCGATCGGCCTCGTGTCCGCCGTTATGACATCCTGCGGTGGGGATGTCCCCCAAAGCCAACCTCCCACAGCCACGGCGACGCCTACGAGCGCGCCCACCCCCACTCCCGTGACCACGGTTATCCCGCCGGAACCCACCGTCAGCCCCACCCCGGCAAATACCCCCACCCAGGTCCCAACGAAAGTCCCGCCTACCACCCCGGCGACGCCTTCGTCATTGCCAACGGGTACGACGCCAGCCAGTACCATGCCAACCGTCTCCATCAGCGGCGTATCCTTCACCGTGGATGTGGCAGACACTCCTGAAAAGCGCTTCCAGGGATTATCCGGACGCCCCGTCCTAGAAGAGGGAACGGGCATGCTGTTCATCTTCCAGGAGGAGCGAAAGCATACCTTTTGGATGAAAGACATGCGTTTCCCGTTGGACATGGTCTGGATCGACGCCTCATGCGCCGTGGCGGATATCACCACCGGCGTTCCCAGTCCCCCACCGGATTCGAATGACAGCGTCCTGCCCACATACTCCCCGTCGGCCCCGGCAACCTACAATCTAGAGATCAACGCGGGCGTAGCCGCCGCATCCGGCCTGAAAACCGGCGACCCCGTAACCTTTGGCGGAACCCTCACCGGCCGCTTCGGCTGCTGAAACCACCCAGGCAATCACACCCCATCCGTCATCCCGGCGTAGGCCGGGATCCAGGAGCCTCTCTGCAAAGGGGCAGATGACAAGGAGCAGCAACGTCTCTGGATTCCCCTTCCACCGAAGGGCCGGAGAGACGATAGGCGGAAGTCTCTCTGGGCGCTTCGGCTGCTAAGACCGCCCAATGCAATCACGCCCCATCCGTCATCCCGGCGTAGGCCGGGATCCAGGGCCTATCGGTACAAGGGCCAATGACAAGGAGCAGCAACGTCTCTGGATTCCCCTTCCACAGAAGGGCCGGAAAGACGACGGTGAGCAAGCGGCCGTCCTGTAAAACCGCCGCCGTTGCACTCTACCGGTCCGCCCGTTAGAGTAGATTAGTCGTTAAAAAGGGGAGAGTCGCCGCCTAGCAATGGCGGTGGGCTCGCCCCAAAAATTTGCCCAAGGATCGGTGAGGATGGACATATTGGTTTCCGGGTCGATGGCATTCGACCGCATAATGGAGTTCCCCGGCCGTTTTTCCGAGCACTTCGTGGCCGACCGGCTGGACAACATCAACGTCAGCCTAATGGTTAGCGGCCTCACTGAGAATCTGGGCGGCACCGCCGGCAACATCGCCTATTGCCTGTCGTTACTGGGCGAGAAGCCCCGCATCCTTGCCTGCGTGGGGCGAGACCACCAAAGCTATTTCGATTGGCTGGGGCAGCACGGGATCTCAACCCAAGACATACGGGTCGTGTCCGAAGAATGGACCGCCTCCGCCTACATCACCACGGACCAGGACGGCAACCAGATCACGGCGTTCAACCCCGGCGCGATGATGCACGCATCCGATGTCGACCTTACCGGCCTGACTCCCGCGGACACCATCGCCATCGTCGGTCCGGGCAACCTCCAGGATATGGTTGACTACCCCCGCCGCTACCAGGAAGCGGGGATATACGCCATCTTCGACCCCGGACAGTCTCTCCCCGCCTGGAACGGCCCCGACCTGACCCAGGCCATCGGCCGATGCAAGATGCTGGTCTCCAACGACTATGAGCTGGGCATGATTACCAACACCACCGGCCTGGACGTGGCGCAGCTATTGTGCATCGTGGACACCATCGTCACCACCAAGGGGGAGCAGGGCTGCGAGATCGTCAGCCCGGAGGGTGTGGTGCGGGTCCCGGTGGTCCCCACCGAGAACGCCATAGACCCCACCGGCGCGGGAGAC
Organism: Dehalococcoidia bacterium; assembly: GCA_022450395.1. Lineage (GTDB taxonomy): Bacteria > Chloroflexota > Dehalococcoidia > Lucifugimonadales > UBA3495 > UBA11650. The sequence goes on along the minus strand of JAKUQE010000086.1, from coordinate 10,325 downwards.
GCGTTCCGGGGCGGCCTGATCAAAGGACTGACAGACGGCAAACCCATCCAACGTTGCGTGGAGATGGGCACCGTCGCCGCCCACTACGCCGTCCAAGTCTCCGGCACCCAAAACTACACCTTCACCCCGGCGGAGTTTGACGCGACGTTGGAGGGGTGTTTCGGGTAGGGGGCCGCTTCGGGAGGCGCCTTCAACTTGGTTCACCGCTGAACCCATAAATATTTTCGCCGTCGGCCGCAGTTGTACAATGGAATTGACGCCGGGATGACTTTAGGTACCGACACGCCCTCAACCAGCGGCTGGGCGGTGGAAACATCATGATACGTGACCCGTTCTATCGACAGATTATTGACCGGCTAGATGGAACAGTTGACCCAGAACTGTTTGAGCAATGCGCGGCAGATTTATTGCGTGAAATCTATCCGACGTTGGTCCCCATTCGTGGGGGTGCCGATGCAGGTATGGACGGGGCAATCGCTGACGCATTGGGGGAGCCCTATCCACTGGTTTGCACGGTTGGCAAGGATGTACTTGGTAATCTAACTCGCAGCTTGAAATCATATCTAAAGGAAGGCGGAAAGCGCCGAAAAGTAGTACTCGCAACGTCACAATCCCTGACCCCAAAGCGAAAGGCCAATCTTTCCGATCGCGCCAGAGAGCTTGGATTTGCCCTGATTCAAGTTCACGACCAGGCAGCAATGGCTGACCTGTTGTATAGAAACTCGAAATGGTGTCTTGAACTGCTCGGTCTCTCTGGCAACCCACCCGCATTGTCGGCGATTCCTAAAACGAACCGACCAATCCTAAACAAGGAACTCGTAGGCCGCGACCTGGACCTTGCGTGGTTGAGAATGAGCGACGGCGACAAGCTTTTGATTGGCCAGCCTGGGTCTGGCAAGACATTTCTATTGCTCAACCTATTGGAAGATGGAGCTTTGTTCGTTGTAAGCAAAGACAGAGCGGCGATTGCGACTGGTATCAGAGATGAAATGCCGGAGACAATAATCGTAGACGATGCGGGGGTTAACCCGGAAGTTATCAGCGACCTCAAACAAATTCGCGAAGAAATTGGCGCACAATTCTCAATCCTTGCTAGCTGCTGGCCTGGAGACCAGGACAATGTCAACCAAATCTTGAGCCTACCCGCTTCCGACGTTCATAGTCTTGGTCCGCTTACCAGAGATGAAATCGTTGACGTCGTCAAAACAGCGGGCTTGGTTGGCCCAGACGGACTGATCCATGAGATTGTTAACCAGGCGGAAGGCCGGCCAGGTCTTGCCGCGACACTCGCATATCTCGCTCTCCGGGGCGGAGCTAAAGAGGTCGCTTTCGGGGAGACCCTCTTCGAGTGGATTCGTTCTGTCTCCGACGTGATGGCTGGTAGAACCACGGTTGAGGTGCTAGCAGCCTTCTCAGTGGGAGGCCGCTCTGGGATGCCAATGCATTTGGTGGCCAACGAGCTCAAATTAAGCCCGGTGGAAGTCCGGCAAATTGTCACTGACCTTGCCGCTGCAGGCATCATTGACGAGGTTGGAGACCAGTGGATTGCAGTGCGCCCAGCTGCGCTAAGATTCGTTCTAGTAAGAGACGTATTTTTCAAAGGCGCCGCCTCTTTATCCATTGACTCTTTGCTTGCCCAAGCACCCAATCTCACCGAAGCTGTTCTGACGATTGTTGGCGCCAGAGCGCGGGGCGCAACCATACCCCAACATTTTCTAACCGGACTGCTGGAAAAAATAAACAGTGACGAAATTTGGATCCAATACGCTGGACTCGGTCACGATGAGACCGTCTGGATCCTCCAACACTATCCTGGAAAAGTCGTAGGGATCGCATTACCAGCTTTACACCGCGCTCCGGACATTACAATCCCTTTGCTGTTGCAGAATGCGGTGGGCAATAACCGTGAGCTTCACGCTACTCCGGAGCATCCCCTTCGATTGATCAATGACTGGGCCCACTCTGGCTATCCAGAATCCTGGGAAGGAGTTAGGCGACGCATTACTCTCTTTGAGTGCGCCCGATCGTGGTTAAGCGAAGGTAATGACATCCAGGTTGGGCTTGTAGCATTAGCGACGGCATTATCTCCAGTTTTCGAGGACACCACAACCGACCCAGGGATGGGTACAACGTTAACAATAAGCCGAGGATTCCTCACTCAAGAAGAACTCGCTGAAATACACAGCCTCTGGGCGTGCTCCTTAGAAATAATCAAATCTATTGAGGTCTCAGACTGGAAATCGATTCAATGGGCGATCGAAGATTGGGCTTACCCTGGGCAGGTGGGTTCCCTCCCCACCGCGTTATCAGACATGATGCGGGCAACTGCAGGGGAAATGCTCCGGGATCTCGTTGCATTGGTCGAAGCCCGACCTGGTGTCTTGCAATGGGCCAGAGAGCTTGCAAAAAATATCGATGTGCCCGTAGGCGACATTAGAATAGACGCCGATTTTGAAATACTCCATCCAAGTGGGAATGCCATGGATATTCATACGTCTGAATCGGCACATGTAAGAACAGTCAGCGAATTAGCAGACGAGTGGTGCAACCTTGATGCCACACGGGTAGCTGAAAAGATTGGCCGCATCGAGCGAGAAGCGGAAGCGGTAGGTCGGCATTGGCCCAACTTTACCCCATTGCTGTGCGAGGAGATCGCCCGCCGGGTAGTGTCGCCCATATTGTGGGCGAAGGCACTCGTCAATACAGGGGCCGCAGGTGATCTGATAACGCCATTCTTGCGCCAAGGCGCCACATTGGATGAAGAAGGCTGGTCTCAACTGGCGGCGAATTGTTTAAAAGAACCTAGGCTGACTCTTTCCATAGTCTCACTCGTCCTAACGCTAAACTCCCCTCCCGAGGATCTGCTCAAGCAAGCGCTCCAGAACATGGACAGAGCCGCCAACTTGACGAATTTTCATTGTCTAAGAAACGAGGTCGCCGAAGAAATTGTTAGCCATTTGCTCCAACACCAAAATCCAGACATTGCCACCGCAGCTGCCCTGGGAATATGGCAGGCTGAACCCTATGGCGATGTTCCGACCGATCTAATCGCTGAATGGCGAGTCGTGATCCAAAACACCACAAGTGATGACTTTTGGTTAGGCGAGGTATTGAAGAAGGACTCTTCACTCTCCTTTGAGTGGCTCCAGCGGCGTTTATCCGAGCCATTTCTGGGGCTATTCAGACTTGATAAAGCGATCGAGGCTGCGATAGATAGTCTGTCACTTGAACAACGTCACATGATTTTACAACAACTGGATACCCGGCAGCCTTCAATTCTGATGGTCCAGCGACTTGTCGGAGATAATCTCGCGCTTTACAGCACTATATTGAGAGACAATGGCTTGAAATCTCTCCACTTGATGCCGTTACCCGGGGCACCAGAGGGTATATGGCTAGACAAGGCTACATTGGCGTTGGACTCTGGTTATGACTCTGAGTATATCGCCAACGCGACGTTTCCCCAATATTGGAGTTGGTTCGGTGAACAGTCTGGGATGTGGGCTCAATGGATTGCACAATTTGACCGGCTGCTAGTTCACAAAGATGAAAGAATCCAAGCAGTTGGTGAACTGGGCAAGACGAGAGCAGAAGCTGCCCGAGATAAAGCTCTCACTAGTGAAAGAGAAGAGGCAATTCAAGGAATTCGTGACCGCTAGGTCCTGGCATTCCCAAGATCGTCTCCTCGGGTCTTGGCCCGGTTAACCTTCGCGCTTGCTTTCAATACTCAGGTTAATCGTTGGGAGGCGCATCACCCCCATTTGCCTTACCCGCCCCCTTCAGATACAATCCCTTACGCTCAAGAGCCCCGCCGGATAGGGACACGCCACGCCGATTTGGCGCGTGATTCGGAGAGTAATTTGTAGAAAGGACCGTACCTACAGTGACTGCTAACGGGCAAGGATTGGCTGGGATGCCGCCGGGGGTGTTGGGGGGTGTGAAGGTCTTGGACCTGAGCGAGGACATCGCCGGCTCTTTCTGCGCCAGGCTGCTGGCCGACTACGGGGCCGACGTTTTGAAGCTGGAGCCTCCGGGCGGGGCCGCCTTGCGGCGCATGGGCCCCTTCCACCAAGACGACCCGCACCCGGAAAAGAGCCTCTTCAACCTGGTGCTCAACCTTAACAAGAAGGGCGCCACCATCAACCTGGAAACCACTACCGGTCAGGCCCTCTTAAAAGAGTTGGTCCAGCGGGTCGACGTCGTAGTCGAGACCTTTCATCCGGGACATCTGGAATCGTTGGGACTGGGATACGATGCCCTTCAGGAGCTCAATCCGTCCCTGGTGATGACATCCATTACGCCCTTCGGCCAGGAAGGCCCCTACAGCCAATACCTGGGTGAGGAGATCGTCAGCTACGCCATGGGCATGATTATGAGCATCAGCGGGTCCCAGGGCCGGGCGCCACTTAAGCACGGCGGGTTCCAGGCCCAATACGAGGGCGGCCTCAACGGCGCGGCAGCAACCGCCATATGCCTTTTCGGCATGGAGAACGGCTGCGGGGGCCAGCACATCGATGTTGCCATCAACGACTGCGTCGCCTCCACCATGATGGCCACCCAGACCATGTACCCCTTTATGGGCGGCACCCAGCACCGCCGCCGCGCCACGGGCCAGGACTTCACCTACCCCATGCCCTGCGCCGACGGATGGGTCATCGTTCAGACCGGGGGTGGGGCGTCGTGGGAGGACATCGTCAATCTTTTCCAGGAACCGGAGTTGCTGGATTCCCGATTCTCCAACACGGACGAGAGGGCGTTGAACGGCGTAGAGATGGACAAGATCATGGTCGATGCCCTTAGCCGCCTGAACAAATGGGACCTCTTTGCCAAGGCTGCCGAGGCTCGCATACTGTTCGGCCTGGTCCAAACCCCCAAGGAGATAGCCGAGTGTCCCCAACTGGAGTCACGGGAGTTTTACCGTGAGGTGGATCACCCGGTTATCGGCAAGATCAAAGTGCCGGCGGTTCTTTTTAACTTCTCGCTGTGCCCTTACGAACTCCGCCATCCGGCTCCAACACTGGGGCAGCACAACCAGGAGATATACGTCGACGGCCTGGGCTACTCCCAGGAGGATTTCTGCCGTCTTCGTCAGTTGAACGCCATTTAGTGACCAGATCGAGAAATCGCAGTCAACCACACCCGTTCACCCTGAGCCTGTCGAAGGGTCCTTCCCCCGAAGGATGGTTCGACAGGCCTGTCCTGAGCACAGCCGAAGGGCTCACCACGAACGGAGCTAGAAGCACTTAAATCAGGTGAGGTAGCGCCAGATGCCCCAGTTGCCAATGGAAGGTATCCGAGTCCTGGACTCGACGTACGTGTTCGCTCTGCCCTACACCGGGGCATTGCTGTCGGACTTCGGGGCCGAGGTCATCAAGATCGAGGGACCTGCCCATCCCGACACCACTCGCAACTCCGGTCTGGCGGGCAGTTACCCGGAGCATGACCTGGGCGACGACCCTTGGAACCGTCCATCTACCTATAACCTGCTCCACCGGGGCAAGCAGTCGCTGACCCTGGACATGACCGACCCTCGGGGACGGGACCTGTTCCGGGACATGGTGCGGGTTAGCGACGTGGTGATGGAGAACTTCACCCCGCGGGTGATGCGCGCCTGGGAGTTGGACTACCCCAACCTACGCAAGATCAAACCCGACATAATCATGATATCCAACACCGGCTTCGGGCACGGCGGCGGTCCCTATTCCAACAATCCCGCCCAGGCCACCACTCTCGAGGGCATGCACGGCCATTGCTGGGTCACCGGTTATGACGGAGACGGTCCAAACAGGGTAGGCGCGTCCTTCGTCGACTTCCTGTCCACCTGGACCGCTTTGTTCGCCATCGGCTCGGCGTTGCGCTACCGGTCCCGTACCGGCCAGGGTCAATGGGCCGACATCGCCATGTACCAAGCCGGGGTCATGTTCATGTCAGACTACCTCATGGACGCCATCTCCAACGGCAGAGACGGAGAACGCATCGGCAACCGCCATCCCTACCGCGCCCCCCAGGGCTGCTACCCGGCGCAAGGGGACAACGAGTGGATAGCCCTCTCCGTGGGCACGGACGAACAGTGGCAGTCACTGTGCAAGGTGCTGGGGCGAGAAGATCTGGCCCAAAACGCCCGCTACGCCGATCTGCTATCGCGTCAACGCAATCACGATGAGTTGGACAAGGTCATCGAAACTTGGTCTGCGGAGCGTGACAAGTACGACATGATGCACCAGCTACAGGGCGTGGGTATCCCGGCAGGACCGGTGTTGACCGGCAAAGATGTCCACTTCGACCCCCAGTACAAGAGCCGGGGGTTCCTGGAACGGGTCGAATACCCGGAAGAGCGGGGGTTGGGCTCTCGCATCTTCATGGGCCGCCCCTATAAGTTCTCCAATACCCCGCTCCGCATCCGGGGCCCGGCGCCAACCTTCGGACAGGACAACGAGAGGCTGCTGAAAGAATTGTTGGGGATAAAAGACGACGTGTACCAAGGCCTGGTGCAAGATTCCATCACCGCCGAGATTCCCCTGGCCGGCAACCCCGTCCCGCGCATCCCCCAAGAGCGGATGGTGGAGCTGGGCCTCATGGCCGCCTGGGACCCGGAATACCGGGAGCGCCTCGGCCTTTCTTGACACCCCCCAAACCCTGGGAATAAGCTTGAAACGAGGGCCCGTAGCTCAGCGGTAGAGCGGTCGGCTCATAACCGATAGGTTGCTGGTTCGACACCAGCCGGGCCCACCAACCAAAGCTTACAGGGCACCAGCTCGGCATTACAGGGATGAGGAAGAAACCGTGAAATTCATTGTGACGCTTGACGATGGCGAAGACGGCTATATCGTGGCGAGCTGTCCTGCCCTGCCCGGTTGCCATTCCCAAGGGGAAACCAGGGAAGAGACGCTTGCGAATATAAAAGAAGCGATCGAGGGCTTTACCGAAAGCATGAGGGAGCAAGGCGAAGCCATCCCGGCGCAAGTGGTGGAAGAGGTTGAGGCGTCCGTGTAGTGACCCGCCTCCCCGTAGTGTCGGGAATCGAATTTATCCGCATAATGGAGAAGATCGGGTAAACCTGGATCCACACTAGAGGCAGCCATATGATACTGGTCCACGGAACTCGCCTAAGACTTTCGGTTCCAAGACATAGGGAGTTGGATCGCGGGCTGCTAAGACGGCTAATAAGAGATTCCGGTCTCGGCCTCGCGGAATTTGGCGAGTTATTGTAGGTTAGAACGGCGAGATTATATCCGGTAGGTTGAAGGTTCAACGTTACCGGTTCCACGACTTCCCAAGACCTTAGTTCTCCCAACAACCCCAAGAACAACGCACACACCAACGAGGATCAAATGGGCACTTTCACCGTTTCACTGGGAGTCGCCGACCTGCAAGGTCAGCAATTCATAGAGCTTGAGGCCTTGGTAGACACCGGGGCCACCTACACGTCTATTCCGGAAGATGTCTTGGAGCGGCTAGGGGTAGAGGTCAGGGAAACTCGCCCTTTCGAGCTTGCCGACGACCGAGTCGTAGAATACCCCGTGGGCTACGCCACCATGCGAGTTGACGACCGAGAAGTCATCGCACTAGTCGTGTTCGGCCCGCCCGGAACCGCACCGCTTTTTGGCGCCACCACCCTGGAAACTGCCGGACTCGGGGTAGACCCAATCAACCAGCGCTTGATCCCGGTCACTGCTCTTCTCAAGTAGCCGCAGAACTACAGCAAACCCTAGCCACCACCGCTATAATAAATAAGTCAGAGAGCGGGAACCAGGCCGGCCTTAGGATCGAGTCGTCAGGAACACCCGTCCCGTAAGCGCCTGGGCACAGCGGGGTCTCTCTGGCTTATTGATGCAATTACTGTTGGTTGGGGTGGCCTGTCGGGCGACGGGCCACCCCAAATCTTTAGTTTCCAGCTACCGGTGTCTCCGCCTTGCGGAAGGCGGGGATCACCTCTTTGCCGAATAGCTCCATGGACTCCATCACCTTCTCGTGGTCGATGGTTTCCGTTTGCATGATCATCATTACCTGATCTACGCCGATATCCTCGTACATCTGGACCGTCTTGATGCAGCTTTCGGGATTACCGGCAATGATGACGCCCCGGTCGGAGAGGACGTTGGCATCCAATTGGGCGATGGCCGCCCGGGCGGCGCCGGGACCGGAGTCCAGGGACAGGCCCGCTTCCTCTGCTTGTTGTTTGTGGGCGTCGTCGGACTGACGCAACCAACGGCTGAAATCGGCGTTCAGGTCGTCGGGCACGCCGCCCCAGGCTTCCAATAGCTCTTCGTAGGCGTTGATGCGGCCCTGGATGTAGGGCTTGTCCGGCCCGAAGAAGGTTTTCATGGACTCGGCGGCAAGCTCCTTGGCTGCCTGGTCGTCCTTGCTACAGTAGGCATGGACGTTGTTCCCCCAAAAATTGTTGACGAAGGCGCCTACTGGATCGGCGTCTTTGATAGCGTCGCGGTAGACCTTAACGTGCTCGGCCAGGATATCGACGGCGTAAGACGCCGAGGACAATACGCCGATGCCCTTCTGCGCCGCCAGACGGAAGCTCTCGGTCTGGGTGCAGGCCAGATACATCCGGGGATGGGGCTTTTGGTAGACCCGAGGGAGTATCCGCCGCGTCGGCACGTTCCAATGCTTCCCTTCCCAGGAAAACTCGTCGGATTGCCACATCTTGGGCAGCATCGTCAGGGCCTCGTCCCACCGTTCCCGGGTTTCCCGGGGATCGATGCCCTGTCCGACCTGCTCGTAGGCGTTGGACCGGCCAGTGCCGAACTCGACCCGGCCGTCGGTGAGTTGGTCCACCATGGCCACCCGCTCGGCGATGTGGATGGGATGGTGGCTGGGCAGGATGGATACGCCGAACCCGATCCTGATGTTCTTGGTCCTTTGGCTCAGCGCTCCGAATAGGACTTCGGGACATGGAGATCCGGAGAATCCCATGAGAAAGTGGTGCTCGACGAACCAGAGGTTGTCGAACCCCACCTGATCGGCCAGTTCGCATTGGTCCAGGGTTTCTTTGTAAAGGCTGTTCCAGTCCAGGTCGTTGCCCTGATAGGGCCGTTGAGTTTCGTACAATATTCCGAATTTCATGTCCTCACTCCTTGCGTATTTTAGCGGTGGATGGAGCATCAAACGAGGAACACGCTCCAACTAGTAGGCATCCTATGTCTGCCCAGATCCAGGACAGGCTCGGCTCCGCAAAGTATACCGCATCATGAGCCGGGGCGGTAATTCGCAGGAACATGGCTCGGATTTACGGGAGAAAGGGTGTACCGGCACGGGGTTGGCAAGTCTATTTCTTGGATGGTGAATCTGGATTCCCCTTCCGCAGAAGGGCCGGAATGACGAGGGCGGTGAAACCGTCGTCGTGTCAACCGCGCACTCAAAAATTAAAAGGCGCCCGGATTGAATCCGGGCGCCCTCTTATGAGTTCTAATTATGAGAGAGGCTATCTTGCGGCGGCCGCGGCCAGTACTTCGTCCCAGGGGCCGGGGAAATTCCCTAACGGCTTGTCCTCGTTCAAGAACATGTTTTCTTGCCGGAACCACTGGCTCCGGGGCGCCTCGTAATAAACCTCAATGCCGTTGCCATCGGGGTCCTTAAAGTAAATGCCCAACGAAATGCCGTGGTCGGCGACCTTAAAGTCAACGTCTTTCTCTTTGATCCTAGCGTAGAACTCCTTCAAGTCGTCCAGGCTGTCCACACGCCAGGCCATGTGGTTGAGGCCCACGCCGCCCGGCTGTACTCCGGGGGCGTCGTCGCCCACTTGCATCAACGCGACTTCGTGGGATTCGTCCAGGTTCGCTGCCATGAAAGCGGCGCGTCCGGGCACAAAGTCATAGGTGTGCAGGCCCAGGATGTCTTCGTACCATTTTTGGGAGATCTCCGCATTGCGCACGTATATGTTTACGTGCCCCAGATGACTCGGTGTGTAGCCCATCTTATTTCTCCCAGTTCGAGTATGAGCGCTGAAGTCTTCGCTAGTATACCATCCGTGTTCTGGTCCAGTTAACGACGGGCCCGCGACGGTCTCGTTAGTTTTTGATACCGGCGCGGCAGGGGTTGCTTCAACTCACGCATCTTGTTTCGCCATGTATCGTCGTGGCCGTGGTGGGGCGTCAATATGTGGGCGTATTCGTGCCAGAGAAGCCGTGAGAGCCGACCGGTAGCGGTGTAGATGCGTTTGGCCGACAAGACGCAGATCCAGCCGAAACTGCTATCCTTTTTCATGTTGTGAGCATGAGCCTGGGCCCTAAACCTAGAGCCCGGTCCCCGTTCCACTCACCCACCGACGAAAACGCGTTTTACCTCGGGCGACATGGACAGGCCAATACCCT
>JAKUQE010000085.1 GCA_022450395.1 Dehalococcoidia bacterium | reverse complement strand
CGAGTACATAGTCCAGAGTTTTCCGGCCAGGGTCGATATAGTCTCGAGTTACGACTTCCTTCAATTGGGCGCGGACGTCCCGAATGAACTGCTGACGATACCGGTTTTCCTCCGCCGCATCACTGGCTTCAACGCACTTTAAGTAGTAATCCAGCGGGAACTTTACGACCATGTTTAGCGTAAGGTCTTTAGGCAGCAGGAAAGTGAAGTCGGGCCGGGAGCCACTTCCTTCCAAGGTTGTTTGCTTCTTGTAGTTGACGCCTTGAACGAACCCCACCAGGCGGAGAACGTCCTCGGCCATGCGCTCTCCCCATTGTCCTCTGACACGGGTGTTGGCCAAGGCCTCCTTCAACTGGCCTGTCGTCGTGGCCAGTGCGTTGGTATTCTCACCCACGCTCTTAAGCTGACTGGTTAGTTCGCCGAACTTGTTTTCTCGGTCCTTTTCCAGTTCCCGGACCAAATCGGTTACTTTGTTTAGCTCGGACTTCAATTCCAAAACGTGGGGGTCCAACGTTTCCCGGCCCGTCGAACCACGTCGCATAGCGGCGACCAACGCCCCCGTGAGAACGAGGGCAAGAACGGCTAGGATTATGATTATCACTGATTCCATGGTTCCCCCTTCAGACGGAATTCATCCCGGTCCGGTCAGCCGGGCGGTGCCCCGCATGGTAGGGCCGCCGTTGCTCATGCGCTTGGCCTGCATGGGCTGACCTTTGCCGCAATTGGGGATGGGGTTGACCCGCAGATCGTTGCCCACGGCGTCGATGGACATGAAATAATCTCGGGAGTCCGACGTGATTCCGCCGTCCCGGTAGAGTTGCCCTAGCTGGCCGTTCTTGATCTCGTAAACTTTCACTGCGGTGATCCGGAAGTTTTCCCGAGACTCGGCGATGGATGGGGTGCGGTGCCCGGCGATGTAGTAGCCGGAATCGACCTCAGAGATGATGTCCTGGGGGTCTTGCTGTCCGGGAGCGAACACCGTGTTGGTCATGCGGATCAAGGGTATCAGGGATGCTTCGGTGGCCCGGGCGGAACCGTTGGGCGCCACGCCCATGATGGCGGCGGTCTGGCGGTTGTTGAGAAACTCTTCCAGAACGCCGTCGCGGATGATGTAGGCCCGCTTGGGCGGAGTGCCTTCATGGTCGTAGCGGAAGGAGCCGTAACCCTCCATGAGGGGGTCGGAGTAGGCAGTGACCAATGGCGAGGCGATCGGCCGGCCGATCTGGTTCTCTTCTAGGTTTTTCAGGAACCAAGAGCGTCCGGCGTAGGCCGTTTCGTACTTCAGTGCGCGGTCCAGTTCCGCAGGATGCCCCACCACCTCGTGGACCAGCAGGGTGTTGAAGTGGGGGTTGGTGACCACCACAACGTCGTGACCGGGAGGCTTCAATGGAGGCGCGGCGGCCACTTCGGCGGCATCGGCGCCTAAGTTGGAGCAGAAGTCGATGAAGTTGGGTAGCACGATGGGGCCGTTGTTATACCCGTCGGTAAGGACCTCCCAGCCCCTCTGGTGCCCGGTGAAATCGTAATGCTCGAAATTGCCGTGCTCGCTCCCGCAGATGACGATGGCGAACCCCTCGGTCTGAGCGAAGGACTGGTCTATGTCCGCCCCATCGGAGCTGAGAAACAACTCCCGGAGTAGGAAAGTGCTGATTGAAGCGGCGGCGTAAACGATGTTGCCGCTCTGGCCTTGGGCCGCTTTGCACCCGTCCACCGCCATCCTGACTGTCTCAGACAAGGGAACGCGGCGAGGGTCTATGGTGTAAGTGGCCGGAACCGAGTCTTGAACAACTGCGACCGGAGCTAGGTCCGTTCCCCCGAGACTGCCGCCCAAACTGGTAAATCGTCCCTTGGCCTGCGACTTGAGGCGGGCGTTGGTCCTAGCCCGCCGATGGGCCTGGCGGATGCCGTCCCAGACTACGTCCTCGATGTTCGCCGTGTCGGCTGCCCCCAAGATTCTTCCGTAGTAACCGGGAGCGCTGAGCCTGGCTCCGGCGATCACCCGGACGCCGAAATCGAACACATAATCCTCGCCGCTGGCCTTGGCATAACCGTTCTCCGCCACGGCGCTCTTCTCTTCTTTCACCTGGAGGCGCAGATCGCAGTAGACCATTCCCGGCAACCGTTTGGCCCGCTCCATGACCAGCGACGCCAGGTTGGGGCGCATGCTGTCCAAGATGTCCACGGTTACGGGTGGGGGCATGGCGGGCTCCCGAATCGAAGTTGGGGTCTAACGGGACAGGTCATTTCTTAGATGCTTGTTCCCAATCGTCTTCCCAAGATTCATCGTCGGAGGCGTATTGTAACGTAACCTCCGCAAGGGCGATCTCCTCCTGCGTTTCTGGGTATTTTAGATAGCCTTGGATATATCGCTCGACGTCTTCCCGTTCTTTTACCCGGCGCAGGTGTTCTTCCACAGCACGCCGGAAAATCTCGCTGCGGCTCGGCCCGGTGGCCATCATCTCTTTCTCAACCGATTGCAGGGTTTCCTCTGGTAGGCTGATCGCTATTTTGGCTATGATGCCACCTTATTGTCATACCAGATTCATACTAAAGTCTGGCAATAATCTTAAGAGGATTCAAGAGGATGACGCGAGTCTCTCTTATTCAAATCTGATCCGGCTAGATAATAAAGCAGCCCCCATGTAAAGGGGGCTCCTCTATTGTTATAGCCTTGAGAACCGGGGGGATACGTTATCCCGTATATTCTGCCGTCCAAGCCGAAGCTGTGGCTTGGGCTACCGCCGGGCTCACGGTGGGATCGAGTGACCAGGGTATTACACACTCGGTCGTGGGTTCGGTTATTAGGGCTGCCAACGCCTTGGCGGCGGACAGCTTCATCCCAGTGGTTATCCGGGTAGCTTTGATATCCAGAGCGCCCCGGAACACGCCGGGGAACACCAAGCTATTGTTGATCTGATTGGGAAAGTCGCTCCGCCCCGTGCCCACGATCGCGGCTCCGGCGGCGCTGGCTAAGTCGGGCATTATCTCGGGAATCGGGTTGGCCATGGCGAAGACGATGGCGTCTTTGGCCATTGAACTCACCATCTGGGGTGTTAATGCACCGGCAACCGCAAGCCCGACGAAGACATCGGCGCCTTTCATGGCTTCGGCAAGGCCGCCCTGGATGTCATCCGGATTGGTCATGGCCAGCATGGACAACTTAACGGGGGTCAGGTCGCTTCGGCCCCGGTGGATGATCCCGGTGCTGTCAACCAGGGTAATGTTTTTTGCACCGTAGTCTAACAAGAGCTTGGTGCTGGCGATGCCACCGGCGCCGGCGCCGCAAAATACGAACTTGGCGTCTTCAAATTTTTTCCCAGTCAACTCTATGGCGTTGATCAACGCGGCCAACACCGCGATCGAGGTGCCGTGCTGATCGTCGTGGAACACCGGAATGCCCAGGTCTTGCAGGCTGTCTTCGATCTCGAAGCAGCGGGGTGCGGCAATGTCTTCCAGGTTGATGCCCCCAAAGGTAGGGACAAGGTTTCGCACGGTTTGGATGATCGACGCGCTGTCCTGGGTGGCCAAACAAATGGGGAATGCGTCGATGTCGGCCAGGCCTTTAAACAGGATGGATTTGCCTTCCATCACCGGCATGGCTGCCTCGGGCCCCACGTTGCCCAGGCCCAGGACGGCTGAGCCATCGCTGACCACCGCCACCATGTTGGCCCGGTTGGTCAGGTTGTAGGATTCCGACTTGTCATTGGCGATGGCCATGCTCACCGCGGCGACGCCGGGTGTGTAGGCGATGGATAGGTCTTCCATCGTTTTCACCGACATCTTTGGGGCTATACTGACCTTGCCCCGGCTTTCCCGGTGGCGCCTGATTGCTTCAGAACCGTAGTCCATATTTCTTCACTTTGCCCGGCAGAGAGTTTGCGGGTACCCCAGAGTTTCGTGTATTTCGCCGAATACGAGCTTGAACCCTTTGAGCTTGCTTGAGACTAGCCAGTAACCGCGCCTACGGAGGCGGACGAAACCAGTTTAGCGTATTTGGCAAGAACACCAGACGTGTAGTTTGGCGGGATTGGCTGGAACTTTGCCCGCCGGTCGGTGAACTCCTCTTCGGTTAGCTTTACATTCAAGCTCCGGGCCGGGATGTCCAGAGTTATGATGTCCCCTTCCTGAAGCAAGCCGATGGGGCCGCCGACGGCTGCCTCCGGCGTGACGTGACCGACCATGGGACCGTGGGAGGCGCCGGAAAATCGTCCGTCGGTAACAAGAGCCACCTCGTCCCCCAAACCCTGCCCGATCAAAGCGCCGGTAACCCCTAACATCTCCTGCATCCCAGGGCCGCCTTTGGGGCCTTCGTAGCGGATAACCACTATATCTCCCGGCTTGATCTCCCGCCGCTGGATGGCTTGGAAAGCGGCGTGTTCTTGGTCGAAGACCCGAGCAGGCCCTTTATAGACTCTTTCCTGGTGCCCGGCCACCTTGATGACCGCCCCTTCGGGAGCCAGGTTACCGTAGAGTATCGCCAGACCCCCGGTGGGGCTGCGAGGTTGGTCGATGGGCACCACCACCTCTTGGTCTTCCACCGTCTCTATGCCCTCGATGTTTTGTTGAAGCGTCTTGCCGGTTACGGTCATCGTGTCGCCGTGCAGCATACCGGCTTTGAGCAGCCGTTTCATAACCAACGACACTCCGCCGTAGCCGTCTAGGTCGGCCATGACGAACCGGCCGGCCGGGCGCATGTCGGCGATATAGGGAGTGCTGCGGCTGATACGGTCAAAGTCTTGCAAGCTTAGGTCAACTTGAGCCTCGTGGGCGATGGCCATCAAGTGCAGTACCGAGTTGGTGGAACCACCCATGGACACCACTACAGTGATGGCGTTCTCGAATGCTTGACGGGTGAGTATGTCCCTGGGCCGGAGGTCTTCTTCCAAGAGCCGCATCAAGGTTTGCCCGGCCAAGCGGGTTTCAGCTTTTTTACGGGGGTCGGTGGCCGGGATGGAAGCGTCACCGGGTAGAGACATACCCATGACCTCGATGGCGGTGGACATGGTGTTGGCGGTAAACAAACCGGCGCAGGAGCCCTCGCCGGGGCAAGCGACGCATTCCAAATCGTGGAGTTGATCCAGAGTCATGTCGCCACTGGCGTAAGCGCCCACGGCCTCGAAGACGTCTTGGATGTTTACGTCCTCGCCCAGGTAGTTGCCGGCCATGATGGTGCCGCCATAGACAAAGATCGAAGGGACGTTAAGACGGGCGATGGCCATCATGCAGCCGGGCATGTTTTTGTCGCAGCCGGCGACGGTGATGAGGGCGTCCATCCGCTCTCCGAAGGTAACGACCTCGATGGAGTCCGCGATGACTTCCCGGCTGACTAGGGAGGCCTTCATGCCCTCTGTCCCCATGGAGATGCCGTCGCTGATGGTGATAGTCCCGAACTTGAAGGGCACTCCGTCGGCTTGGCGGATCCCTTCCTTGGCGGCATCGGCCAGCCGGTCCAGATGAACGTTGCACGGCGTGACGTCGCTGGCCAGGTTAGCGACGGCCACGAAGGGTTTGTCCATGTCGGCGGAGGTCAAGCCCATGGCCCTGAGCATGGCCCGGGCAGGGGCCCGGTCTGGGCCCTCGGTTATCTCTTTGCTGCGATGCTTGAGTCTTAATTGGCTGGTGGTAGCCATCGGAGCCCTCCTGACTTTCCGAACCCGCGCGGGGAGACATTCCCGCATTGGAAGGCACTATTATAATCGGCGATACTGATGCGGCACAAGGTTCATTAAAACGATGCTTAGAGCGTTTGGCTAATGCCGGCCGCCGGTAGGCCCCGGCTAGGTGCGCCGGGGGTTGCGGAGCACCCCTTTTTCTTGTACTCTTTGGCCTGATTCCAAATCCAGCATGAGGTAGGACGCTATGTTTAACCCGCTTACATGGTTGAGGGTTCCGAGGGCTCAAGCCCATTGCGATATCCCCTGTGGGATATACGACCCGATAGCCGCGAAGATAGCCGCGCAGACGGTGCAAAAAATGGTATTGCGAATGCAAGCGATGGAGGCGCCGGGTCCCAGCGGGGACGCCGCCGCCCGTCAAGACTATGTCAACAAGATGGCCCGGTATGTCACAGTCAAAGAAGAGCACGCGGAGATCTGCAAGAAAGAACTGACCATCCTATGGGCCGACTACGCCTGGCCGAACATGCCGGCAGGCTTCGACCTGCACGGTAGTTTTAACGCCGCGTTGAAGCTGGCCGGACGCTGCAAGCAGAATGTGGACATGGCTGCCTGCGAAGAGCTGGTAGCGGCGGTGGACGCCGTTGCGACGGCCTTCTGGGCGACCAAGAATGTGGAATACAGTGACCCCAACGCAGCGGCACGCTACGGTACGTAAGCGCGATCTGGGTACCGAAATAGCTTAGGGGCTGGTTTTAAACCAGCCCCTATTTTTTTACTAGGCCCGTTGCATCGCACCTGCCAGCGTGTGCTGGAGGTCGTTGATCCGATCTTGTCAAGCCAAAGCCGCTTCCGCCGCCGCGATAGTCCGGTCGATATCTTCTTCAGTATGGGCCAGGGAGATGAATCCGGCTTCAAACTGGGATGGGGCCAGGTATACTCCGTTCTCCAGCATGCCGTGGAAGAACCGGGCGTGGCCGGGAACGTCGCACTGCTCCACTTGGGCCAGGCTGGCCACGGGACCATGATTGAAGAACCCGGTGAACATGGAACCGACCCGGTTTATTGTCGAGGGCACCTCTTTGCGATCGAAGACTTCAGTCAACCCTTCGGTCAACCGGGCAGCCATGGACTCCAGCTTTTCGTAGGTCCCGGGGCGCGTTAACTCTTGCAGGGTCGCCAATCCGGCGGCGACCGCCAAGGGGTTGCCGGACAAAGTGCCCGCCTGGTACATGGGCCCCAAAGGCGCTACCAACTCCATGATCTCCCGTCTGCCTCCGTAAGCCCCCACGGGAAGACCGCCGCCGATGATTTTGCCCAGAGTTGTCAGGTCGGGGGTTATGCCGAACCGGGCCTGAGCGCCGCCGGCCTCCAGCCGGAAACCGGTGATAACCTCGTCAAAGATCAGCAACGCTCCGTGCTCCTGGGTGATACGGCGCAACCCTTGGAGAAAGCCGGGCGCAGGTGGGACCACCCCCATGTTTCCTGCCACGGGCTCCACGATGACCGCCGCTATGCCTTCCGGAAAGGCGGCGAACGCCTCTTCAACCGAGGATAAATCGTTGTAGTCTGCAACCAGGGTTTCGCTGGCATAAGACTCGGGAACACCGGCGCTGGTAGGAATACCATGCGTCATGGCCCCGGAGCCGGCCTTCACCAGCAGCCCGTCGGCGTGGCCGTGGTAGCAACCGGCGAACTTGATGATTTTGTCCCTTCCGGTATGGGCACGGGCCAGCCGGATAGCGCTCATACAGGCTTCCGTGCCGGAGTTGACCAAACGGATCATGTCGATCGAAGGCATGGAAGCGCAGATAAAACGGGCCAGGTCCACCTCTTGGGCCACCGGCGCGCCGAAACTGGTGCCTGCTTCCGCGGCTTTTATCAGAGCATCCACCACCGCCGGATGGGCGTGGCCCAACACCAAGGGTCCCCACGACCCCAAATAGTCGATGTATTCGTTGCCGTCGGCATCCCAGATGTGGGAACCGCTGCCCCTGGCGATGAAGGGAGGCGTACCACCAACGGCGCGGAAAGAACGAACCGGCGAGTTGACCCCGCCGGGGATGTACTTTTGGGCCTTGGCGAAAAGTTTTTCTGATTTGGTCTGTTGCATTTACGTTCCTGTTTTAAATATCTGCCGGGAAGCCGCTTGCCTCGTGGAAGTGAAAATTAGGACTAATAATGAATCAGGAACCGCATCGCCTTCATAGCGAACGGGCGCTTACTCCTCGTCCCTCAGCCACTGAGACACCTCTTTGGCGTGGTAGCTGAGGATAAAGTCGGCGCCGGCTCTCCTTATGGAGGTCAGGATCTCTAGGGTGATTCGCTTTTCGTCGATCCAGCCTTGGGCTCCCGCGGCCTTGACCATGGAGTACTCGCCGCTGACGTTGTAGGCGGCTAGGGGATGGTCGAAGCGTTCCCTAGCCCTTCTTATCACGTCCATGTAGGACATGGCCGGTTTTACCATGACGATGTCGGCGCCCTCGGCGATGTCGCTTGCGATCTCACGCATCGCTTCCCGGGCGTTGGCCGGGTCCATCTGGTAGCTGCGGCGGTCACCGAATTGGGGAGTCGAACCGGCGGCTACCCGGAAGGGTCCGTAGAAGGCCGAAGCGTACTTGGCGGCGTAACCCATGACCGGCACATCTTCGTAACCGTGGTCGTTCAGGGAGTCGCGGATGGCTTTCACCTGCCCGTCCATCATGGCCGATGGCGCAACCATGTCGGCGCCGGCTTGTACCTGTGTTACGGCCGTTCTGGCCAGCAATTCCAGCGTGGCGTCGTTGTCCACCTTACCGTTGTCGATGATGCCGCAGTGGCCGTGGTCGGTGTACTCGCACATGCACACGTCGGTGATAACCATCATGCCGGGTACTTCTTTCTTGATGGCCCTGACCGCTTCCTGGATTATTCCTTCCGGGTCGTATCCTTCGGTGCCCATCGGGTCCTTCTCCGCCGGCAATCCAAAGAGCAGCACGGCGGGAATCCCCAAGGCGGCCGCCTCGGCAACGTCAAGTACCAGTTGATCTATAGAGAAGTGAAAGCAGCCGGGCATGGGTTCTATGGGCTGGCGCAATCCCTGACCGTGGGTAACGAACATCGGGTAGATAAAGTTGGACGGCGACAGGGTGGTTTCACGGACCATTCTCCGGAGAGGTTCGTGCTCGCGGACGCGGCGTAATCGTAGATCTGGATAGCTAACCATTTGTAGGGCTTCCTTCTTTAACGTTTTTGGCTTCGGCAAAATGGGTTACCAGGGCGCTGACCAGGCCCTCTACGGTGTGTTCGCCGGCTACCAGATCGACGCGCAGGCCCAATTCCCGGGCGGTGGCGGCGGTGGTGGGACCGATACAGGCGATGCTGGTCGCGTCCAGGGCGGCCCGGTCACCGTTCAGCATCTCCACCAGATTGCGTACCGTGGACGAACTGGTGAATGTCACCACGTCCATCCCTTGGGAAAGGGCTTCACGGGCCTTGGCGTCGACTCCGGTGGTGGGGACTGTGCGATAGGCGTCGACCCGGTCCACCAGAGCCCCGGCCTGTGTGAGCCCCGTGGCCAGCGCGTCCCGGCCGATATCCGCCACCGGCAGCAATACCGGCACGCCGGTCCAGTCAAAACTTGACAGCTCTTGGACAACGACTTCGGATATGGGCCGTGTTGGAACGAAATCGGCGGCGATACCCCGGAGGGCCAGAGCATCGGCGGTAGCGGGGCCGATCGCGCCCACCTTAACGCCTCCCAAGGCCCTGGTGTCCAAACCTTGATGGTGCAGCCGGCCAAACACGGCGTCGACAGCGTTACTGCTGGCGAAGATTACCCATCGGTAATCCTTGAGTTTGGCGACAGCCTCGTCCAGTTGGGCGTAATCTTCCAGGGGCGCCGTCTGTATGGCGGGAATCTCAAAGGTCTGGGCGCCCAAACTTTCCAGTAGCGACCGAAACTTTGACGCCTGAGTACGGGAGCGGGTTATGAGCACCTTCTTGCCGAACAGAGGCCGGCGGTCGAACCAGGCAAGCTCCTTCCGCAGGGCGACCACCGGGCCGATGACGGCGATAACCGGCGGTTTGATTCCGGCCTCTCGGCCCCTTTCCAATATGTCTTCCAGGCATCCGGTGACGGTGGCCTGAGCCGGCCAGGTGCCCCACTGCACCAACGCCACCGGGGTATTGGCGGGCACACCCTCTTTTCCCAGGGTGTCTAGGATAGACTCCAAGGCAGACCAGCCCATCAACACCACCAGGGTGCCGCCGGTGCGGGCCAGGGCTTGCCAATTAACCGAGGTTTCCGGTTTGGCGGGATCTTCGCTGCCGCTGACCACGGTAAAACACGTGGATATTCCCCGATGGGTCAGAGGGATTCCGGCATAGGCGGCCGCGGCGATGGCCGAAGTGATTCCGGGCACCACTTCAAATGGAATATCCCTTCCGGTTAAGGCTAGGGCTTCTTCTCCTCCCCGGCCAAAGACGAAGGGGTCGCCGCCCTTGAGGCGTACGACAACTTTTCCCTCGGACGCCCGGTCGATCAGCAGTTCGTTGATCTGGTCTTGGTTCAACTCCTGGCGGCCCCTTTCCTTGCCCACGAAGATCCGCTCGGCCGAAGCGGGGGCCGAATCTAGCAAAGACGGGTCCAGCAACCGGTCGTAGATCACCACCTGGGCTTGCTCCAGACAGCGCAAACCCTTCAGCGTGATCAGACCAGGGTCGCCGGGACCGGCTCCCACCAGATACACTTTCCCAGGTGACTTAGTCGAGATTTTCAAGCCTCCGAATAGGGCCTAAGACTAACTCCTCTCCCACGGGGTTGAGGAGAGCGGTATCACCCCCATCCCTTCGGCCGGGCCCAGGGCAAGCTCTAACCTTCCCCATTGACGGAGGAAGGAATACTGCTTGCCTAGGGTTCTACCTCGGACCATTCTATCTCCAGAAGAGGTCCGCCGCCGCGTTCCACCACGGCCAGATAGGCGTCGGTGGCCAGTTGCAGTGGGTCCATGGTTAGGCCGTCGATCTTGGCGCGAAAGGCTTTTTTGCCATCGGGCGAGCTGAGGAAGATGGTCATGTAGAGAATATCTCCCTCTTCTCTGGCGTAAGCGCCCATGGGTAACTGGCAACCGCCCCCCAATTTTTCCAAAAATGCCCGTTCCGCGGTGACCGCGAGCCGAGTGGTGGTGTGCTCTATGGCGCGTAGCATATCCTGCATGCGGTAGTCTTCGGCGCGTATCTCCACTGCCAGAACCCCCTGACCGGGCGGAGGCACGAACCGTTGGGGGGACAGATATTCGGAGATGTGCTCGGTCAAGCCCAACCGGATCAAACCGGCCGCGGCCAGAACGGCGCCGTCGTAGTCGTCTCCCTGGGCTTTACTGAGCCTGGTGTCTACGTTGCCGCGGATGGGTAGGACGGTGGCCTGGGGGCACAAGGTATTCAGCAACACACGGCGCCGGGGACTGCTGGTGCCGATGCGGGCCCCTTCGGGCAACTGGGCCAACGGGCAGTTCCAGCGGTTCACCAGGACGTCCCGGGGGTCTTCCCGGCGTAGCATGGCTCCCAGGACTAGGCCTTCGGGAAGGGTGGTCGGCAGGTCTTTCAGGCTATGAACCGCCATGTCCAATTCGCCGTCCAACAGCAAACGTTCGATCTCCTTGACGAATATGCCAAGGCCCATCCCTTGCAGGGGAGCTTCTTTGTTGATGTCCCCCTGTGTTCGGACGGTGACGACCTCGAATTCCCGATCGGGGTATAGCTGACGAAGCCGGACGAGCACCTGATCGGTCTGGATCAATGCCAGTTTGCTGCCCCGGCTGCCGACCTTTATGACTTTGTTGGAGACCAACTAAGCTTGTTCCATAGTAGATACGCCGGAGGATATGCCAGAAGGCACTTCGGAACGGCCGCCGCATCTCTTGGCGCTGCAGCTTTCGAGCTTCTGGCATAATCCCGGCGCGTCTGGATCGGTCAGGCGGAAGAGTAGGCTTGATAACGCCTGGTCTTCGTGACCTGATTGGGCCAATCGCAGCAATTCGGTGGTGATACAACACTGCCATCGCTGGGGGTCGACGGTCAGCCCCCGCTTTTTCACTTCTTTCCGGGCCAACGAGAGTACACCGGCCAGGTCAGCCCACTCCAGCACTGGGTCTTCGGTCAGGGCCTCCCGCAGTTTGCGGGAGAGGGCCGGGCTGGCGCCCCCGGTGGATATGGCCAGAGTAACCTGACCGCGCTGCACGATGGCGGGAGCGATGAAGGTGCACTGTTCCGGGTCGTCCACCACGTTCATCAGGACACCCAGACGTTCAGCTTCTTGGAATATCTCGTGGTTCACTTGCCGATCGTTGGTGGCGGCGATGCTCAGGAAAGCGCCCTCCAGATCCCCGGCTTGGTATTCACGGGGCTGCCATTGGAAGTCGCCCCTATGGGCCCAGGCTTGAAGGTTTGGTGTGACAGTTGGGCTGACAATCGTGATTTGCGCCCCGCTGCTCTGCAATTTGGCGATTTTATCCTCGGCGATGGGACCGCCGCCGAATACCAGGCATTTCTTGCCGGTCAGATTTAGATAAACGGGATAGTAAGCCGGCACGTTCTAACCTCTTTGCGCCAGGGGGGTAGGTGCGGAATCCACGGCATCCTGGTATTGGTCGTATTCGGGCACGAAGTAACGCACTCGAGTTTTCTTGTATTCGCGGCTGCTATAAAGCAGCAACCGCTCGGTGATCCCGGTGGCCTCGCTGATCTCCCGCTCAATCTCCTCACAACCCTCGGTTGAGGTGGCGTGGACCATGGTGAAATGAGTGTAGGGCCAGTCAGGGAAGGTGGGTCTTTCGTAGCAGTGGGTAACGGCGGTGTTTTGGGCCATGGTCATGCCAACCTCTTCGGCCCGCTCTTCGGGCACCTTCCACACGATCATGGCATTGGCGCTGAATCCGGAGCGCCGATGATGTAGCACCGCGCTGAAGCGGCGCATGAACCGCCGGTCTTGGAAATCCTGGACGGTGGCGAACAGCTCATCGGTAGTTTTACCCAAGCGCTGGGCCATATCGTCGAAAGGCCGAGGGACCAAGGCGAGGTCTTCCTGGAGTTCTCGAATCGCGGCTTTGTCGTCTTCTGTTATCGGAACGGCTTCGTTCCAGCCTGTTCTTTCCGAGCCGGAGTAGCCGTCGGGGCTGTAGTTGACGGACGATCCCTTCTGTTTGACCATGTCGAAGTTGACGCCGATCTTGAAGAAACGGATGGTGGGCATCATGCGATAGCTGAGAGCTTTGGTATCTTGACCCATCCGTTCCACGGTGGACTCCAGGTCGTGGTCGTGCGGGACCGCAAGGGTGAACCAAAGGTTGAAATAAGAGCCTTCCCGGGCATAATTATGGCTGACACCGGGATGCTTATTGATGCGCAGGGCACCCTTATTCAATTGTTCCGGTTCAAAGGCCATGGCCACCAAAGTTGTTTTGTAACCCAAGCGTCGGGTGTCGAAGATGGCGCTGAGCTGGCGCAGCACGTTCTTCTTTTTCAAGTCGGCCAGCCTATCTATAATCTCGCCTTCGTCGATGCCCAGCTCATTGCCCAGTTCCAGGTAGGGACGGTCGACGAGAGGAAATTTGCTCTGAATAATGTTAAGCAGCTTCCGGTCGGTTAGGTCCATGGCTTTGGTTAAGACCTCCTTAACTCCCGCTCCTCGAAATATGGTGAACGGAGATATGAAGTATGAAATATCGTGAGCTGTGTTCCTGAGAAAAGTAAAAGCCCTTATCCTGTTTGAACCGATTGTTTCTCGTAAGATTCGGCGACTCCCACCATGACCCGGTCAGCGAGCTCAAGAATGTGGCTCCAGGACTTAGGGTCGGACGAGTCCAGCACCATGGAACGAAAGAACACCAAAGCTTCCAGGGTGTCCTTCAGAGAAACCCCTTTCTCCGACATCTCGGTGCCGTATTCCCGGCCTAAGACATTAGACTCGGCCAGAGCTTCCTGGCGTTGGCGGCGAACTTGAGGCTCGTGAACCAGCAGAGTGAGCATCCGGCGTCCGAACAGACGCATCCGGTCCCGACCGTCCTCCTGTACACTCTGGTACCAAGGCTGCCGGATCACGGACTCCCCCTGCAAACGCCGCCGTATCAGCCGTAACGCCGACCCTTCCACCTCGTATTCCGGTGCGCGGCCGGCGTCCGTCTGGGCCGTGTTGGTCAAGGACATCACATCTTCGCTCAAGAAGCGGCGATGGCCTCCCGGCGTCCGGTACACCCGCAGGTGACCGTTATCGGCCCATTGGCGGAGCGTAGCCTCTTTTACGTCCAACAGGCGGCAGGCGTCGCGCATGGTGAGCCATTTGGGTTTTTCTTGTGGAGGGTCGAGCATCAAAATCTATCGAAACCTATAGAAACTTATAAAGCAAAGTCGCAGCATTTTGAGACTATCATAAGGGATAGATTAACGTCAATGCGAGGACTCATGCAAGTCGTTGGGCCTCGACGGCAGTGCCTTGATCGTTGGTAAAAGAGTCTCATGCTATAGTGGATATATCGTGAGATTTTTCCGCATGGATAGAAGCCAAGTTGATCCGAAGCGAGAGCTATTCCGTAAATTGCTGCGCAATATACCGTCAGAAACAGTAATACGTGCCATGGAGCAGGTGCCCCGAGAGCTGTTCGTGCCTCAGGACAGCCGCCACATGGCCTATTTGGACTTGCCCCTGAGTATCGGAGAAGGGCAGACTATCTCCCAACCCTATGTCGTGGCCATGATGACCGAGGCCATGGAACTCTCCGGCGGCGACAGAGTGCTGGAGATTGGAACCGGCAGCGGCTATCAAACAGCGATTCTTTCGGCGCTGACGCCCAGAGGGCGGGTAGTTAGCATGGAAAGAGTTCCAGCCCTGATGCAACAGGCTCGCCAGAGGCTTCAAGAGTTTGGCTATCGCAACGTGGAAGTACAACAGGCCGGCTCCTCGCTGGGCTGCCCTTCCAAAGGCCCATATGATGCCATCAT
>JAKUQE010000084.1 GCA_022450395.1 Dehalococcoidia bacterium | reverse complement strand
CTAGTCTCAGAACCCGCCATTCTGAGCGAAGCGAAGAACCCGGTGGCAGCTGAAGAGTCCCTCTCCCTACCAGATTCTTCGGCCGCTACGCACCTGCAGAATGACAGTCAAAGGGTTTGTTGGAAATTTCAGACCCATTTCCTGCGAATTGCCCTCCACCTCTGGGAATCATCCGATCTCATCTTCGTCGCACTGCTCCCCTACTCAAGCCCCTAGCGGATGTGTTCTTGTATCTGAATCTCCCATACCGCATCTAAGCAGGGTGGAACCGGAGATTGAAGTTTTCAATTGATATTGAGGGTGGCAGGAGATCAGACAATGGCAAGAAGTTCGACCGGCAGACGGGCCGCCGCCGCTGCCAAGAAATCAGCCGGCAATCGTCGCCGCAATCGTATGTGGCTCGGCGGAGCAGGCGCCGCAGCGGTGGCGGTGCTGGTGGCGGTTGTGGCCGTTTCCATATATTCAGGAGATTCCGGCTCTTCAGCTTCATCCGGCGGAAACCAAGCCGACGATGTCGTGAAACATTTCTCGTTCACCCTTTTCCAGGGTGAAAAAGTTCTGGGCGCTGAAAAGATGGAGATGGACCAACTACTGGGGAAACCCATCGTGCTGAACTTTTGGGCCGGACAATGCCCACCATGCCGGGCGGAGATGCCGGACCTGCAGCGGTTCTACGACGGTTCCAAGGAAGACGTAACTCTTCTAGGCATTGACGTGGGCCAGTTCACCGGATTGGGCACCCGCCGGGATGCCCGAAATCTACTTAAAGAGTTGGGCATCACCTATCCCGCCGGGTACACCGGCGACGCCACCGTGGTGCGCAAGTATAAAGTTCTGGGCATGCCCACCACGGTTTTCATCAACGCCGACGGCACCGTATTCGAGACCTGGTCCGGCGGGTTGAACTTGAAAATCTTGGAACGCTTGAGCAGCGCCATGCTCAAGCAGGCGGAGCAACAGCAGGTTCCATCTTAGAGGCGATATCAGATCGCTAGGCAAATCGCTGGTCCGTCAGCCCCGGATCAGGGCGAACGCCAGAGACCTTCTACGTCCGTTCGTGGCAAGCTTGTCGAACCACCGTCTTGATCCTTCTCCCCGATTTCGCTGTGCCAGTCAACCCAACGTGAACTCGTTGGGGTATAATAGACTTGCCCCAGCACAGTCCGGCCCAGTCTCTAGACCGGTTGGCTGCGCGACGCGGGGTATACAGTCGGGGTGTAGCGCAGTGGCTAGCGCGCTTCGTTCGGGACGAAGAGGCCGGTGGTTCGAGTCCACTCACCCCGACCATTTTTTGCCCAGCTACATCGTCCGATTACTGATTGTCATCGGGATTGCGGACGGGTTTTTCCAGTGAAACTAATTGGTGAAGATATCTAAGATATTGCCTAGGCCACGACCGTCCAATCGGTACAATTCCGTGTAACCACAGTTGGTACACGACACCGTAGCGAACTTTTGGTTTTGAACATTCAAGAACCTTGATAAACCTGAACCCGTGGTTCTGATTTCTCCAGCCTTATATTCCGTCCCGGAACATTTGGCGCACGTAAAATTGTGTTGCTCCACAGATCTGCTCCCTAAAGCCGATAGAAGGCGATCGCGGCTCCGCTAAAGTCACCACTGGTAACATTTTAGACAACTCCACCACCGGCCGATCCTAGTCGTGCAACTGCCGCATTTCGGACAATGAGGGTGCTGTAAGCGGTTGCTGGTATGGCTCATCGTGTTTCCTCCCATCAGTCTCTCCCGGTCGATGTATCTTACCTAGCACTCTGTTACCAGGGTGTTACACGCTGGTTATGTGACCGCTGACCCTGGGCATCTCTAGGATTCCTCTAGTGGATCCTTATCTGCTGACCTTCTTTGCTGATCTGGTCCACACGCGTGATCGCTATCAGCCCAAACATGAAGCAAACCGCAGCCATCGATAACACAACAATTTCCATGACAGACTCCCTGGGCATAATTGATTGAACTTGAATCAACTGTACCGGCGCAATCCCGGATTGTAACCAGGCGATTTAGGGATTGTGGCATCGTCCGAAAGGACTATTTCGCTGCTCGCCAAAGTCCGGCTTAGCGGCTAGCGCTTCGTTCAGGACAAAGAGGCCGGTGGTCCGAGTCCACTTACCTTAACTTTGTCTGGATGACTGCACTGGATAGCGACTTCTCCAACCCCTTCTCCTTCCTCACCAGGCTCGTTCCCTGATTCGACACGGCGAAGAAACTAAACACCAGACAACAGTCACCGGAATCAGCAGCCCGAGACGAGGAATGGTCGAACATGAAACGGCGCAGATGGCAGATGATAGAGGACACGTAAAGTTGATGCAGGGGAGAGAGGCTTATAGGGGCGCCGAGAGGCGTTGATCTGTGTACGCGGACTTCCCTTCGCGCCAAGCTGACTATCCGCGCACGGATACGCAACGTCAGAGCCTTGATGTTGGGTTTCCTCCGCCGTTTGGCGACGGCCCGGTCCCGTTTTTGGTCAAGCCTTGCGCCTTGGTCCATACCTACGCATCATGAAAGAAATATTGGATTCTGTACTACCGGTATAGTACCCATTGTCAGGAATCGGGAATCAGGCCGGGCCATGGTCATCGTCAAATCTCCGCTGTCCAGCAGGCGCCTGGGTACAGCGTGGGTTTCCGAGGCGGCATATTCTAACCGATCCCGTCCGCAACCCGTATTGGCGAAGCAAAGTGTGCTCTAGAAGGGTGCCACAGTGGAAATGCATAACACCCCCTTAGCCAACTTAGCCCTGTCGCCGCGCACGCTAACGCCCTGTGGCGGGGCAACATCACCAAAGTTGCCCAGGTGTTGACGATGCCGGATGAGGAACTAACGGGGATACGCAATTTTGGCGAAAAGTGCCTGATCGAGTTGGACCGGAGGCTTGCCGAAAATAACCTGAAGAGGGGACAGTGAGGCTCGGCGGCGCTTCAACCGTCGTCAGAGCCACCCTCCTGACACCCGTTCTCCAATCCCGGAGCCCACTCCATAGTGCATAAGAATCGCCCGTTCGGCGCACCTGGCCGGGCACCGAACGGGCTAGGGATTGCAGTACGAACCCTGCGCTCCCTAGTGAATTGTGTCAGGTTCGGGTCACCATTCGGTCACCAGCGTGGAACGTGGGAATGTCTTTCAGCCATTGTGCCTGTACCATCCCCCAATAACGGCCCAGCATGACCTGATACCCCGCCCTCGCCAGCCCCAGTAACCACCTCCCGGTAACCCACCCAATGTTTTCCTCAGTCGAATGCGGGTGTCAACACGGCGCCACCAGAAATTTTGAGTGATTAACATATCGGTTATGAAGAAATGTGAGATGTTCGGCTGCCGCAACACAGGGGTCAGGGTGTACCACTTGGGACCAGCCACCTTGGTCTGGTTATGCGCAGAATGTTTTCAGGCCGAAGTAGACAAAGCCTAGCCTACGGACTAGCGCGGTCACCCCTCCCTCAGACCGTCGCCGATGACACCCCGCCGATCCCTCTTGGCGCGGCTTCCTCTAGACTCGGGCTTATCCCAACTGAGGAGACCAGCCATTCCCAGGAACCCCTGCGTACACCGCGTCGTTACCTCCCAGCCAGGCTCCGCATCTGGTTCAGCACGGCGAAGGAGCGGCCGGCTGAGGGCATGAGGAACTTGTAGCCTTCTTCAACCAGGCGTTCCATGTTGTTGGCGTCGGGGTGGGGATGGCCGCAGGGTATATTGTGCTCTTTGCAGATCCTCAGAATGGTGTTGATGGCTGCCGCAACGTCCGGGTGGTCGTACTCTCTGGGGTGGCCCATCTCCTGGCTGAGGTCTCCTTCGCCGATCAGAACGACCCCGATTCCCGGCACCTGTTCAAGTATCGAAGGGAGGTTGTCGATGGCGAGTAGGTCCTCGCATTGGATGACTACAAGTACCTCACCCTGGGGCGCCAGAGGCCACACATCGGCCCTGGCGTAATATTCCTGCGCGGTCAATCCCCAGAACCGGGCAGCCCTGGTTGGTGCGTCACCCCTGATGCCGGGAGGGTTGTAATCTGGTTCTTCTTGAAGCCGGGGATAGCGGCACGCCCTTACCGCGTTCCAGGCCTCGTCAACGGTGCTGATGTGGGGAAAGACGATGCCGTAGATGCCCAGGTCCAACACCTGTTTGGCTATCCACTGATTCATCTCACCGCCGTTGGGCGGGATGCGGACCATGGGCGTCACCGCCGGAGCCAAGGTCCCTGAGTCCAAGATCTGGCGGCGGCTGAGCATGTGCTGGAGGGCGTCCCGAAGATTCGGCGCGTCGAAGGGACCATGCTCCATCTCGAAAACAACCCCATCCAGAGGCGACGCGGCCAAGGCTGCCGCGCTATCGATGTCGGCCGGGGAGAAGGTGGTAAACGCAGTCTTCCCCTCTTCCAATGCTTTAATCACTCCGTTGAGCCTGGGTATCTCCGCCATGATTAGCCCCTCCGTCTCAAAATGCTGACTGTGGAATGCCGGTGGATTGTAGCAGAATGCGATTTAGGTGCCAACGTGAAGCCATCCTGTTACAATTTCCGGGCTAAACAGAAATGACGCCTGGATCAGGAGGGTTGCCGATGATCATCGATGTCCATGCTCACTACACCAGCGCTCCGCCCCAACTGCAGGCTTTCCGGGGCACCCAGATCACGAACTACGCCCGCCCCGCCAAGGGCCGTCTCAATGTCAGCGATGAACAGATCGTTGATTCGGTCAAAGGCCAAGTTGGCCGGATGGACGAGTGGGGCATCGACCGCCTAATGTTCTCGCCCCAAGCCACCGCCATGGGCCACCAGTTCGGCACGCCCCTTATCAGCCGCCACTGGACCGAGCATTGCAACGAGCTGATCGGCCGCATCGCCCAACTGCTGCCCGACCGCTTCAGCGCCGTCTGCCAGCTTCCCCAGTCACCGGGCATTCCACCCTCAGAATGGGTAGACGAGTTGGACCGGTGCGTCAACGACCTGGGGTTCGTGGCTTGCAACATCAACCCAGATATATCCGGGGGCGCGCAGCCTTTCACCCCTTCAGTGGGGAGTGAATGGTGGTATCCCCTGTGGGAGAAGATGGTGGAGCTGGACATACCGGGCACGATTCATGCCAGCGCCACGCTTAACCCTGCCTTCCACGTCACCAGCTCCCACTACATCTGCCAACACCATAACGCCGGCGTGGAGATCCTGAGTTCCCGGGTGTTCCAGGACTTTCCTGATCTAAAGATAATTATCCCCCACGGCGGCGGGGCGATCCCCTACCAATGGAACCGTCACCGGGGAACCCACGTGCGTGGCGGCTTGGAGCCTTTTGAAGAGGCCGCCCGAAGGGTCTATTGGGATATGGCGATCTACGATACCGAGGCGATGGAGATGTTGATCAGAAAAGTCGGGGTAGACAACGTTCTGTTCGCCACCGAGATGTTCGGCGCCGTCAACGCCACCGATCCGGCCACGGGCAGGTCCTTCGAAGACGTTCCCAGCATGTTCAAGGACATCGAGTGGCTGACCGACGAGGACCGGCTGAAGATCACCGAGGGTAACGCCCGAAAGGTTTACTCGCGCCTACCGTAGGCGGTGACCAGAGCGAGCCCGTCCTGTGCCCTGCCACGGGATTCAGAAGGACGCAAAAGCAAAATATCGCAGCCGATACGAAAGAGGGGTGAATCTCATGGCAGCTTTGAGTCTGCACACCGCGGTTGGTAACTACGGCCACACCAAACCGCTCAAGGACGGCGCCGCCAACTCCGACCGCTTCGACCTAGATCACGTCGAAGTCTCGCCGGTCATCGCCATCTTCCGAAGGATGGTCCGGGGGTTGGAGTTCGACGTGGCGGAGTTGGCCCTCTCTACCTATTTGTGCTCAAGAGCCCATAACAAACCCTTCACCGCCATCCCCATCTTCTTAGTCCGGGGCTTCCACCACGGCGCCATCAGCTATAACACCAAGTCAGGCATTCAATCGCCCAAGGACCTGGAAGGACGCCGCGTCGGGGTACGAGGCTACACCGTGACTACCGGCGTTTGGGTTCGAGGCATCTTACAATCGGTCTACGGCGTAGATTTGAACAAAGTCACCTGGGTATTATCCGGCGACGACCACGTCGCGGAGTACGTTTACCCGCCGAACGTCGTCCCCGTCGGCGACGGCGACCTGGCCTCGATGTTGGTTTCGGGAGAGATCGACGCGGCTATAGGGGCCGGCGCCGTAGACTCTCCAGATGTCCAACCGTTGATTCCCGACGCTCGCAACGCGGGCATCGAATACTTCAAGTCTACCGGTGTCTATCCAATCAACCACACTTTAGTGATCAAGAACGAGGTAATAGCGGCCAACCCCTGGCTCCCAGAGGAACTATTCGGGGTGTTTAAACAGGCTAAGGAAACCTACCTGAAGGGTCTGCGCGCCGGCGAGCACGATTCTCCCCAGGACCAAGCGATGCTGGAGATGGCTAAAGTAGTCGGGGATGATCCCATGCCTTATGGCTTCGAGGCAGCCCAAAAGACCCTGGAGACATTTATCCAATTCAACCTGGACCAGAAAGTGCTCACGGAAAAGATCGACCCGGAGTCGGTGTTCGCGCCGAGTACGCTTAAGCTGTGACCTCACCTCCAACGTTAATCAGAGCGATGAGCCGCCGTAACAATCCGGCATTCTATCCAACCACACGAAGGGAAGACGATGGAAAGTAAAGTCACGGTTCCCATGCTTCAGCAGATGAAACGCGACGGACGGAAGATCGTGGGCGTGGTCGCCTACGACTATCAGATCGCCCAGATCGTGGACCGCGCCGGCGTCGACATCGTATCCGTGGGCGACTCGGTGGGCAGCAACATGTGGGGCCAGTCTAATCTGTTAGAAGTTACCATGGACCAGATGGTCCTGGCCTGTCAGGCGGTGCGGCGAGGCGTCAAGCGGGCCCTGGTGAGCTGTGACATTTCCTTCGGTCCGGTCCAGGAGAGCACCGAGGCGGCGGTTCGGGCCGCAGTCCGTTTGGTCAAGGAGGGCGGCGCCGACATGGTCAAGCTGGACGGCTCGGCCGACTTCCCAGAAGCCGTCCGGGCCGTCGTCCGCGCCGGAATCCCGGTCTTCGCCCAATTCGGTATCACTCCCCAGACCGCCCAACACATCGGCGGCATCGACTTGGCCGGAGCTGATTTGGCGGCTCAGATGAAGGACCAACTGGTTCGCGAGGCCAAGCTGCTGGAGGAATCCGGCGCTTCCCTTCTCGACTTCACCCACTCGGGACCGGTGGCAGGCCCCGCGGTCACCCAAGCGGTGTCGATCCCCGTGATAGGTGGCATGGGCGGCGGTCCCTGGTTGGACGGCCGGGTCCGGTTGGTGCAAACCGCCATAGGCTCCGCCGCCACTGCTTTGGATAACGACGCAGACCGTTACACGAACGTGGCCCGGGCCGCCTTCGATGCCATCAATGCTTACGCCGACGACGTGCGGGAAGGCCGCCAGGTTAAGGGCGGTTGATGGATCCCGGACGATAAAATTGGTTGATTTGATCATTCAGCGCCAGTCCACTTAGGACATCAGCAGGAGGATCCCAATGAAGTTTGTCATATACGACGATGGCCGTCCCGGATTGCTAAGAGACGACGGTGTGGTGGATCTCAGCGGAGTGACTGGGCCGTTGGGCGCATCCAGCGGGCAGGCAGCCATGGAGGCAATCATCACACATCTCGACGATATCCGCGACGGCCTGGATCAACTGCAAGCCGATGGCAACGCAACGCCCTTGTCCAGCGTGACGCTCCAGTCACCGTTGCCAAATCCAAATAAGGTCCTGTGCATGGGCGGAAACTACCTGGAGTTCGGCCACCGGGAAGCGTCGCCCATGTGGGGATTCTTGAAATCGTCCGACGCCGTGATCGGCCCCGGCGGCACCGTTGTCCTCCCGCCCGACGACATCAACATCTTCCACCACGAGGCAGAACTGGTCCTGGTCTTCGGGAAAGCCGGTAGCGGCGTTAGCCAGGCCGACGCCATGGACCACGTCTTCGGCTATACGGCCGGAATCGACGTTTCCGCCCGGTTGCCAGCCAACGCACGCCCCGGCGGAGGCAGGAACACCACCTCCATGCCCATCTCGCCGTGGAAGTCTTTCCCAACTTTCTGCCCCCTTGGCCCTTGCATCGTGACCAAGGATGAGATTCCGGACCCGCATCACCTGCAGATCCGGCTTTGGGTGGACGGGGAACTGCGGGTCAACTACAACACCGACGACTTGGCCCACTCCATCCCCGAGTCCATCGAGTGGGCCAACACGCTGGAAAGCTTCGGCCCCGGAGACGTCCTGTTCATGGGCACCAATCACCAGGGGCTAGGCGCGATGCAGGACGGGGACAGCATTGACGTTGAGGTCGAAGGGCCGGGCCGGTTCACCATCCAAGTGACTGATGCCCTGAAACGCCGCTGGCCCAAAGGCGTGGACGAACTCACCGCCCAGGACATCCGGGACGGAACGGGCCCCCCAGGCTCTAAACAACGCCCCTTGTGATTCGGCCGTTTAGACGCAACATATTAAGCCCTTGCGGAGATAATCATGGAATACCATATCAACCACGTTCACATCAGAGCATCGGACCCAAAAGCTTCCGCCTTATGGTACGAGAAATACTTCAACGCCGAGATAGTTTCGGAACGGGAAGTTATGCCCGGAACGATCACTATAGGGATGAAGATGGGCGGGCCGGTACGGCTCAACATCTCGTCGCAACCTGAAGGCGCATCTAAAGAAAAGGGGTCCGCCGAGTTGACCCACCTGGGCTTGGAGCACTTCGGCTTCGACGTCGAAGACTTGGACGCGGAACTGATCAGGTTGAAAGAGGCCGGCGCCCGCATCGTCCTGCCCCGCACCGACGTAGTCGGCGGCACGCGCTTGGCCTACATCGAAGGCCCTGACGACGTACTCATAGAGTTGGTGCAACGCACCTGATCTCCAACATGCCATTGCTCAACGGCCACGTCCTATGACCGGCCGCACCGGCTGGTGGCAGGACTTCTTCTCGGGTCTCGCCTTGGACTTCGTCCGCCATTCGCGAGACGCCGAGGATACGCTTGCCGAAGCAGACTTCATCCAGGAAGCCCTGGGGCTCCCATTAGAGGCGCGTCTGCTGGATGTGCCCTGCGGCGGCGGGCGCCTTACCTTGGAGATGGCGGCCCGGGGTTATCGAGTCACCGGCGTTGACATCAGCCCGGACCTCATCAAAGACGCAGAAAGCCAGATCGATGTTGGGCGGTCACCTGTTACCTTTGAGCAGCGTGACATGCGGGACCTCCCTTGGCCGGGCGAGTTCGATGGGGCCTTTTGCATCTGGAGCAGCTTTGGGTATTTCGACGACGCGGGAAACCTTGATTTCCTGAAAGCTGTCGCCGATTCCCTGAAGCCGGGGGCGCCTTTCCTGCTAGATACTCCCTTGATAGAGACCCGCCTTCCCGAGATGGAATCCCAAGAGCGGATCTGGTGGCCGGTGGGCGACCTCCTAGCCCTGGAAGAGCGCGGCTTCGACCACGTGACCAGCCGGGTGGAGTCGGAATGGACCTTCATTCAGGGCAACCAGATCGAGAAGAAATCTCTATCGCTCCGCCTATACACCTACCGCGAGCTCTGCGCCATGCTTGAAGAAGCAGGTTTCGGCAACCATCAGGCCTACGGGTCTCTGGACTGGGAGCCATTTGAGCTGGGTTCGACATGGCTGTACATGGTCACGACCAAGTTAGAAACCTAGCTCTTCGTCGAGTTGATTGGACCCGGCGCGAATCTCCTGACAACCGGCCCCGCATTCCCGCCCTCATCCTCTGCGGCGGTGGCTGTGACATGCTGTGGAGAGTCACCGTCTCTGGTAAAATGATGTAGTCACTAATGAGTCTACATCTGAATCGCGGAGCGGATATGGGAGAGATCGGCATTCGAGAGCTCAAACAGCGGGCCAACGAAATACTGCGGCAGGTTCGGGAAAAACAAGAGACCTTCACCGTTACGTATCGGGGGAAGGTAGTGGCCAAGTTGGTGCCCGTCGTGGACGCGTCGACAGAGCGGGATCTGACTTCGGCGATCTGGACGCAGATGGACGAGTTGTCTATTGAGATTGGCGCCCATTGGCCCTCTGATGTGTCAGCAGCAGAGGCAGTTGCTGAACAGCGCCGGGAACTATAGGTGTACGTAGTTGATGCCAGCGTTTGGGTCAGCCGGTTCGTACCTGACGATGTCCACCACCACCTAAGCTACCGTTTTTTGGAAGGCGCCCTCACCCGTGGCGAGTTGCTCACGGCCCCGGCGTTGCTGCTCGCCGAGGTGGCTGGGGCCGTATCCCGGCGCACGGGACAGCCTGATCTGGCGGCGAGAGCAGCAGCCCTGCTGGAGCAGTTGCCCAACTCCCGTCTGGTGACGGTGGACCCCCAACTAGCCCGCCTGGCCGCGCGCCTTGCCGGCCAACTCCGCCTAAGAGGCGGCGACGCTCTATATGTGGCTCTGGCCCAACAGTTGGGGTTCTCCCTCGTTACTTGGGACCGGGAACAGGCGGAGCGTGGCCGCACCGCCACGCCCGTGTTTGCCCCGCAATAGGCAGCAGTCAGATGAACAGAGCTGGCGACGGCATTAATCGCCAGTGATGGCTCGATAAAAACCTACTACCAATTCACCAGAAAAGGCCCGCCCCGATCTTTCCGGGGCGGGCCTTGAAGAGGGGGGTAGAGGAATGTCGCCGGGGCAGACTAAGCCGGGGTGGCGCAGGCGGCGGCGGCTTTGGCGTCGTCGGGCACTGCTTCCACACCGTCGGTCTTGTTCTGGGCGTATACGTTACCCTTGGTGTCCCAGCAGTAGAAGAACTTGGTAGCGTTCTTTTTCAGGTAGCCGTCCAGGGTCGCGGCGCCGGTGCCGGCGGGCAAGGCGGTCCAGGTGTTCTGTCCGTTGCTGGTGGTGCCTTTGTCGTTGGCGGTTACCGCGACGATGCCCTTGTCCGCCATCATGGCGTTCATGGCGGTCTGCACGGTGTCGGTCTCAGCTTTCAGAGCACCCTCGTCGCCTTTGCCGGCAAACTTGGTCACCAGAGGCACGGTGATTGCCGCCAGGGCTACGATGATGCCGATAACCACCAGCAGCTCGATCAGGGTGAA
Organism: Dehalococcoidia bacterium; assembly: GCA_022450395.1. Classification (GTDB taxonomy): domain Bacteria; phylum Chloroflexota; class Dehalococcoidia; order Lucifugimonadales; family UBA3495; genus UBA11650. The sequence goes on along the minus strand of JAKUQE010000084.1, from coordinate 3,487 downwards.
GCCGCTCTCCCGATTGTTTGTCTTTCCCATGGCCTTTTTTATGAATCCACGCATCTTAGGTTCCTCCTACGTTTTTCATTTCCGCCTCTGTTTGTTGGCAGAAGCATTAACATCATTCTAGGCAGCTTCGGAGGAAGGTTCTGTGATTGATGTCCGGTTGAGATGTGGCGTTGGTCACACTTAGACCGGCCCCGCTCCCCTTCTTTCGATCAACGAATCTTAACGGCAGCATCCTGATGTGTCTAAAGGGAAAACCCCCCGAAATTTCAGGGGGTTTCTACTGTTGGCTTGTTCCAAGGCCGGCCCGGCCTTCCCGTCCGGCCGCTAAAATGGCGCGCCTGTTGGGTACATCTGGTCTTTGAGAGTATCCAACCATTGGGCGTCGGACGGCAACACGCACTCGATGGCGCGAATATCATAATAAGAATCGTCGGCGGCTGGGGGAATGCCCCCATCTTCCACGGTTTTAGCCCCGTTCAGGAGCAACCGGCGCGCCGCGACGATCGCCTTGTCCGTTTGGCTTAGCATCTCTTTGCTACGGTCGACGATGGGCCCCATCGCCTCTTGGACCGCCCGGTCCTGCTGGTTCACGCCCTCGACACCGGTGAATGTCTCGGTCTTCTGGACATCGCGGTCGATCTGCCAACTGTTGCGCTTGTTCCGATAGGACCGGAAGCCGTTCTTTTCATCGAAGAAGCTGGGACCGTTGCCCCAGAAAGACTCGTCCCGTTCCTGAGCTTCCAAGGGGTTATCCAAACTGTAGTACCAGTTCCAAGTCATGCAGTTCTCGTCGTCTACCGGCACCCACATGTGCCCACCTATCTTGAACTTTGTTCTAACGCCTTCCGGGGTGTGTTCCTGGATGGCGCGGATCTGATGATTGGGCATGACGTAATGGTAGGTCCGGACATAGTTGCCTTTGTCCTCGCCCAGGGGACGTAGCGACGCGTAGGTATAACCATAGGGAGTCGTTTTAACATCCAGCTTGGCGGCGGTCGCCTGGGCGCGCATGCCGCCCAAACCGGCGCGGCTGCTGCCCTCAAACTTTCGGTGGAGGAATGACGTGTGAACGGAGTCCAGGCCCCCTTCCAAGGCCTGGAGCCAGTTGCATTCCTGCAAGCCTTTGGATACGTGCAGGTGGGTTTCCGGCTGGCGGGTCCACTCGAAGCTGGGCGCCGGCGGCTGTTTCTCCTTCGGCCCCATATAGGCCCACACCACGCCGCCCATCTCCTGTGTTGGGTATGCCTTGATCTTTACCTTTTCCTTGAAGTCGTATTCGGGCAGCTCGTTGGGCATGTCGATGCACTGGCCGGTGTAGTCGTACTTCCAGCCGTGAAACACGCAACGCAGCCCTTCCTCCTCGTTGCGGCCCAGCCACAGCGAGGTACGGCGGTGAGCGCACCATTCATCAATGAGGCCGACTCGGCCGCTGGTGCCGCGGAAGGCCACCAGGTCCTCGCCAAGGATGCGAACTCGTACCGGCGGACAATCCGGCTCCGGCAACTCCCACGACAACGCCACCGGCTGCCAATAGCGCCGCATCAGTTCCCCCATCGGCGTGTCAGGTCCCACCCTTGTGAGTGTTTCATTGTCCTTAACGGATACCATGAGAGAACCTCCTCAGCCTAACGCCACGGATATACAGAAACGTGGATAGCGCCGGGCGCCCCTTCGCCGGTGACGGACTTGATGGCGTAATCCACTTCTGATAGCCCGAATGAGTGGGTAGTCATCAGATCCAGCGGAAAGCGGCGGGAAGCGATCTGGTGCAGTCCCACCTCTACCGACTTGTAGCTGTGACCGCGGGCGCTTTTCAACGTGATGTACTTCCTGGTCATCCTGCCGATGGGAAAGTTGGGGAACTCGCCATCCTCTCCCTGAACAACCAAAGTAGCTCCCCGGCGTTTGGCGGCTTCGATTCCCAGCAGTGTGGGAGCGGTTCCGGAGCCGACGGTGCAGTCGACAGATACATCGATACCCTGTCCGCCCGTGATCTCCATGATGCGTTCCAGGGGGTCTTCGTCGTTGATGTTGATAACGTAGTCCGCGCCCATGGCCTTGGCAACTTCCAGCCGCGTTCCGTCCTTGGATGTTCCGGTGACGATGATGCAGTCGGCTCCGGCGTGCTTGGAGGCCATGATACAACACATACCCTGCTGACCCGGCCCTTGGATCAATACTATAGAAGAGTAGGTTACTCCGCCCTCGAATAAGGCCCACTGGACACCGTTGGCCATGGGAGTTGCCGTTCCCGCTTCCTCCGGCGTGACGCCGTCGGGCACCTTGTGGATTATGGCGTTGGGGGCAAGGTACAAGTATTGACTGAAACCTCCCCACAACGCCGGCGCGGTTTCGATGGATGTATACCCGTACCTGATGGCATGGTCGTCGTAGAACCAGTCGGTGGCGGTACAGTGCCGGTATTCGCCCATATGGTCCCATTCGCAGTTGCCGCAGGGGAGATAGTGCTCAAGGAACACCAGGTCTCCCTCCTGTACTCCCTTGCGCGCCATGAACTGCTTACCCGCACTGGCGATGTAGCCCACATTCTCGTGGCCCATGATGATGGGGCTTCCCCGCAACGGGAGGCGGTATTGACTGACGTCGGTGCCGCAGACACCGGCGACTTCCACCTTCAGTAGGGCTGCATCGGGACCGATCTCCGGGACCTCCATCTCGCGGAAATCCATCGTAGAAGGCCCAACTTTCAGCGCGGCTTGCGTGGTCTCAACCACTGGGATCACCCCTAAGTCAGGATTCCTGATTCGAGCCGTTTCCGTCCTGGCAACTGAGCCTCGATCAGGTGATTTGAGGTTACTCTCGGCTTTGGGAGGTTGTCAAACTTCCCAGGGTTCCACGAAGTGTACGGCTACAGTATTCCCCAGCATAACGCGCCATATCATCGCTCGTCCCAACCTCATAGGAAACAGGCCAGACGCTTTGATCTACTGCGGGCTCAATCTGTCATTTCAACCGCCAAAACTGTCATTCCGGCCCCTCCAACTGTCATTCCGACCCCTCCACCTGTCATTCCGATCCTTCGGCGGAAGGAGAGGAATCTGGGGATAGGTGGACCCACACCACCCCAGATTCCTCGTCCTTTCGCTCCCCGGAATCATTCATGCTGGTTGGCACCAGCACCACAATGGGCGATTCGTGTCACTTCGATCCTAGCGAGGGGTCTCATGCTTGGTTGTAGCAGTCACCTAAGATTCCTCGCCGCCCTTCCGCCGAAGGGCTGGTGTCGGAATGACGAAGTGTGCGGCCGAAGGTCGGCGATTCTATTTTCGGGGCAATGACAGACCGCAGATCCGGGACATTCCGTCACTCTCAACTGATTGGGGCGCTCTGAGCGCCATATGCGAATCTCCCCAAAATGTGGCAAACTAGGCATCTGCCAAAAGCAATCAACCGGCTTAAACGTAGGCCGGACTGAAATCCAGTCATTCCTTGAGGAGGATCAATCATGCCAGATCATCAACTCACC
>JAKUQE010000083.1 GCA_022450395.1 Dehalococcoidia bacterium | reverse complement strand
GTTCCATCTTGTCCCAGAACATCAGGTAGTTCTGGCTGAACTCGAACTGCTTGACGTTCATGATGTTTCTAGTGCCGGCGCGGAACAGGTTCAGGCCGGCGAACATCCAGCAGCGGCCCGTTCTGGCCTGGTTGGTCACTCCCCAGTCGTCCAACACGGTGGAAAAGGTGTGGTCCGCCTCGGTAACTATCGACCGGTTAAGGGCGATGTCGTTGACATCGTGCTGGGTCACCGCGTTCTGCATAAGTCTATTAGAGGGGTTGGCATCGAAGCTCTGCCGGAACTCCTCCAGCCGTTCCATCGTCAACGCGCCGTTCTCGGCGCTAGGCTCTAGATCGGTTCTGTTGGCATCACTGCTCATCGTTGGGCTCTCCCACCGGCGATCCCTAGCCGGATTCCGCCGGGTATCGGTTGATTGTAACGGGGACAGCGGGGGTGTCAAGCAGTTTGCAATCGTGCGTAAGGGCAAGCTATGATGGGCCGGAGTTTTTAATGACTTCGAGCACAGTTTACCCAATAACTTCCATGGGCGGTCCCTTGGCGAAGCGGGTTCCTAAATCAGGGCGTTGGGGAACGGTCTTCGCCGTCTTCCGGCGGTCCTGCTATCTGGAGAGCGGTGGCGGGCAGGTATTTTGTCTGGCGGACGAATGGTTGGGCGAAGGACCTTTGACACTGGCGGTAAAGATTCCCTCAAAAACCACGTTTCGCAGTCTCGGAATCAGTGAAGGCTGCCATCTGGACACGGATGGTGTGGACCTAGTGGTTGGACATGAGCTAGTGCTCACGACGGCAGAAACAGTGCTCTGGGAACCGGACATGGCCGTATCAACGGCGCCGCCGGATGAAATCCTTCGCCGTCTGGAAGTCCTGATCAACCTAGTGGATCCACTGATACCCTCGGATGGCCTGGCCGAAATTATCCCCCACACCGCCCGTATTGCCAACGCAGGGTCGTCCGGCACCGTAAACATGAACGCGGTTGCCGAGTTGGCGATGCCACGCCTGTCCCGATTGTGCGGGGGCTTAACCCGTTCCGCCACGGAAGCGATAGATCAAGCCGTGGCTGGTCTGGTGGGTCTGGGTCCGGGCCTAACGCCCTCGGGCGACGACCTACTGGGAGGTATGTTGGTGGCGCTAAGGGCCACGCAGAATACGGCTTCACTTTTTAGCATTGACGCCCTGGCCGCTTGCGTCACCAGGCATGCGGCCGCCGAGACCACCCGGATCAGCGCCGCGATGTTGGAGCAGTCGGCTCAGGGATACGGCAGTGCGGCCCAGCACCGCCTGTTGCGATGTCTCTTGGAAGTGGATGCCAGGCCCGATACGGTCAACGCCGCCTTGGACCTGATCCGCACGGGACACACGTCGGGTTGGGACGCTTTAGCCGGGATATTACTGGGGATTTACTGTGGTTTGCGAATCGGCCGATCCCAGGCATCCCCAGATACGGCGGCGCAAAGCTCGATCGCCTTTAGCCGCCGTATGGCTGGAATTTCAGCATGACGGTCAAGAACCACGTCCTTAAAAACATGTACCGCGATTCGGTGGCTTTGATGAGGCTCTCCCAGGAGATGGAAGGGCTGGAAAACGTGGCGCAAGCGACCGCCATCATGGGTACCGACAACAACAAAGATCTGCTGGCCCAGGCCGGTCTGCTGGCGGATAGTGGAAAGTCGGCCACCCCCAACGACCTGATCGTGGCTTTCGACTTGACCCCGCCCGGCCGGGAAGAGGCCGTAATGACGTCGGTCCAGCAGCGGCTTATGTCCGGCCGTCAAGGAACGGGTGGCGGGACAGGCTACCGGCCCCGCTCCATGGAAGGGGCATTACAGACGTTACCCCAAGCCAATCTGGCGATGATCTCGGTGCCTGGAGAACACGCCGCCCGCGAAGCCAGAAAGGCCCTGGACCTGGGACTCAATGTGTTACTTTTCAGCGACAATGTGACGCTGGAAGACGAGGTTGACCTGAAACAGCAGGCGATCAGCCTCGGCCTGTTTATGATGGGCCCAGACTGCGGGACCGCTATCATCAACGGCGTTCCTCTGGGCTTCGCCAACGCCGTGCCCAGCGGCCGGGTTGGATTGGTTTCGGCGTCTGGCAGCGGCCTGCAGCAGGTGATCTGCCTTCTGGCCGAATCGGGAGAGGGAATCTCCCATGCGTTGGGCGTGGGTGGCAGGGACCTGTCCGGTGAGGTGAACGGGGCGATGATGCTTGAAGGGTTAAGGGCCTTGGGGGAAGACTCGGCCACTGAAATCATCGTTCTTATCTCCAAACCTCCCGCCCAGTCCGCCCGCGACCGGGTGCTGGAGGCCGCTTCCCGGTGTGGCAAGCCGTGCGTTATCTCTTTCCTCGGAGAACAAGGAGAACGAGCCGGCCGCGGAAACGTCCACATGGAAAATAATCTCGAAGGTACGGCCCTCCGGGTTCTGAAACTATTAGGCAAGGAGTCGCCCGGCTGGGCATTATTAGACGATAAAAGCAGGAAACAGATCGAATCGATCATCGCCAGCCCGGACCCTGGACACCGGAGCATTCGAGGGCTTTATTCCGGGGGTACGTTGTGCTATGAGTCCTTGTTTATCCTGAGGGATCTGGGACATCAAGCCGGTTCCGGACTGGAACGGGAACAAGTTGGCGGCGATCTGCTGATAGATATGGGCGACGACCGCTATACAGTGGGACGTCCCCACCCCATAATCGATTTCCGGTCCCGATGCGAAGCGTTGGTCCAAGCGGCAACCAATCCTAAAGTGGGTGTTGTGCTCTTGGACGTGATCCTGGGCTACGGCGCCCACCCCGACCCGGCTGCCGAACTGGCACCCGCTTTACTGGAAGCCCAAGACATTGCGCGGAACGCCGGGCGCTCGTTGGCCTGCGTGGTGGCCCTGTGCGGCAGCCCCGATGATCCCCAGGATATGGACCAACAGCAGAAAACCATGACCCACGCAGGAGCGTTGGTGGTACACAGCAACGCTTTGGCCGCCCGCATCGCCTCCGCCATCAGCCGCGGCGGCGCCGTCCCCTTGCCCGGAGGTGACACTCGTGGCTGAGAAAAGAGATTTGCTCGGTGGTCCTCCCGCCACCATCAACGTGGGATTGGAGGTCTTTGCCGACACCCTTCAGGAGTTGGGGTTCCCGGTGGTTCGGGTGGATTGGAGACCACCCGCCGGAGGGGACCATCGGCTGACAGACTTGCTAAGCCGCCTGGAACGATCCGGTGGTCCTAACCGCATTTCTGACTCCGAAGGACCTGGTACCTAGTTTTGTAGATAGACGTGGTATATCCCGTTCGCCCTGAGCTTGTCGAAGGGTCCTTCCGCGAAAGGGTGGTTCGACAGGCTCACCACGAACGGGGTTGGTAACGCTGATTTTCGCAAGGAAGGATCCAGCTAATTTGCAGAAGCCCATAGAAGAGGCCAATCAGGCCGCATTAAGCCATATGTATAATGCCGAGCCCGTTCTTGTTGACGTGGCTCCGGCGTCGGAAGTGATGCCCCAGCTAGGCGAAGGGATGCTGCTGCACGCCGGGCCGCCGGTCCAGTGGCCCGCGATGTGTAGCCCCATGCAGGGAGCGGTCGCCGGGGCGCTTCGATATCAAGGCTGGGCGGGCACTGAGGAGGAAGCGGCGGCTCTGGCCTCCAGCGGTTCTGTAACTCTTCAATCGGCTCACGACTTCTCCGCCGTCGGTCCCATGACCGGCATATTTAGCCCATCCATGCCCGTGTTCGTGGTGGAGAACCGGACCCTGGGCAATCAGGCCTATTGCACGATCAACGAGGGATTGGGCAAGGTGATGCGGTTCGGCGCCAACGATGACTCGGTTATCGAGCGGTTAAGATGGATCGAGAAAACCCTGGCGCCGGCGCTCAGAGAAGCGGTGCTCCGGGCCGGCGGTGTCGAACTGAGGCCTATCATGGCCCAGGCGTTGGCCATGGGAGACGAGATGCACCAGCGCAACGTGGCCGCCACGTCCCTCTTTTTTCGGGCCATCGCCCCTCACCTGGTGCGCGGCTCCTCGCAACAGGCAAGTCTGAGCGAGGTGACCGATTTTCTGGTGGGCAACGACCAGTTCTTCCTGAATCTGGCCATGGCCGCCGCGAAATCGGCGATGGACGCCGCCGCGTCGATAAATGGCTCTACCCTGATAACCGCGATGAGCAGAAACGGCACTAACTTCGGCATCAGGATCGGCGCCCTGGGCAACCGGTGGTTCACCGCACCGTCTCTGATGCCGGATGGACTGTATTTCCCCGGGTTCACCAGCGACGACGCCAATCCCGACATGGGAGACAGCGCCATCCTGGAAACATTGGGGTTGGGCGCGTTCGCCATGGCCGGCTCCCCGGCCGTCGTCGGATTCGTCGGAGCGGGAACATATCGCGACGCCCTGAACTACACCCAGGAGATGGGTGAGATCACGTTGGGCCACCACCCCCACTTATCTATTCCCAACCTTGATTATCAGGGGGTTCCCTCTGGCATCGACCTGCGAAAGGTGGTGGAGACGGGCATATCACCCGCCATCAACACCGGGATCGCCCACAAAGAGGCAGGGGCGGGACAAGTGGGCGCGGGCATCGCCAGGGCGCCTTTGGAATGTTTCCACCAGGCTTTAGAGGCGCTGGTAAACGAGATGGAAAGTCGATAACCGGCACTGAGCGACGAATACTGTGTCCAGGTAACATCGACAAATGTCATTCCGGTCCTTCGGCGAAAGGAGAGGGATCTGGGGTAGTGTTACTCTGCCCATCACCAGATTCCTCTCTGGTCCGCTCCTCGGAATGACCCTCTGCCATAATCAATCAATCCACCACATTCAACATCACGCAGTACGAGAGGAGGAATCGATGGACGTCATAAGAAAAAACTACCCGGAACTCCCGGCGCCCGGCGCGCCCCATTTCCAATCGGTGCGGGTGGGGAACATGCTGTTTCTATCCGGGGCCACGGCCCGGAACACGGAGGCGGAGTACGGCGACATGGCCGCGCAGACCGATGTGATCCTAAAGCGGATAAAGTTCATCTTGGAGGCCGAGGGTGGAACCCTGGACAACATCGTAAAGATCACCAGTTTCGTGACGGAAATCTCCCACGAAGCCGGAGCGGCCACCCACGAAGTGAGAACCAAATACTTCGGAGACAATCTGCCAGCCAGCACACGAGTCCAGGTCGCCGGGCTGGTGGAGCCGCATCTGAAGATCGAGATCGAGGCTACGGCTATATTGCCCGGCTAGGGGTTCAGGAATCGCGAGGTCGCGTGAGCGGAGGGGTGTCCATCGTAGATCCCGCCGAACTAAGTCATGCGTCACCCAACTACAGGACGAGAATAGCAGGTTGACATGCAGCAATGAGGTACCATATATTATGCACGCTTCAAGGATAAGTTCGCCGAAACAGGGCGTTTCTGATTCGCTCGCCTGACCGCCCGCAAGGGCTGCTTCCGAGGGATCATCGTTAGCATGTCCCGTTGGACAGAAGTTCCCCGGACAATATATTTTTTTGGGTTTCGATGGAGGAGTAACCATCGCATACCTGAGATTCAAGAAGTTCAAAGCGATCTGGTTGGTTCCAGTCCTATTGATTCTGGCCTTGGTCATATCCTGCGGCGCCGCCGCCGAGAAGGCAGCACCGGCGCCGGTGGATACTGAGGCAATCATCCAAACCGCGGTACAGCAAGCTCTCGCCGCGGCCCCGGCAGCCTCTTCCGGAGTTACTTCCGAAGAGGTCCAACAGATCGTGGAAGCAGCGGTCTTGGCGGCGCGCCCAGGGGAGGCGGATTTTTACGAAGGTAAGACCATTCGCCTTCTTGTGGGGTTCTCCGCGGGTGGTGGGTATGACACTTACGGACGGGCCATCGCCAGGCACATCGGGAAGCATATTCCCGGCAACCCCAATGTGATAGTGGAGAACATGACCGGAGCGGGCAGCGTCATCGCCGCCAACTATATCTATAACCAGGCCAAGCCCGATGGGCTCACCCTAGGCCTGTGGAACTCTAACAATCTCTTGATCCAGGCGCTGCGGGGCAATCCGGGCATCCAGTTCTCCGGTGAGCGGTATGGCTGGATCGGCGCTCCCAGCGATGGCAACCCTGTTTGCGGCGTTATGGGCTTCACCGGCCTAAAAACCTGGGACGACCTGGTCAATGCCTCGAAGGAAGGCAGGGAGCTCAAGTTTGGGGCCACCGCCGCCTTCGGCGCCTCCCTAAGCGACGTTCCCTTGTTAATAAACAAGTTCGGAGGCACTAATTTCAAGATTGTCTCGGGTTACCGAGGCACGTCCAAGATACGCCTGGCCTTGGAGGAAAAAGAGGTGGACGTGGCCTGCTGGGGCTGGGAGTCCATGGGTATAACCGCAAGACACCTGCTGGATGCCGAAGGTGACGGCAAACTGATCCCTGTGGCTATGGTCTTCCCCGCCCCCGGAATCGAAGAGATCGCGGATCTGCCACTTATGGGCGACGTGATCACTGATGAGAAGGACCGGGCCCTGTGGGATACCTGGGCTGGGGGCTACAAATTCCAGCGGCCCTGGACAACACCCCCCGGAACACCCGAGGTGAGGATCGAGATCCTCCGCCAGGCCTTCGCGGCCACCATGAAGGATCCCGGCTTCCTCGCCGACGCCAAAAAGGCGGGTTTGTACCTAAACCCTGTATCCGGCGATGAAGTTGTCGGGTACGTGGCCGGCACCCTGCAAATGAGCCAAAGTACCTGCAAAGCGATGCAGTTCATGGTCTTAGACCGCGGTGAGTGTTAGCTCGCAGATTCAGGAGAGGCTCAGGACCACCTCTAAACCCTCAAATGAGGGCTGCGGCTTCGCGGAGCCGCGGCCCTTCGAGTCGAGAGTGATCTAGTGGTCGATTATTTCGGCGCGTACTTTGGCGCGCTCTTTGGCGGCCTGTACAACATCCTACCCTTTTCTACGCACGGTGAGGCCGCGTTCTTCGCTTTGCTGTTAGGGGTGGCCATCGGGTTTGCGGTGGGGATACTGCCCGGACTGGGTGGCGCGGTTGCCCTGGCTTTGATGCTTCCTTTCACCTTCAACATGGAAGCCACCCAAGCCTTCGCCTTTCTTTTGGGAGCCAATGCAGTAGTTGCCACCACAGGGGACATCACGTCGGTGCTCTTCGGTGTTCCCGGGGAGGGAATCAGCGCCGCGGTCATAGTCGACGGCCACCCCATGGCCAAAAGGGGGGAGGCGGGGAGAGCCTTGGGGGCTGTCCTCATGAGCTCTTTGGTTGGCGCAATTTTTGGCGCCCTTGTTCTGGCACTGGCCATCCCGATAGTGCGTCCTTTGGTGCTGGCCCTGGCCTCCCCGGAGTTTTTCATGCTTGCCCTCCTGGGAATCACCTTCGTCGCCACCCTGAGCGGGGGCAACATGATAAAGGGACTCACCATTGGGGCGTTTGGTTTGGCCCTCGCCATGATCGGGTGGGACCCCATTCAGGGTGTTCCGCGCTTCATGCTGGAGTCAGTCTTTGGGCAAGATCGGACACTGTTTCTGGCGGATGGCATCAACTTTGTAGCGATAACTGTGGGCCTCTTTGCCATCCCTGAGATGATAGATTTGGCGGTCAAGGGTACTGGTATCGCCGAACGTGGAGCCGGCAAGCTCGGTGGCGTGATGGAGGGGGTCAAGGATACCTTCCGCCATTGGTCGCTGGTATTGCGTTGCAGCGCCCTGGGAGCTTACATCGGGATCATTCCCGGGCTGGGCGGCGGCCCCGCCCAATGGATGGCCTACGCCCACGCCGTGCAGAGTTCTCCCAACAAAGAGCGGTTCGGCAAGGGAGCGATAGAAGGGGTGCTGGGGCCAGGTGCGGCCAACAACTCCAAAGAGGGTGGCTCGCTGATTCCCACTATCGCCTTCGGTGTCCCCGGCAGCCTCTCCATGGCCATCCTGCTAGGCGCATTCATCATCCAGGGATTGGTGCCCGGTCCCAATATGCTGGACCCACACACGCCCATCCGCCCCGATATGGCGGCCCTAGGGGAGTTCGTGCCGTCCGGCCTCGAGCTCACTTTTTCCTTCGTATGGATCCTGATCATCTCCAACATAATCACCGTGGCGGTCTGTTTCCTCTTTCTCGGCTACCTGGCCAGGATAACCGAAGTCCGCGGCGCCTTGATAATCCCCTTTATCCTGCTCTTGGTTTACCTGGGTGGGTTCGCGACGAAAAACTCGCCGGAAGACCTGATATTGGTATTGGTCTTTGGGATGATTGGCTGGCTGATGATGAAGTACGACTGGCCGCGGGCCCCACTGCTGCTGGGCGTGGTTCTGGGTCGGATCGCGGAAACCAACCTGTTCGTTTCCACCCAGGCATACGGTGACTTCGCCTGGCTCGCCCGTCCTGGGGTCATTATCATCGGCCTCATAATGTTGGCATCGTTATTCTACCCGATGTTTCAAGACCGACGGGAGCGGCGGCGCCAGCAGCACCTGGCCGCCATGGACCAGCAGCCCCTTGGGCAGCCTGGACCGGCTGATGACTGTTAGAGAATCGGTAGAGGACCTGCTCAAGAAAGCGCTCCCCCCGGGAGTGGCCGATCGTCTACCTCGCGTTGCGTGCGCTTTGTTCTTCCCGATACTTTTCGCCTGGATCATATGGGAATCCCTTTTCGGCTTCGGGCAGTCGAGTAGCCGCAGCGCGGTATTCCCCTTGGCCATTGGCATACCTGCCTTAATGCTGGCTTTGGGGGGCGTGGCCTTGGAACTCAGGAGTCGCGGCCAGCGTCACGAAAATGTACCCATAGAGGTGGAACCCCATCTGGAGGATGCCGTGACCCTGGAGCCCGGCGTGGAGCGTCGCCGCACGATAGCGGCCATGGCCTGGATCGTAGGATTCTACTTGGCCATCTGGCTCCTGGGATTCATGATTGCCGCCCCTCTAATCACTCTGCTATATCTCAGAATAGCCGGGAAGGAAGGTTGGCCCATCGCCGTTGCCGGGGGGGTGTTCTCCTGGCTCTTTTTCGATGGCCTGTTCGATGGTTACCTGCATATACCTCTGTCGGAGAGGTTGGACGGACTCTTCGTATCTAAGATAGAGGAATTTTCCGGTGCCGCCATTTCGGAGTCATTCAGCTTGCCGGCCACATGGCTCGTGGGGCACATCATGGCGCTTATCAAAAACCCTTTGTATTTTGATCTGCCCGTAATCGTGGCACTAGTCTCTATTCTCCTCGTTAGACGAATCCTTCGGTGGCGGGCGCGTATGTCTGCCTAGTCGGGACTGATCGTGGGGGTCCGGCGATCTTCTTTTCCATATAGACGCGATGAACCGCTGTTCCCCTGTGCCTTCCCCGTGACCAGCAATCAGCCCTCCGTCGATCCCATTAAAGGGCAACCAGCCCTCCGTAGGTATCGGGCCTTCGGTCACGGAAGAATTGCCAGGTTTCCCGTACCTCCCGGATCTCGTCCAGGTCGAGATCGGCTACGATCACTTCATCTTTGTCCCGGGAGCCTTGGGCAACGATTTGGCCTCGCGGGTTACAGAAATAGGACCGCCCGTAGAATTCGCCCATGTCCCAAGGCTTTTCCCGCCCAACCCGGTTGATCGCGCCGACGAAATAACCGTTGGCCACTGCCGCGGCAGGTTGCTCCAACTCCCACAGGTGATCCGATAAGCCAGCAACCGTGGCGGACGGATTGAAAACGATTTCCGCACCGTTCAGCCCCAACTCCCTGAAGCCCTCAGGGAAGTGACGGTCGTAGCAGATGTAGACGCCGATTTTCCCGATCTGGGTGGTGAATACCGGATAGCCGCAGTTGCCTGGCTTGAAATAAAACTTCTCCCAAAAGCCGGGGGGAAGATGTGGAATGTGGTTCTTACGGTACTTCCCCAAGTAGGTCCCATCGGTATCCAGGACTGCCGCCGTGTTGTAATACACGCCGGGAATGGTCTCTTCGTAAACCGGCACTACCATCGCCATCCCGTGTTTCTTGGCCAGCGCCTGCATCAGTCCCACTGTGGGCCCGCCGGGAACGGCCTCGGCCATCGCATACCATCTCTTGTCTTGCTCGGCGCAGAAGTAGGGACCGTTGAAGATTTCCTGCAAACAGAGGACCTGCACTCCCTTACCGGCCGCCTCTTCGATGAGAGCCAAATGCTTCTCCAACATGTACTTCTTCGACCGGTCCACATCGTCGGCGGGTTCATCGCCCATCCCGGCCTGGATCAGCCCCGCTCGGACCACTCTAACCATGCCGCCTCCCGAAGATCTCCAATTACCGGTTAGCGCAGAACGCCATGCGTCTCCCAATGACCACATAAAAGGAGAGATTAAAACAAACCGGCGGGTACCGCCTCGCGGGACGCCTAGCTCTTCGTCGCCAGGTTGACCAGAAGGTAGAGCCCCGCCCCCAATACACCGCATATCGGGAAGGTCAGCACCCAGGCGTACACGATACCTCTGGCCACGCCCCACCGTACCGCCGAGAGCCGCCGGGTGGACCCCATTCCCAGGATGGTGGAGGTAATAACATGGGTGGTGCTGACTGGGATGCCGATCCGGGTTGCCACTTCTATGACGGTGGCGGCGGCGCTTTCCGCGGCGAACCCATGAACCGGTCTCATGGTGATGATACGCACTCCCAGCGTGCGTATGACCCTCGCCCCCCCGAAATAGGTGCCCAACGCCATAACACTGGCCGACAGCAGAATCACCCAGAAGGGTATCTCGAAGGTTTCCAGATTGTAAGCCCCGCTTACAAAGAGGGCCAGGGTAATTATTCCCATGGTCTTTTGCGCATCGTTGGAGCCGTGGCTGAAGGCCATCGCCGCCGCCGTCACTATCTGCAGCTTGCTGAAGATTGCCGTCACCATGGCCGGGCTTACGTGGCGGAACACCCAATAGATGGTCAGCATTATGGCGAACCCGCCGGTAAGTCCAAGCAGTGGGGAAAAAGCCAGACCCAGGACGATCTTTAGGATGCCGGACCCCACCAAGACACCGGGGCCGCCATGATGCGCGATACCTGCCCCCGCCACGCCGGCGATCAGACTATGGCTGCCGCTCACCGGCAAACCCATCCGGCTAGCCAGGAATACCCATGTGGCGGCAGCGGCCACGCCGCCCATTACCACCACCATCGTGACGGAATCAGGGTCGACGACGCCCTTGCCGACGGCCTTGGCGACTGCCGTCCCGGATAAAGCGCCCAGGAAGTTCATCCCACCGGCCATGGTGACGGCAACCAATGGGGACATCACCCGGGTGGATACCACGGTGGCAATGGCGTTTGCCGCGTCGTTGAACCCGTTCGCGAAATCGAAGGCAAGCGCGATCAAGATTACCGCGATCAGAAAGGTCAACGACGTGGGATCAATCACGGGTCAGAACGGGCATTCGCACCTACCACGAAATATGATGAGATCAGATCAACCTCTTCGGCGGCAGATCTCTTACGGTTGGCCTGCGGGCAACAACTGAACCTTCCCATAGACCATTCCACGAAGTTCGGACCTGCCGCTCTTGTAACGCCCGCCAAGACTAGGAGTGCTTCAGCACTATTCCTTCCAGGATATCGGCGGCGTCTTCCGCCCTATCAGTGGCCTGTTCAAGATCGTCGTAAATGTCCCGCCACTTCAAAATCATCATCACATCGAAGCCATTGCTGAACAGTTCACCTTTAGCCCTGCTGTATACGCCATCAGCTTCGTTTTCCAACCGGTTAATCTCAACGACTCGGGGCAGGATATCTTTCAACATTGAGCCTCTGGTCGACAGCATAGCCACCGCCTGCTCCAGTTCATCGGCGCATTGAACTATGATGGAGGCCAATAGACGAGCAGACTCGGTGGGTTGTTCGATGTGATACTCCACGGTGTACTGAGCCGCCTCGTCCATGGCATCCACCACGTCGTCCAAACTCCCAGCCAGGGCCAAGATGTCTTCCCGGTCGATAGGGGTCACGAAAGTCCGGTGTAGAGACCGGGTGATGTCATGAATGATCCGGTCTCCGAAATCTTCCAGATCCTTGATCTCCTGAACTTTGGCTTCAACATTCTCATAGTTTTCCATGAGATCCAGTAACCGGCGCGCCACCTGTTGGATGTTCATCGCGCTTTGATGTAACAGGAAAAAGAAGGTGTTTTCTCTGGGCAAGAAAGAGAATTTTTGTCGCCAGACGTCAGGTATTGCAAGTCGCACGGTCAACCTCGCAGAGTTTCAGATAGCAGTGAGAGCGGAATAGGTAGGATCGGTGAAGAGAAAAAATTATAAGAAGAACGAAGGGTACAGCAGTTGACTCGGAGCATTGAGGGAGATGTCACATCTGATATTTTACACCCCCGTCACGTCCTTATGTAAAGGGGCGAGCAGTGACTTAGAAACACCCAGACTGTAGGCTACCCTCCGAATCCTCCTCCGAATCCGGCTTCACGGGCCGCCCATGCCCCTGCCACTCTGCCGCTGAAAAGGGCGGGCCCCAGCATTGTCCCCTCCAGTCCGGCTTTACCATTGATGTGCCCCCCGGCCATACCGGCCAGTTCCCCCGCCGCGAATAGTCCTTCGATTACACGGTAATTCTTGTCCACAACCTGACAGCGCAGGTCGGTTTTAACCCCGCCGAAATTCTTGCGGGCCAGGGGTCCGTAGTTCAGAGCGTAGAAAGGCGGTTGCTCGATCTTCTGCCGCCCCGCCATCGGTCTGCCAAAGTCCGGGTCCTTTTCCAGGCCGCTATCTATGTGGGTGTTGTAGCGGTCGATGGTACCTTTCAAGGTTTCAACCGTCACGTCCATATCCAGGGCAAGTGCTTCCAATGTAGACCCGCGTTTGATGTAAGGCGAGACTTCCAGAAGTTCAGCCACCTTTTCGTAGTCCCGCACCGAGATGCCTTCTTGGTAATAATAAGGATCGCTGACGACCACGTGCTCTCGCATGGCCCCATCGATGATAGCCCAACACTGGGCCGGTTCCTGGGCCATTATGGCCCTCGTCCCCGACCATCCGCCGGTTAGCTCTTCATTGTGGAATCGATGTCCCTGCATGTTCACCCAAACCGCATCAGCCATCCCCCTTATCACCAGACCCCTCCTTTGGTTCGGGTCCCGGTGATCGGGTATGGCGAAGCTGTAGAACCACATGTCACCCATATGAGTCAGAATACCTCCCGCCTCTTGCACAATATGGTGGCCATCCCCCCTGGCCCCGACGTGGGAGCCTTCCAGGATCCGATGGTCTCTAAGATCGGGACGGTGCTCCATCACCATGTCCAAGTTTGACGCAAAACCGCCGGTTCCCATGACGATCGCTTTGGCGAAATACTCTTGTGACTCTCCCGTCTCCAGGTTCTCCACCCGGACACCAATCGCCCTTCCATTCTCAACGATGAGCTCTCGAACCGCGGTGGAAGGGATCCAGGAATCGATACCCCGGCTCAGCGCCGTGGCGTAAAGAGCGTGCCAGAGACCGCCACCGCCCCCCTCGGGCCGGTGCCAGCGTGGAACGCTGTTGCCCTCATTGGGGTTCACCCCAACCCAATCGACCCCCCTTTCCTTGGCCCATTCGTATAGCCCCTGGCAGGACTGCTCCACATAGAAGCGGACCCACTCTTCGTCGGCCGAACCCTGCCCCCAACTGATCCAATCGTCGAAAGCCAGGTTGGGGCTGTCTTGGATTCCCTTCTCCCGCTGAAGCGGTGTATCCACGATGCAGCAACCTCCCCCGGAGATCGCGGCCGCGCCGCCTAGGTGGTCCTCCTTTTCCAAAACTATTACCTGGGCGCCGGCTTCCTTTGCCTCAATGCTGGCAGCTACGCCCACCGCACCAGATCCCACAACTAATACGTCTGTCTGGATGCTCTTCCCAGAACTCACTCTGGCGAACCCTCTAGAAAGATTTTGTTACGTAATAATGTCTCGGCCAACTAGTATACCATCGGGACGGTCCGATTCGTCTCGCACCGGCCGGGGGCAACACGAGTTTATTAACCCACGCCATTGAGTCCCCGGCGCAAGACTTTGCCGGGAAGTTCGCCCGTATGCTCCCCAGCCTCGATGACAACTTTTCCGTTAACAATTACCGTGGAGATGCCCTTGGCGTACTGGTGAGGATCGTCGTAGGAAGCCATTTCGCCGATCTGGTCCGGGTCGAACACCGTGATGTCGGCCCAGTTCCCTTCCAGTAACTTTCCCCGGTCGTACATCCTCAGCGCATCGGCTGACCCTCCCGTCATCTTGTGGATGGCCAGGGGCAGCGAGAGGATCCCAAGGTCACGGACATAGTGGCCCAAAACCCGGGCGAACGTCCCGTAGAACCGGGGATGGGGCCTGCCTTGACTGGTGATGCCATGGATAGCCAGAGAATTGCCGTCGGAACCTATCATCACCATCGGAGAGCGCAATATTTCCTGCACGTCGTCTTCCGACATGGAAGTAACCACGATCCGGGTATGCCCTTGGTCAGCCGCGAGAACTTCGCAAGCGGCCGTAAGCGGGTCGCACTCACGCTCCAAGGCCGCCTCCTCTATGGTGCGGCCGGCGATCTCCGGCTGGTTGGGAGAGATGGCGATGCGCACGGCGTCCCAAGACGCTACCCGGCCGAAATTGGTTAGTCCGTCGCGCTGGATATCTTCCCTCATACGCTCGATGGCTTTAGGGTCCACCAGCCGCTCCAGCATCGCCTCAATCCCGCCGGCCTGGACCCACAGGGGCAGCAAGTTGCGCAGAGGGTTGGTCCCGGCAGTGTAGGGATATTGGTCGCAATGAACGTCTACTCCGCG
>JAKUQE010000082.1 GCA_022450395.1 Dehalococcoidia bacterium | reverse complement strand
GGGCCATCTCGCACACGTCGAACTCCAGCCCCCGAACCATGCGGCGGAATATGCTGGTGACCGGAGAGACGTCGATGTGTTCCATATCGAACTTATCGGAAGTGGCGGTGCCGTCCTTCAGACCCTTGGTGTGGCCGTAGTTGCCGACGGCGGTGCGCATTACCAGATCAGCCATTAGATTTACTCCTTAATATTTTGTACCGGGTTTATCCCCAAAGTTCCTTGGAGGCCAGGGCCGCGCCTTCGGCCATGGCCTGGAATTTGGCCCAAACGACCGTGGGATGAATCTCTGGTTCCGTGGTGGCTTGGGATGAGAACCCGCAGTCGCTCCCGGCGATGACGTTTTCCCGCCCTACCACGCCGGCGTACCGGACCAACCGTTCTGCGATGGCCTCCGGATGTTCCACCAGATTGGTGGTGTGGGAGATGACGCCGGGGATGAGAATCTTCCCTTCCGGCAGCTTGGCCGTCTGCCACACCTTCCATTCATGCTCATGTCTTGGGTTGGCCGCCTCGAAGGAGTAAGCCCCGGCATTGATGCGCAGCAGAATGTCTACGATGTCCTTCAGTTCCATGTCGTGGACCCGGGGGCCGATGTTGATGCCGTAACATGTATGGAAACGCACCCGCTCGGGCGGGATGTCCCTGAGGGCATAGTTCAGGACCTCGACCCGCAACTCGGCCCACTTGCGGCACTCCGCGATGGTCAAGTCAGGACGGGAGACGTAGTAGGTAACCAGCCTGGGGTCGTCGATCTGAAGCAGGAATCCGGCGTCCAATATGGCGTGGTATTCCTCGCGCATGGCGTCGGCGATGGCGTGAAGGTAAGCCTCATCGGACGGATAGTAATCGTTCCGGCGTTGGGCTTCTACGTTGGTGGCCGATGACGAGGGAACAAAAACCTCTTCGGCGACGACACCCTGTAGAGCCGCCTTGAGGTTGTCCAGGTCTGTTTTGATCTGTTCCTGTCCCCGGTAGGTGACCGGCCCGGTGCACACCATTCCGAAGGGGGCGGAGACGTTGGGGCTGCGTCCCCGGGCGTAGAGCTCATAGTATTCGGGAAAGCTTTGCACCTCCCGAGAGCCTTCCCACGGGCCCGCCCGCTGGGGCGCGTCCAAAGGCTCGAATCCGGTGAGGCGTTCGCTGACGTAGGTGAAAAAACCCGGCTTGCTTTGCTCGCCGTCGCACAAGATGTCCACGCCCGTTTCCGCCTGACGCCGCACGATGTCGGAGACGGCGGACCGCACCGTGGACGCGTAGGCATCCCGGTCGTAGGGCTGCCCCGCTTCTTTGGCCGTCATCATTTCCAGGAGGCCAGGCGGCCGGGCCAGGCTCCCCGTGTGGGTGGTGAGTATCCGATCAGTGCTGCGCTTCATCTGTTTCTCCTGGTCCTGGCCGCTACTTGGAATCTATCCGAACATCAATCACCGTGGTTCGACAAGCTCACCACAAACGGGGCATGATTCCTACTGATACTCCCACAACTCCCGGGTTGCCAGCTTGGCCCCTTCCGCCAGAGTACGAAACTTGGCCCACATGACAGCCTGGTCGACTCTGGGTACTCCGGCGGAGGTGCTGAAGCCGCAATCCGTTCCGGCGATCACGTTTTCCTTGCCGACTAATCGGGCAACTCGAACGATACGTTGCGCGACGAGTTCGGGGTGCTCGACAAAATGTGTGGTCGAATCGATCACTCCTGGTATGAGCACCTTTCCATCGGGAAGCTTTACCTGTTCCCAGACGCGCCACTCGTGCTCGTGCCGGGGGTTTGCCGCTTCCACCGAGTAGGCTCCGGCGTTCACCTGTAGCACCAGGTCCACGATCTCTCGCAGCGGGACGTCGTGATGGTGGGGCCCTTCGTAGTTGCCCCAGCACAGATGGAACCTGATCTGTTCCTGCGGTATGCCTTCCAGGGCATGGTTGAGCGCTTCGATCCGCTGGGCTAGGGCTGAACGAAACTCCGCCAATGTTTGGAAGCCGAACTGGGAATGCCGCCCCATGGCCGCGTCGGGGGCGTCGATCTGCAGAACCAAGCCGGCTTGAGCGATGGCCTGGTACTCCTCTTTCATCACGTCGGCCAGGGCGTAGAGATATGCTTTCTCGCTGGGGTAATACCGGTTGTGCATGATCTCTGAGATGATGCCCAGGGAGGCGGACGGTATGAAAGCGTCTTCATGGTCTGCGCCTTCCAAGGCAGCCTGGAAGTTGTCTATGTCGATCTGGACCGCCGCTTTGTCAGTCCAAGCTAGGGGACCGGTGCACATCGGCCTAACCGACAGGACAGCGCTGATGGGGGACGACCGGGCATTCCACTCAGGGAACTCAGCCCGGTCGGTGAAGATACGTGGTTCCGGGTTCTGGCCGTCGAAGCCGGCGATCCGGTTTTTCACATAGCTGGCGAAGCTGGGTTTTCCCATCTCACCGTCGGAGACAACGTCGATGCCAGCCTCTATCTGCCGGGCGACGGTCTCGGCGACGGCGGCTTTCACTCGAAGGTTGAATGATGCATCGTCCGAGGTCTCGCCATTCTCCCTGGCCTGAATCATCTCCACCAGGTCCGCCGGGCGGGGCAGGCTGCCGGTATGGGTCGTTAGTATGCGCTCATTGCTACGCTTCATTATTCATACCTGATTCATACCTGGGTTCGCCATTCATAACTGGGTTCGCAGGGTCGGCTACGCTCGCGGCGAGACTGGGCGGTAGCTGCGGGAACCGTGGTTGGGGAATTGTATCATGGTGCCTTGGGACGGTCGTTGACAGCGATATTGGGTGAACATAACATAGTTTCACCTATCACCCCACGCATGGATACCGGAGACTTGGATATGGCGGAAGGCGATCTGCTCACCACGGTGGTGGGCAGCTATCCCCAACCGGATTGGCTCATCGACCGTGAAGCCCTCATGTCGGCCAGAGTGCCCAGGGTTCGCTATCAAGGACTTTGGCGCATCCCGGAACGATTCCTGGCCGAGGCTCAGGACGACGCTACGATACTGGCCATCCGGGACATGGAGCGGGCCGGGGTGGACATCATCAGCGACGGAGAGATCCGCCGGGAGAGCTACTCCAACCGTTTCGCCACGGCGCTGGAGGGCATCGACATAGAGCGGCCGGGGGAGATAGCCGGCAGTGGTGGGCAGACTACTCTAGTGCCCCGTGTCGTGGGGCCGATCCGCCGGTTGAGGCCGGTGCAGGTGGGCGACGTGGAATTCCTGCGGAAAAATACCGCGTGCCGCATCAAAGTGACGGTACCGGGTCCATTCACTATGGCCCAGCAGGCCCAGAACGACTATTATCCCGACCGGGAAAGCCTGGCCATGGACTATGCCGCCTGCGTCAATCAGGAAGTCAAAGAGCTATTCCAAGCGGGGGCCGACGTAGTGCAACTGGACGAACCTTGGCTGCGGAACAATCCCACCGGGGCCAGGGAGTACGCGGTCAGGGCCATCGATAAAGCGCTGGAAGGGGTTGATGGCGTCACCGCTCTGCATCTGTGCTTCGGTTACGCCGCCGTGGTGAGCGACAAACCTAGCGCGTATGACTTCTTGACGGAGTTGGCGAATTCGTCGGTGCGGCAGATATCCATCGAGTCGGCCCAGCCCAAGTTGGACCTATCCGTGCTACAAAAATTTACTGACCAGACGATCATATTGGGGGTACTGGATCTGGGCGACCCGGGCGTCGAAACGCCGGAAACGGTCGCCGGAATCATCCGCGAAGCCCTGCGCTACGTTCCACCCGAACGGCTTCAGGTTGCTCCGGACTGCGGCATGAAGTACCTGCCCAGAGAAACCGCGTTCAGGAAGCTACGCGCAATGATCTTGGGCGCCGGGATGGTGAGAGATTCTTTGGGCTTGAATCGATCGGTGCGTCCAGCGTAAGATTAGCCGCGATCTGCGTCAGGAGGACAAGGCATGCCCGGAACCTTTCGTGCGGATCACGTCGGAAGCTTGCTACGCCCGGACGAGGTTAAGGCAGCCCGGTCGTCCTTCAACGAGGGTAGCCTAACCTCGGAAGTACTCAAAGAGGTAGAGGACCGGGCCGTTTTGGCCGCCCTGGAGCGGCAAAAGAGCATCGGGGTAGACATCTTCACCGACGGCGAGTTCCGGCGCACCGGCTTTCAGAACGACATGGTGGAAGTTGTGGACGGGTTTGTGTCCACCGGCTCTCCCGCCGTTGTTCGGATCTGGCAGGGGCCCGGCGGAGAACCCCAGGAGCAGGGTACCCGGCAGGTCGTGGGTGCCAAGCTACGGCAGACGCGGCGATTGACCGGCAATCAGACACCCTTCGTGATGGCTAACGCCCCAGGTCCGGTAAAAGTGACCGTGCCCAGCCCCAGTCAATTCCCGGCCATCAGCTTCCAAGCCGGCATCACCGACCAGTTCTATCCGACCCGGTCCGACCTGCTGACGGAACTGGCTGCGATCATCAAGTCGGAAGTTGACGCTTTAGCCGCCGACGGTGTGGCCTACATCCAACTCGACGCCCCCCGGTATAGCTACTACGTGGATGCCAAGTGGCGCGAGCATCTTCGGGGATTGGGCGAAGACCCTGACAAGATGTTCGACGAGGCCGTGGCCGCTGATAACCACTGCGTGGAAGGGATCGGGAAAGATGGGCCGACCGTGGCCCTGCACATCTGCCGAGGCAATAACGAGAGCAAATGGTATGCTGAAGGAGGGTACGAGCCCATCGCCGAAAAGCTGTTCGGCACCCTTAACGTCGATAGGTTTCTGCTGGAGTACGACACGGACCGGGCAGGGACTTTCGAACCCCTACGGTTCGTCCCGCCGGGCAAAGATGTTGTCCTGGGCTTGATCAGCACTAAGTTACCCCAGCCCGAATCCCAAGATGATTTGCTCCGCCGCATCGAGGAAGCGTCCCGATACGTCCCCATGGAGAACCTATCGCTCAGTCCCCAATGCGGATTCGCCTCAACCGCCGCGGGCAACCTTCTCACTGAAGCCGAGCAATGGCGAAAGCTGGAGTTAGTGGTGGAAACCGCCCGGAAAGCCTGGGGCTAGCCCCATTCCAATCTGATTTCTTCACGGCACCCCTCTCCCGCCGGGAGATGGGACGGAAGTGAGTGCCGGTGGGTAAACGATAAAACTTAGGAGGAATAACCATGAGTATCCATAGGATGTATACCGGTGACGACGGTCAGAGCCACATTGAAGAATTGCAGCCCGACGACCCCAAGTTGGAATCCCTGGGAAGAGTGTCCGGTTGCTCTCTCCAGATAACCGAAGCGGGCGAGTTTTCGGATTTCCATCCGGCGCCCCGCCGCCGTTGGCTGACCATCTTGAGCGGTCAGATCGACATCGAGCTTGCCGACGGTAGCATCCACAGCTTTGGACCCGAGTCGCTGCGCCTCTGGGAGGACCTAACCGGCAAGGGACACCGGACCAGGTTTCCTGCTCCCACCGTGACCGTGGCGATGCCGGTGCCGGATTAATTTAACGGCAAGGCGGGTCTAGCGGCTGACTTTGGGTCCAAATCTAGGGAGATAGGGCTAAGGATGAAACAGAGCACATCCAAGATACTCACCACCCATACGGGCAGCCTGCCCAGGAGCGGCAGCGTCGCGGATCTGCTGGAAACCAGAGATAGCCAGGGCCAAGTGGACCCGCAGGCGTTCGAGTCCGGAGCGGACGAAGCGGTGACGGAGGTCGTGAATCGGCAGGTAGCCATCGGCCTGGATGTCATCAACGACGGGGAGCAGAGCAAGCCCAGCTACGCCACCTACGTCAAAGACCGCTTCACCGGGTTTTCGGGCCGGGCGTCCGAACCGCCGCGAGTACGGTTGGATGATGTCGATTTTCCGGAATGGGCGGCAAACTACGTCGGCCCCTCGTCCGCCGTCGTCCACCGGCCGGCCTGCAATGGGCCCATCGCCTGGAGCGATTGGCCTGCCGTGGGCCGGGAACTGGACCGGCTGAAGAAGGCCACTCAGGGTAATGAGGACCAGGAAATCTTCATGACGGCCGCCTCGCCCGGGGTGATTGCCAGGTTCCTTCCCAACCAGTTCTACGAAAGCGAAGAGGCCTATCTATACGCCTTGGCCGACGTCATGAAGGACGAGTACAACGCCGTGGTGAACGCCGGCTTTGTGCTCCAGATCGACTGCCCGGACCTGGCCTCCAGCCGGAACACCCAGTTCGGCCCCCTGACCATCGCAGAGTTCAAAAAGATCGTGGAACTGCACGTGGAGGTGCTGAACCATGCCCTCGCCGGTCTGCCGCCGGAGCGGCTGCGGATGCACCTGTGCTGGGGCAACTTCGAAGGCCCCCACGTCCATGACGTGCCCTTCAGGGACATCGTTGACATTGTTCTCAAGGCCCGCCCCGCCGGCCTATCCTTTGAGGGAGCCAATCCCCGCCACGAACACGAGTGGAAGATTTGGCGAGAAGTGAAACTGCCTGAAGGCAAGGTGCTTATTCCGGGGGTATTGGACTCGACCACCAATTTTATCGAGCATCCGGAGTTGGTTGCCGATAGGATAGTCCGCTATGCCGAAACCGTGGGCCGGGAGAACGTAATCGCCGGGTCGGACTGTGGCTATGGGACGTTTATTCTGTCCCGGAGGGTCGACGCCAACATCGCCTGGGCCAAGCTCCAGTCCCTGGTGGAGGGGGCTAAGTTGGCAACCTGCCGATTATTCCCCTAATGATTCCGTCAAGAACTCGGATACCGTTGAATTGATTAGGGGTTGCCATTATAATTCCTACCAAATAAACGATTCGCACCTAAAGCGGTTAGCGCTTAGAAACTTCAACCGCAGGAAAGGAGTCTCTTAATGGCGAACACAAAAGACCTAGCGATGATTGCCCACCTGCTGCGCCGGGCTGGATTTGGCGCGACGCGGGACGAGTTGGCGAGATACGCGGAGCAAGGCTACGATGCCACCGTGGAGGAGCTTATCAACCCTCCCGCAGACAAGGCTGCCGGAAAGACCGCCCTGCTCGTCCGTTACAATCCCAGTTGTCTGCTGCCTGGCGGAGTTACCGTGCCGGGTCAGTACAACTGGATGTACCACATGATTACCACCCAGCGGCCGCTGGAAGAGAAGATGTCCCTATTCTGGCATCATGTTTTCGCCACCGCCAACTCCAAGCTGGACGGCGCCGACCAACTGGTTGAGCAGATCGTAATGTTCCGCAAGATAGGCATGGGCAGCTACCGGGACATCTTGCTGGAAGTGGCCAAAGACCCCACCATGATTTTCTGGCTGGACAACAACGAGAATCACCGGTACGCCGTCAATGAGAACTGGGGCCGGGAGCTGTTGGAACTGTTCTCCATGGGCGTCAGCAACTACACAGAAGTGGACGTCAGAGAGGCATCCCGGGCCTTCACCGGCTGGAACATCGAACCCAGGCTGCCACGCCAGCCTTACTGGCGCTTCCCCTGGAAGTTCGAATACCGGGCTGAGGACCATGATGAGGGAGAAAAGACCTTCCTGGGCCGCACCGGTAACTTCAACGGAGAGGACATCATCAACATCATTCTGGAAGAGCCCGCCACGGCTCGGTTCATCTGCCGACACCTGTACAACTTCTTCGTCGCCGACGACGTACAGGTACCCGCGTGGACCATCGAGCCCGCCCGTGACGAGGATGCTCTCGAAATGATGATCAACTCGTTCGTTGAGTCGGGCTACGAGATGAAGGCCGTTCTTCGCACCATCTTCACCTCCGAATTCTTCAAGAACGCCCAGTTCGCCAAGATCAAGAGCCCGGCTGAAGTGGTTGCCGGGACTCTACGTCTCACCGAGTCCAACATGTTCCCCGGCCCGGACCTGCCCGACATCGGGCCTCAGGCCGCCTACATGGGCCAGGACCTGCTGAACCCGCCCAGCGTGGAGGGTTGGTACACCGGCAAAGAATGGATCAACAGCGGCTCGCTGCTGGCCAGGATCAACTTCGTGGCCGACCATGTCGCCGACACCAGCCTGCCCGGCGTGCAGAACATCATCGGGTACATGGAGTCCGACGGTGTGACCACGCCCGACGACTTCGTGAACTCGGCCTTGACCCACATGGGTTATCTGGAAGTGGGGGCGGAAACCCGCCAGCAACTCTTGGACTACGCCCAGGCCGAGGGTAACTTGGACTGGAACGACGAAAAAGTGGGTTCCCGCGTCGGCGAGATGCTGGCTCTGGTGGGAGCGACCACCGAGTACCAGTTTGGCTAATAACCTTTGGACCGAGATGGACGGCGAAAAATTTGAGGAGAACGAAATATGCCACTCGACACGATAGCTGCCGGGCGTGCCTGGACATATAGCCACAACATAGGACGCAGGGCCACCGCCGGCATGGGCTTCAATTGGCCCATAGCGATGGCTGTGGGGAAAGACGGCGTAATGTTCGTGGCCAACCGCACTCCCCATATCAGTAAATTTACTATTGACCAGGAGTTCATCCACGAATTCGGACGTACCGGCGAGTTTGAATTCCTATCCGGTTTGGCATTGGACAAAGACCAGAATCTTTACGCCTCCGACGAGTGGAGGAATCGCATAACGGTCTTCGACAATGACGGCAACTTGCTACGCACCTGGGGAGAGGAAGGTGACGAACCAGGGCAGCTGAAAGGCTCCACCGGTTTGACCTTCGATGCCGACGATAACCTGTGGGTGGTCAATGGCTTGAACAGCCGCATCCAGAAGTTCAGCAAGGACGGCGAGTTCATCAGCGGGTTTGGCGTCAAAGGCGACGGCCCCGGCGAACTGGACATGCCCTGGGGGATAACCCTCGACAATAACGGCGATGTCTACGTCGCCGACTGGAACAACCATCGGGTCCAGAAATTCAGCCCGGATGGGACCCATCTGCTTACATTCGGTTCAGGCCGGACGACGGGCGTGGCCACCGACGGCAGCACTCCCTACATGCATGCTTTGGTCCATGACATCGGCGTCCCTCCCAACGACCTGAACCACCCCGCAGACGTGGCGGTGGACGGTGACGGAGACGTCTACGTGGCCGACTGGATGAACGAAAGGGTTGTAATCTTCGATTCCGAAGGCAAGACCCTGGCCACATTGCGAGGGGACGCCCACGAGATCTCCAAGTGGGCCGCCATGGGGTTGGACGCCAACCCGGACATGCGCCTGCGGCACCGTCTGGCCAAGAACCCGGAGGTGAAGCAGTACTTCCGTATGCCCAGTTACTGCGCCTTCGATCAAGAGAACAACCGTCTTCTGGTTTGCGATACCATGCGGCACCGCATCCAGATCTACCAGAAGGTAGATGGCTACAAGGACCCTCAATTCAATCTATAAGACCAGCCCACCCGGCACGATACCGGAGTCAAATAACCGGCAAGGAGTGATGTCATGGCAGTGCAAGATAAGCTGAGCGCTGAGGAACTGAAACAGTATTACAACTCTGCCGATGAAGTCAGGCTTGGCCCCGGGTGGGTTGGCCGTGAACACGAGAAGCCACCGGAACTTGAGCCCTACATGTGGCGCTGGTCCGACGTGGAACCATTGGTCCTGAAGAGTGGTGATGTGGTTACTCCGGACCGGGACGTGGAACGAAGGATCATGCGCCTGGCCACCCCTGGCCTGGAGCGTGGGACCACCCACACGATGGTCGCCGCCCTGCAACTTTTGCTTCCTGGCGAGACCGCTCCATCCCATCGCCACACCCCAACCGCCATCCGATGGATCCTGAAGGGGGAAGGGGCCTACACCACCGTGGAAGGCGACAAGTGCTGGATGGAGCCGGGGGACCTGATCCTGACCCCGTCTTGGACCTGGCACGACCACACCAACGAAGGCAACCAGCCAATGATCTGGCTGGACGGCCTGGACGTGCCCTTAGTGGGGTATTTGAAGGCCAACTTCTACGAGCAGTTCCCGGAAGACACTCAGCCCGTTAATGGCACCGGAGATTCGATCAAAAAGTTCGCGTCGGGCACTCTGAGGCCTACCTGGGAACAGCCGGACCTCGCTTATTCTCCTTTGCTGCACTACAAGTGGGACAAGACCTACGAGGCCCTACAGAATCTGGCCGAGTTGGGGTCCGACCCCTTTGACGACGTGGCCATGGAGTACAGCGACCCGACCACCGGCGGACCGGTCCTGAGAACCATGACCTGTTGGGTGCAGTTGATCCGCCCCGGAGTGCGCACCAAGGCCCACCGCCACACCAGCAGCAAGATCTACCAAGTGTTCAAAGGCGAGGGTTACAGCGTCATCAACGGCCAGCGGTTCGACTGGACCGAGGGCGACTTCCTGGTGGTGCCGTCGTGGGCCTGGCACGAGCATGCCGCCGCCGACGGCAAAGAGGCCATCCTGTTCTCCATCCAAGACACCCCCATCATGAAATCGATGGCCCTCTATCGTGAAGAGCCCTATGTCGAGCATGGTGGAAATCAGCCGGTCACCAGCCGTTTCTCGGTGGGAACACCGGTATAACCGCAGACTTCCGAGGGCACCAATTTCAGGCACACATCGGCCGAATCGTGGAATCCCCACGATTCGGCCGTTTGTTTTCCAAGCTACCCGGTAGGGCAGTCAACTATCGGCGGGGCACTGCTAAATCCGCCAAATATTGTCTTACCGGTAGCCGCAGAGTAGTATATTGTCCGAACGCTAGGCTGAAGTCCGAGGAGGCTGCCAGATGTCCAGAGTAACGACCATCCACCATGTCAATCTGCAGATCAGCGACCGGGAGCAGACCAGAGACTGGTACGAGAAGGTGCTGGGAGCGGAGTTTCTGGACCGGAGCCCGGCTCTCAATAAAGGTCAACTACAACTCCGTTTGGGGAATGCGGAGATCCACACCAATGACACCAAAGAACCGGTCCGGGTCCCCGGGGTGCATTTCGCTGTCGAGATAGACGATTGGGATGAAATGATTGCCCATCTGGATAATCTGGGAGTCTTTTACTCAAAGGTACAGAGACAAGCTCCGGGCGCGGAGAAGTCCTGGGGTATCCGGGACTATACCGGCAACTACTACAGCTACATACGCGACCCCGACGGCAACATCATCGAGATGGTCCACCATCCCCTGGGCATCGAAGACTCTACCGGCAAGAAAGTAGACCTGCGCCACGACGGCGATAGTCTAACCTGGACCAAACGGCCTGAATTCGACCCGGCGGGGTAGGGTCCTCACCCCCGGCCCCTCTCCCTGAGGGACAGGACTGATCCCTTCCCCCTCGATGGGGGAAGGTTAGGATGGGGGTGACTGGCTGCACCAAAAAACCAGGCTGACGGAGCATTAATGTCAAGATAGGCGCCTAGTCTTACCACCACGGTACAACCAAGGCACCATGTCTACTTTGCGTAACCATTCAACCGGCAGGAGATGTTGTTCATGGCGACGATTCAGCACGTTATGCGGGACGACTTGAAGGAGTTATCGCCTGAAGAGTTGTACCGGGTCTACATGGAGAAACAGGTCAACTTCGGTATGGTAGCCGAGGCCATGGATCAGCGCCGCCAGCAGAACCGGCTGCATGTGCCTGCCGAGGAAGCTAACGTGGCTGGCGCCGGCCCCGGCCAGCGCATCATCGTGGGGCCGGAATTAGGGTTCAACATCCACAACCTTCACGTTTTCACCTCGGGCCGGGACGGCCGTTCCGACCGGTACCACACCCACGGCGACGCGCTGAAATACTACGTCCAGGGCAGCGGCTTCGAGGAGATCGGCGACGAGAAATTCGAAGTCAAAGTGGGGGATTTCTGCCACGTCCCCGCCAACGTGTGGCATGGCACGATAAACCCTAACCCGGAACCCCTGGTCTTTCTGGCCGCTCAACAATTTCCCGGCACCTACCGCCAAGTCACCACTCCCTTCATCCGCTTGGAGTACCCAGATAAGCCTCCTGAAGTAAAGGACCTGTCGCTGGAAGAGCTGGGCAAATTGGACCCCCGGCTGCTGTACCTCAGGTACATAGAAGAGCAGTTGGAGTTTGGCAAGGTAGCCTTGGAGATGCAGCGCCGCCGGGAGCAGAAGCGGCTCTTCGTGCCAGCCTCGGAAGCTCCCCTGATGGAGTGGGGCCCCGGCCGCCATCACATCATGTCGCCTGAGATGGGGTTCGATATCTACGCCTTCAACCTGTTCATGGAACATGTCGCTCCCCGTACGGAGCATGGACAGGCCCAAACCTCCGGCGATGCCATCCGCTATTACCTGTCCGGCCGGGGTGTTGAGATCATTGGAGACCAGCGAATCGAAGTAAAAGAAGGGGATTTCACCTGCATTCCAGCGGGAAGCAGGCACGAGACCCTAAATCCCTACACCGAGCCGATGCGCTTCCTGTGCTGGCAGCAGATTCCCGGCACCTACCTGCAGGTCCACACGCCGTACCTCCCGGCTTAGCGGAGCGATCAATGGCACAGCAGCCGTATATCGGCTCTCCCATCCTCCGCAAAGAGGACCTGCGGTTCCTGACTGGGACGGCCCGCTACGTCGATGATGTGAAACTGCCCCATATGCTCCACTCGGCCATTCTGCGAAGTCCCCACGCCCATGCCCGCGTGGTATCGATCGATTCCTCCGCCGCTCTGGAGATGGAAGGCGTTGAGGCCGTTTACACTTTTCAAGACATCGTGCAGACCGTAGAGCCGCGTCCCATTCCCATGCGCCGGGGCTCTTACTCCGGGTTGGAGCGGTTTCTGCAATATCCGCTGGCGGGAGAGAAGGTTCGATACGTGGGAGAGCCGGTGGCGGTGGTGGTCGCGGAGAGCCGTTACCTGGCCGAGGACGCCTTGGACGCCATCGAGGTGAAATACGAGCCCCTTCGAGCCATCGTCGATGTCTGGGGGTCGAGAAAAGGCGACGTGCTTCTGTTCGAGGAACACGGCACCAACCTGGCCCTGGAATTCGAGGGTTCGTTGGGGGACGCGGATGGCGCGTTCGCCGAAGCGGAGTACACCCGCAAAGAGGAATTTCGCTGCCACCGGCACACAGGAAACCCTCTCGAGACTCGGGGTCTGGTGGCGTCCTTCGCCGCCGGGACCGGCGACATGACCGTGTGGGGCGAGACCAAGGTGGCCCACTTCAACCGGGGGGTCTTGGCCTCGCTTTTGCAGATGCCGGAACACCGTATCCACTTCATTGAACCCGACGTTGGCGGAGGATTCGGCATCCGCGGCGAGTTCTACCCGGAGAACTTCATCGTTCCTTTCTGTTCGATGAAACTGGGCCGCCCAGTCAAGTGGATCGAAGACCGCATGGAGCATCTGATCGCCGCCAACCACTCCCGCGAGCACGTGTGCCGGTTGGAGATTGCCGCCACCAGTGATGGAGTCATACTGGGAATGCGGGCGGAGATATTAGGCGCGCTGGGTGGCTACGTGCGGACCCACGGCGCCAGCGTGCCCATCTCAGTGGGGGCGATGCTCATGGGTCCCTACCACATCCCCAACTACCGGTGGCGGATAGAGAGCCTGCTGACCAACAAAGTGGGGATGGGCACCTTCAGCGCTCCCGGCCGCTACGAGTCGTGCTTCTTCCGGGAGCGGATGTTTGACATGGTAGCCGCCGATCTGGGTATCGACCCGGTGGAAATGCGATTGAAAAACCTTATCCCGGCCTCGGCCATGCCCTATCATGTGGGTGTGACCCGGCCCGACTCGCCCCCAATGGTCTACGACAGCGGCGATTACCAGGCGGTCCTGGAAAAAGCCCTGGAGATGATCGACTATCGTGAGATCAGATCCGTCCAGGGTCAGCTAAAGGACGGGAAGTACCACGGCGTTGGCATCGCCTGTTTCGTCAAAAGCACCGGCGGTGGGGTGCCCTTCGAAGGCGCCAGAATCGTCGTGAGCGGGGCAGACCAGGTAGCCGTTTACTTGGGCATCGCTACCATGGGGCAAGGGCACGAAACCACCATGGCCCAGATCTGTGCTCAGGGGCTGGGAGTGCCCATTGATTACGTTTCGGTGTACCACGGAAGCACCGACATGATGCCCTACGGAGGTGGTACCCACGCCAGCCGGGGCACGATCATGGCGGGGAACGCCGTTTTCAAAGCAGCCCAGGAATTGCGGCAAAAGATACTGGGCATCAGCGGCGCCTATCTGGACATTGACCCCGATGAGCTGGAATTTTCCCTGGGAAAGGTGCGCGGCAAGTCCGATCCTGAAGGCGAAACTCGCTTGGACTTGGGTCAGGTGCTGGAGCTGGCCAGCCCGTCTAGCCGATACAACCAAGGGGAGATGGGGTTGGACGTAACCAGCTACTTTAGATCGGATGAAGAGTGCTTCCCCTGTGGCGCGCACGCGGTCCACTTAACGGTGGACTCGGAGACGGGAAAGATCGAGATAGAGCGTTACGTGGTTGCCGAGGACGTGGGCCATGTGATAAACCCCATGATATTGACCGGTCAGATCGTTGGAGCGGCGGCCCAGGGCATAGGAGCGACCATTTTGGAAGAGTTGGTTTACGACGAGGGCGGCCAGCCCCTGGCGGGAAGTCTCATGGACTACCTGCTACCCACCAGCAGGGACATCCCCCCGATCGAAAGCGCGGTGGTGGACTTGGCGCCGTCGCCGCTGAACCCCCTGGGTGTCAAAGGCGCCGGCGAGATCGGCATCGTAGCCACCGGGGCCGCCCTGTCCAACGCCGTGTCCCAAGCACTCTCGTCACTGGGGGTCCAAGTGCGGGAATTGCCCCTCAGCCCCGACAGGTTGGCGCAATTGATCCGGGACAACCATCCGGCTGAGTAGAAGACTCCCGGCGCAGGAAACAACTCCCACCTTCGTCCCCCTTTCGTAAAGGGGGATACAGGGGGATTTACCCCGGCTAAAGGTATTAAAGTTCCTCCCAATAAACAATGAGGCTTTCAATGGCATCAAATCAACAAACCCAAATGATCGGGGCGTCGGTAAAGCGGAAAGAAGACCCCAGGCTGCTCATGGGCGACAGTATGTATACCGGCGACGTGGACCTCAAAGGGAGGGTCCACATGGCGGTGCTGCGCAGTCCCCACGGCCACGCCCGCATCCGGAATATTGATGTCTCCCAAGCAAGGTCTCACCCG
>JAKUQE010000081.1 GCA_022450395.1 Dehalococcoidia bacterium | reverse complement strand
AAGCTTGCCCTCCTCCGGGCGCGATGGGCGGGGCATCTGGCACGCCCTCGTCGTCATATCCACACCTGGCCATCTGTCCGCCCGCCGCCAGGTGCAACAGGTCGCTGGTCTGGTAATCCTTCCACGCCCCCGTTTGGACAAAGGGCGTCATTGAGCATATGATCAACCCAGGGTTGTTTTCCTTAAGTTCTTCGTACCCCAGCCCTAGGGAGGCCATATAACCGGGACTGAAGGTCTCTAGAATCACATCCGCCTTCTCCGCCATATTCCGGAACAGCCGCCGCCCATCCTCCGTCTCCAGGTCCAGAGTGATCCCGCGCTTGGAGGTGTTGTAGTGCCAGAAGTAAAGGCTCCTTTCCTTGTTCGGTATGTCCTGGTAGAAGGGCCCCACGCTCCGTGCCGCCTCGCCACCGGGCGGCTCTATCTTGATGACGTCCGCCCCCATGTCAGCCATCTGCTTGCCACACCACTGCCCCTTCTCATCGGCGAGCTCCAGCACCCGCAGCCCGCCAAAGGCCCCCGCTCCCGGAGTACGCGCCGGCGCCGGACCGGGATTTGCCATGGGCTCATTCCCGTCCCACTGTACCGGGGTAGCGTCCTCCATCATTTCCTTTAAGTACGGATAATCATCCATACTGAGGTCCTTCGGCCAGAAGGTCCCGTCGTCGAAACCATTCACCAGTTCCTCATGGCTGATGCCTAACAGCCCTTCAAAGACTTCTTTGTTGTGTCCGCCGATCAGGGGCCCGGGCCGGCGGTTGAACGCAGGTGTATCAGACATCTTGAAGGGAGCATTCTGAAGGGGCCAAGTTCCCAGCGCGGGGTGCTCCACGTCCCGGTACATCTCCCGATGCCTTAACTGTGGATCGTTGTCCACCCGGTCTTGGCTATTCTGAACGGGCATGGCGGCAACTCCCGCCGCCTGACACCGCTCCATAATCTCGTACTTGCCTAGAGTTTTCGTCCACGCCTCAATCCCCTGGTCCATCTCTTCCTGGTGCTCCAGGCGGCCTTCAAGTGTGGCAAACTTCTCGCCGTTGGCCCAACTGGGGGAACCCATCACTCCCGCCAACCTCCGCCACTCATCGTCTGAGCGGCAGACTATGGCACACCAGTCGTTGTACTCTCCCGGACTGGTCTTATAGGCGTTGTGCGGTGCTACGGCCGGTCCCCGGTAGTTGTTCACCAGGGGTGTGCCGGGCCAGTGAGCTCGGTTGCCCGGCGGGTAACCCGTTCGCATGGTGGAACGCCCGTTGGCCTGGATATCTAAGAAAGCAGCGCCATTAAGGGGGACGCCGATGATCCACTGGGAACTGTCGACATGCTGCCCCTGACCGGTCATGTTGCGATGGTATATCGCGCTCAGGGCATACATGGCCCCGAATAGGCCGCCTGTGTCGTCCAAATAGGACCATCCCCAGCCAGCGGGTGGCTTACCCGGCAGACCCGACGTGTAAGTCAGACCGGACAGGGCTTGGGCGATCGCTCCCATGGTTTGATAGTCTCTGTCACGACCTGTGTGGCCGAAACCGGACATGGAGAGGTAGATGATGTCGGGGCGGAGCTTCTTCATATCCTCATAGCCGAGACCCCACCGCTCCAATACCCCGTAGGCAAAGTTCTCGATGACGATATCGGACATGGCCACCAAACGCCGGGTAATGTCGATGCCTCGGGGCGTGCGAGTATTGAGGGTGACGCTCAGCTTGTTGGAGTTTGTGTCGCTGAAATGGCCGTTGGTGTTCAGGTTGGCGGGCAAGCCTGCGGGTGTACCCGCTCCCGTCGCGATGTTATTGCCGCGAGTATTGGGGCTCCGAGGCCACTCAACCTTGATAACCTCGGCTCCCAGCGCGCCCAGCCACCGCGTGCACCATGGACCCGCCCGGACCCAGGTGAAGTCCAACACTCGGATTCCCGTCAACGCTCCCGGTGGAGTTATCGCTCTTGCTTCAGCCTGCACTATTGGATCACTCATGTTGGGATGTTACGTCGCAGGAGCCTGATTGTCGACAGCCGCCGAACGGTACGGGAGAGAGCGCGGTCGACCTCATTGGTTCCAGCATCCGAGGCCATATGGTAGACTACCCCCGCAATTCGATGCAGTCCCTCTAGGAGCTACGCCGTGATCATCGACACCCACACTCACGTAGTCAGCAGCGACAAGGTCAAGCACCCCCTCGACCCCGGCGCACGAGGATGGTCCACCGAGGTTAGCAACGACGTAGAAGACCTGATCTCGGAGATGGACAGGGCCGGCGTGGAGTGTGCCACTTTAGTGCAACCCGCCGGTACTTACGGTCTTGATAACATCTACCAGTGCGACAGCGCCAAGCAGTACGCCCCCCGTACCGTAGCCGTGGGGATCCTGGACCCGGCTGCGCCCGATGCCGCGGACAAACTCTCTTATTGGGTGAACGAGCATGGGATGAAGGGCGTGCGGCTCCAGAGTCAGGCCGAGGCCGACGATCCCCGTTGCGACACTCTTTGGGAGCGAGCCGAAGCACTCGGCGTCCCGATCTCCATCGGCGGCGGCGGCCAGCCGGAGAAGGTCGACCGGATGCGGAACGTGGCCGCTCGGCATCCCAATGTCATCTTTGCCCCGGACCACTTCGCCGGATGGAGTGGCTCCCCGGACAAGGCCGCTATGACGGCCGCCCTGGAAGACTTGGCCAAGCTAACCAACGCCTACCTGCGTATTTCCAGCACCAGCCTCGGCCCTTACGCCGACCTGATACCGGCCGAGAATGAACTCTTCAGGCGCGTCATCGATGCGTTCACACCACAGCGCATGATGTGGGGCTCCAACTTCCCTTCCTCTCGCGATGGCGGTTACATCGGCCAGGTGCAACTCGGCCTGGCGGCGCTGTCCTGGCTATCCGATGACGACCGCGATTGGATCATGGGCGAGACCGCCCACAAGCTCTGGCCGATGCTGCAACCGTCAGCCAGGGCGTAGATTCCCACAAGTTCACGCGCCGGAGGTCCCGATGGCCGTTCCCACCGAATCCCAACTAAACGCAGCTACCCTTACTCCAGCACGGCATCCCCTGGACCCGCTGACACCCGAAGAGATCGCCGAAGCTGCGGCAATCCTGAAAACCCAGCGAGATCTGGGCGCCAGAGTACGGTTCGAGACTATCGTTCTCCAAGAACCTGCGAAGGAGACGGTGCTCAAATTCCGGACCGGGGACCCGATCCAGAGGGAGGCGTTTATCGTCATCCTGGACAACGACGCTGGAGCCACCTACGAAGCCGTTATATCCCTTGATCAGGGGAAGGTGACCTCGTGGAAGCACATTCCCGGAGTGCAGCCCAGAATCATGCTTGACGAGTTCCGGGACTGCGAAGCAGCCGTCAAGGCCAGCCCCGAATTTCAAGCGGCCATCAAAAAGCGAGGAATCACTAACTCCGACCTGGTAATGGTAGACCCTTGGTCGGCAGGTAACTATGGTTTCGAGGAAGAGAACGGACGCCGCCTGGTACTGGCCCGTAGCTTTCTCCGGTCGAGTCCCACCGACAACGGCTATGCCCGTCCGATAGAAGGAGTTACCGCCGTCGTTGACCTCAACAGTATGGAAGTGGTCAGAGTGGACGACTATGGAGTAGTTCCCCTGCCTCCCAACCCCGGCAATTACGCTTCCGAATTTGTGGGTGAGTTTCGAAAGGACCTCAAACCCTTGGAGATCGTGCAGCCCGAAGGCACTAGCATCCAGGTTGACGGGTACGGTGTCACCTGGCAGAAGTGGCGCCTGCGCATCGGTTTCACTCCCCGGGAAGGGCTGGTGATCCACAACATCGGTTACAACGACCAGGGACGAGTTCGGCCCATCGTCTACCGGGCCTCTCTTTCGGACATGGTCGTTCCCTACGGTGACCCCAGCAAGGACCACTACCGCAAGAACGCCTTCGACGCCGGCGAGTACGGCATCGGCACGCTGGCCAACTCCCTTACCCTCGGCTGCGACTGCCTGGGGGAGATCCACTATTTCGACGCTGTGATGAACGACAGCCGCGGCGGTGTGGTGACCATCCCCAACGCGGTTTGCTTGCATGAAGAAGACTACGGCATCCTCTGGAAGCACAGCGACTGGCGTACCGGCCAGACCGAGGTGCGGCGCTCGAGGCGTCTCGTGGTGTCCAGCATCTCTACGGTCGGCAATTACGAGTACGGGTTCTTCTGGTACTTCTACCAGGACGGCACGATACAGTTGGAAGTAAAATTGACCGGCATCGTAAATACTGCGGCGGTGCCTGCCGGCGAGACACCCAAGTACGGGACGCTGGTGGCGCCGCAGCTCAACGCTCACATCCACCAGCACTTTTTCAACTTCCGCCTCGACATGAGCGTGGACGGCGAGGACAACTCGGTGTACGAAGTGAACACAGTATCCGAGCCTATCGGGCCGGACAATCCACACGGGAACGCTTTCTTCGCTCAGACTACGCTGTTCAAGACGGAGTTGGAGGCCCAGCGGGTCATCGATCCGATGAGCGGCCGCTATTGGATGGTCACCAATCCCTCGGTTGCCAACGCTCTGGGGCAACCAGTGGGCTACAAGCTTATGCCTGGGGACAATATCCTTCCCTTCGCCCACCCCAGCGCCAGCATTATCAAACGCGCCGGTTTTATGACCAAGCACTTGTGGGTCACACCTTATGACCCGGATGAGATTACGGCCACCGGGCCTTACCCTAACCAGCATCCCGGAGGCGCGGGTCTGCCCGAGTACACATCGGCCGGCCGGAACATCGAGAATACGGATCTGGTGCTGTGGTACACCCTCGGCTACCATCACGTGCCCCGTCCCGAGGATTGGCCGGTATCGCCGGTGGCCTACTGCGGGTTCATGCTGAAACCTGTGGGGTTCTTCGATACCAACCCGGTATTGGACGTGCCGCCTTCGGCCCACAACAACGGTGCATGTCATGCCTGACCGAAAACGGCGTTAGGGGCGAGGCACATCGGTGCAACGATCAGCCTCGATACCCAGTGTTAAGGAATTGGCTTATGAAGATCATCACTGGAGCAACCCTAATTGACGGCACAGGAAAACCTCCGAGAACAGACTCAGCGGTCCTGGTGACCGACGATGGGCGTATAGAGGCGGTCGGCCACCGAGAAGAGCTAGCAACCCCCGAAAATACAGAGGAAATCGATGCCACCGGCATGACATTACTGCCGGGCTTGATCGATTGCCACGACCACTTGAGCTCCTTCACCTACGATTTGATCGGAAGATGGGGATTGGCCGAAGCTCAAAGCCTTCGCCATCTGAGGATTGCAAAAGTAATGGAAGAGACATTGCTCACTGGATACACCACCATCCGGGACTGCGGGTGGCTGGACGTGGGATTCAAACAGGCTGTGGAGCAGGGCCTTATCGCTGGTCCTCGGCTATTGGTTGCCACTACTCCCCTGTCTCCCACCCACGGCATGGCTGACCGGTCCAGTCCGTCGGGCCACCACCAACCACCATCGCCGGACCCCAATTTGCCGGTGGGAATAGCCGATGGGGTGGACCAAGTGCGGGCCAAGGTGCGGGAGGTGGTCCGCGTTGGGGCGGACCTGGTCAAGGTATTCCAAACCGGCTGGGCAAGGCCCCATCATGGCTCCTTGGATGTGGCCTTCAACCGGGACGAACTCGCTGCCCTGGTAAGCGAATCCCACATCCACGGCCGGAAGGTGGCCAGCCACGCCGTCGGCGGCCCAGGGCTCAGGATGTCCATAGAAGCAGGAGTGGACAGCATCGAGCACGGGTCCTACTTGAACGAGGATCCGGATTTACTACGGATGATGGCCGACAAGGGGATCTTCTTTGTTCCCACTTTCGTTGTTTTCGTCTTCCACCGTGAAGTGGGCACACCCGAGGCCCAGGCTGAAGCTGGTGACTTCCGCCAACACCATGTTGAGAGCGTCCAAAAAGCTCTGGCCGCTGGCGTAAAGGTCGTAGCAGGTACCGACGCCGGTGGTTGGGTCCACGGCAACAACGCCCAAGAGCTTGAGTGCCTGGTAGATGCTGGCATGACACCGATGCAGGCCCTGGTTGCGGCCACTGGCTGGGCCGCCGAGTGCTGCGGTTTGGAAAAGCAAGTCGGTACGGTCCAGAAAGGGAAGTTCGCCGACCTGGTGGTCGTCGACGGCGACCCCTTGAAGGACATCAGGGTGCTGCAAGACAAAACCCGCATCAAGCTGGTCATGAAGGAAGGGAAGGTGTACTCCAACCTGCTGGCCGAACAAACCGCAGGGTGACTGGATGATAAGAGGTCATACCCTGCATTCTTGGCGTGCTGTGTGTTGAGATTTGTCAGAGGGTCTAAGCCATAATTGGAACCGGTAGCCTCGTGGCGCTTTTGACTACGGACCGCATGTCTGCGCCTATGAAAAAAACTGAAACCGGTGGGGTTCTTCGATATTAATCCGGTATTGGACGTGCCACCTTCGGCCCAACGCAACATCCCCTAGCCTGCGGGGCGGAGCGTCCGGTGAAGCATCACAGCCCGCGAGCAGTTATGGAGGAGTTACGATGGCAACCAGCCCAATCCCACTGGTGAAGCAAGTAGGCCGTGTCCCGTCGACGACCGTGCCTCTGGACGCTGAGCAGGAGCGGAGATTCCAGCGTTTGATGGAGGAGACGATAATGATCGATCTCCATCAACATCCGATGGTGATGCCGGAGGACTTGAGCCAAAACTGGGAGTACCTCCGGGGCGATAACTATACGTGGGGGTACGAGGCGGTACGGCACGGGGGATTTACCGCGGTGGGGACAGCCAACGTCCACCGGGGTATGCTGCATACGAACGAGATGTCCTTCATCCGGTTCCCCGACCTTTTGGACGAGATCAGCATGATGCTGTCGGACATTGAGCGGCATGACGAGGTGGTCAAAGTCAGCAATGCCGAGCAGATCGAGGCGGCGAAGCAGGAAGGCAAGGTAGGATTTTTCCCAACGGTGGAACACTTGGCCATCGGCAACGAGTTGCAGCGTGTGGACGTTCTCTACAACGCCGGCATCAGGCTGGCGGGGCTGACTTACCGGCGCAGGAGCTATATCGGGGACGGCCACGTAGAGCGAAACGACGGCGGGCTGAGTTTGTTCGGTATAGAGGTCGTCCAGAGGATGAACGAGCTCGGTATGGTGGTCGACCTCTCCCACGCATCATTTCGGACGGCGATGGACGCCATCGAGTTCTCCCAAGCCCCGGTCGCCTTCACCCACGACGGGTCCCACACTTTGGGCCAGCAACAGGGTGGTGGCGAGTACGCCGCGGGGAGGCTGAGGAAGGACGAGGAGTTGGTAGCCTGCGCGCAAAAAGGCGGTATCGTTGGGGTCACCATCCAACCGTCGGTGATCCGTAGCTGGGGGATATCTGAGCTGAGCATCGAGAGCCTGCTGGATCACTACGATTATATGGTGAAGTTGTTGGGCACGGACCACGTGGCCATAGGGACAGATTCCAGCATTGGGGTGACAAGCTCGGGCTCGATCAGCGGCCTCGAATCTCCTGCCGAAGGGAAGAACATAATCCGCGGTCTGATCACCCGCGGCTATTCCGACGCCGACATCGTGAAGATCGCCGGTGGAAACGCTCTCGCCTTTTTCCGCCGCATCATGAGATAATCCCAGCCGGGCGCCCTCCACACGCCAAGGACGATCTAGTGAAGGAGCCTATAAGAGGCCCTGGGGTTAAAGCACCGACCGCACGACGCCGCCATCCACTAATATGGTCGTGCCGGTGATATAGCCGTTCTTTTCCGAAGCCAGGAATGCGACTAGATCGGCCAACTCTTCAGGCCTCCCGAATCGTCCCATGGGAATGGCGGAGGCGCGGGCTTGGAGCAGAGCATCCGCCGACTCCCCCGTTTCGCTGGCCCTGGTCTCGAATAAGCCCACCATCCGGTCGGTCAGCAGGAACCCGGGGGCTACGTTGTTGACCAGGATGTTGTCCCTCCCCACTTCGTCAGCCAGGCTTTTAGCGAAGGCCACAGCCCCCATCCGAGTCACGCCAGACGTAACCAGGTTGTCGATAGGCTGGTACACAGTACTCGCTAAAATATTGACGATGCGTCCCCATGATCGATTCTTCAAGTGTGGCACCGCCTCCCTGCCCATCCGGATGAAGAAGGTGAGCGCCATCTGGATCGCCTGGTCCCAGGTCTCTTCGGAGGTGTCCACGGCCCGGCCTTCAGGCGGCCCGCCCGAGTTGCAGACGACCACATCCAACCTGCCAAAATGATCTACTGTCTTCTGTAACAGGTCCTGGATATCAGCCAGACGAGACAGGTCGGCCGGCACCGCCAGCACCTCGGCGCCTGTGGTTGACCGTATTTCTTTGGCTGCGGCCTCCAGACCCTCGACGCCGCGGCTGCATATGGCCACGTTGGCCCCTTCGCGCGCCAAGGACAATGCGCATGCTTTCCCCAAACCTCTACTGCCTCCCCCAACGACGGCCACCCTCCCTTTCAGTCCCAGGTCCATGATTTACTCCCTCCCTGTCGTAACCATTCTAAAGAGCCCAAGAGAGTTCAGGGGAACGAGGATCGTTAGATGTTCAAGGCCGCTAACCCCGCCTTGGCGATCGCCTCGTCATCAAGGCCGCTGGGCAGGCCGCCAACGCCGATGGCCCCGACGACTGCGCCGTCCTTGATCACTGCCACGCCTCCGGCAAGGGCGATAAGCTGGGGATCGCCGAATGACTCCAGGGACCGGCCCTGAGTACTGAGTTGCTCAGCAAAGACCACCGTATCCATCGACCGTACGGCAGAAGTATAGGCTTTCCGTATGGCGAAGGTCGGTCTCAAGCATCGATCCATGCGCGCGTACGCCAGCAGGTTTCCCGCGTCGTCCACGACCGCCATGTCTACCTTGCGCCGGTTAGGGTCCTTGTTGTAATCGTCGATCATTGCCTGGATAGCGTCCCGTGCCTGGTCCAAGCTGATCATGGGCTTGTCATACATATGTACGTCCTCCAACGGTGAATAGCGCCGAATATACTATCGATGCGGAGCCATCGCAAGGTGCTTGCTGCAGGAGGCTTCCTCATTCCCGCAGCCCCCCTACGGCCCGGTCTCCTGAGAGAGACTAAGCAAACCGGACATTGGCCCAACCTTCTTCAAAAGGTGTGTTGAACACACCGGTAGATGTCTTGCTCTTGAACTTCCATTCTCCGTTCACGCGCACGTACTCCTCGTCGTCTATTCCGGCCCGCCACATGGCCTTGTTCCCATCACTAACCGTGCAGGGCATGAACAAGTACCACCTGGCTCGGGCGGTGTCACCATCGACCTCTATCTGAGGGTTCAAACCGTAGTGCAAAGCAAACGTAAAGATTTTGGACGCTCCCTGGAAGAATTCCCGGATCGCTTCCCGGCCTTCGAACCGTCCTAGGGAGCCACTCTCCCAAACGGCGTCCTCTACGAACAGCTCGGCTATCTTGTCAGGGTTATAGTTATCGTCGCAGTATGCTGCGTACCTTGCTTTCAGGTTCCGAATAGCTTCCGCGTCTTCAAGGATACGGACCCTATTTTGAAGCTCGTCCAGCTTTAGGGCTAACTCTGCTGTTAGATCGGCTGCCATTTCATTTCCTCCGTGGCTTCGGGGAGGCGGATTGTCCGCATGTTACACCGACTCGGGCGCGCAGCGATGGCGGTTAAGAAAAACCGTCAAGACGCGGTCCAATCGTATCGAGGCCTCCAGCCCAGCATTCGCTGTGCTTTTTCGGTACTGATAACGCTGGCGGTGCCCTGAAGCTGGCCACGGATCTCTACACTGTTCCCGAAGTTGTCCCTGATGAGGTCAAGCGTAGGCTCTTTGAAGCGGCTTGAAGGCTGAGCGATCATGAACGCCTCGTGTCCCTCGATATCCGCGTCAAGGGCCCGCACGTGGGCTTGGGCCACGTCCCGGGGATCTGCATAGGCCCACATCACTAGAGTGAGTGGATTTTGGAGAGTGGGCGCCGGCCACGGAAATTCCTCCTGGCCCTCGGGAGACACCACGTTGGTGAAACGGAGGCTGACCACCGTGGTGGTGGAGTTGCGGGCAATCATCTTCCCGATGTCTTCCCCGACCTGTTTGGATAGGCCATATGGCTCGAACGGCATCATGGGATGTTCCTCATCTAGGGGTAGGTATAGGGGCACGAAGGCCGCTCCGTCGTGAGCCCACCCCATTCCGAAGGCGCTGGATGAAAACACCACTCGCCGCAGTCCCATCTCCGCCGCCGCCATCATGACGTTGAACGTGCTTTGGACGTTATTGTCGAAAATCACGCGGCCATCAGCGCGCAACGGTCCTGGGATAGCGCCCATGTGTATGATACCTTCAGCGCCTTTTAGCAGGCGTTCTACCATCTTCGTATCTAGCAGGTCACCAAGCAGGAATTCGGTTGATAGGTCATCGGCCGCGACTTGATCCGTTGCAAGAACCTCTATCTCCCGGTCGAGGAGATCCCGAACGACCCTCCTGCCAAGCCTGCCTGCTGCCCCGGTTACAACTATCATGATTACTTCCTACCAGTCTGACCAGTCTGAATCTACGACATTATACTAGGACTCAGTCAACTTTTGATTCGAAGGAGGGGTTAAGCACCTCAAGCTCCCACCAGCTGGCCAGCCGCCGGT
Source organism: Dehalococcoidia bacterium (assembly GCA_022450395.1). Lineage (GTDB taxonomy): Bacteria > Chloroflexota > Dehalococcoidia > Lucifugimonadales > UBA3495 > UBA11650. Next base: position 4,403 of record JAKUQE010000081.1, on the reverse strand, counting down.
TAAAGACCCGGTATGGTTTCACACGTAATCTTCATGCGCCAGGAGATACACCGATGATTACCAACGGTTGAACATCGTCTTGCGGATTTCCACGCCTGAAACACGCTCTTCAGCGCCGGGAGTCTGGCCAGTGATTGACGCTTGGTGACAGCGCTTCTACAATGGCGGTAATCGAATTTCTGATTGGTCCTGTGCGTGCATAACGAGACTCGGTTTGGGGGAAGGTACATGGGAAACAGCGACGTGGAACTGATCGCCCACCTCATGCGGCGGGCCGGTTTTGGAGCCACCCGGGACCAGCTCGATTTCTACGCAGCCCAGGGATACGAGGCTACTGCCGAGGAGCTACTGAATCCTGTCGACGAGCGGAGGATGGGAGACGACCTCATTCGGCGTTTCCATCCCGAGCTTTCGGGAATGATGGGACCAAATGCCTCCGGAGAGAACTGGCTTTTCCGCATGGCAACGACAACTACTCCACTACAGGAAAAGATGTCCTTGTTCTGGCATGGCATATTCGCTACCGGGTACCCTAAAGTCATCCACGGCAAAGCCCTATCGGACCAGATCAGGATGTTCCGGCGGCACGGCATGGGTAGCTTCCGCACGCTTTTAGTGGAGCTGTCCAAAGACCCGGCCATGATCATTTGGCTGGACAACCAGGACAACCACAAAGGCGCCATAAACGAGAACTACGGCAGGGAGCTGCTGGAGCTATTCTCTATGGGCGTGGGCAACTACACCGAGCAAGACATCAAGGAGTGCGCCCGCTCGTTCACCGGCTGGACCATCGCCAACAGAGAGTACATGGAGTTGCGGTCTCAAAGAGACTCGGACTGGCCCTACGGCCGCATAGCTTGGCATTTCGAATATCATCCTGAGGACCATGACGACGGGGAGAAGGAATTCCTGGGGCAACGGGGGTGTTTCAACGGTGAGGATGTAATAGATATAATTTGCCAGCAGCAGGCCACCGCCCGCTTTATATCAAGGCACATGTACAGCTTTTTCGTGGCCAACGAGCCGCCTGTGCCCGAGTGGCCCGACACACCACCCTTAGACGAACAGGCCATACAGCAGCTATCTCAAGCCTACTTGGACAGCGGCTACGACATCACTGCAATGTTGCGAGTGCTGTTTAACGCTGATTTCTTCAAGTCCAGAAGCTCATGGTATACCAAGGTCAAGAGTCCGGTTGAGTTAGTGGCGGGGGTGCTCCGCCTAACGGGTGAGTTCGACCGGCCTAGGCGGGAAATATTAGACCGGCAGCTGCAAGCGGTCTACATGGGTCAGTTTCTCAACAATCCGCCCAGTGTTGAAGGCTGGCACGAGGGTACCGATTGGCTGGACACCGGTTCGCTGGTAGAGCGGGTGAACTTTGCCACCCAGCAAATGGGTGATGCTAACAAACCGGGCGTCCAAGCCATGATCAGCAATGTAGCTGCAAACGCTGTGGGACCCATCTCCCCGGAGCGTCTGGTGGGTGAGTGTTTAGACCAAATGGGAGCCATGTCGGTCTCCGAGGACTCGCGTAGGGTATTGATTGACTTCGCATCAATGGGCGGCGACGTAGCGCTCGGCGCAGGAAACTCCGATGAACAATCCCGCCGGCAAATCGGAGCGGTTCTTCAGATGGTCGCATCGACCCAGGAGTTTCAGAGGTCTTGAGTGGGCCGTGACCTGGACTCCCGGGACTTACCTGACAATGCAAGGGGAATAATGACCACCATCGAAACCGGAGCAAGGACCAAATTCCTGGAATATGTCATGACCTTGGGCATGACAACCATGGAGGGCCGGGGATTCTATTACCCCGTGGATACCGCCATCGGCCGGGACGACCGGCTTTATGTGGTGAACCGTTCGCTGGATATCGTGCCCCGAGGGGTTCGCGTTACCATGTGCGACATAGATAGCGAGTACTATGGCACCTTTGGCTCCTTTGGAGAAAAGGACGGCCAGTTCATATGGCCCTCCGGTGGGGCGATCGATAGCCGGGGCCGGGTTTACGTTAGCGACGAGCAACTCCACCGCATCTCCGTTTTTGACCGCGAAGGAGCATTCGTGTCCCGGTGGGGGTCACACGGTACCGGAGAAGGAGAGTTAGATACCCCGTCCGGTATCGCCTTCGATAACCAGGACAACCTTTTTGTGTCGGACACCTACAACCACCGGATACAAAAATTCACCGCAGATGGCCGGTTCCTGCTGAGTTTCGGCTCCCAGGGGCACGGAGATGGAGAGCTTAATCTGCCTTGGGGCGTGACCCTTGATGCCAACAACAATGTATATGTGGCCAACTGGGGCAACGACTGTATCCTGAAGTTTTCACCTCAAGGAGAGTACCTGGCTAGTTACGGCACATCTGGAAGTGGCGACGGAGAATTTCAACGCCCATCCTCTGTCGCAGTCGACGGGGAGGGCTACATCTACGTCGCGGACTGGGGCAACGAGCGCGTACAGGTGCTTGATCCCGAGGGCGGCTTCGCGATGAAGCTGCGGGGCCAAGCCACACTATCCAAGTGGGCCGAAAACTTTTTGAGTGTCAACGTGGAGGAAGGGGCGGCTCGTGCCCGAGCAAACCTGGAACTAGAGATAGATTACTCTGTCATTCATCCGCACGAAGAATCGTCTCACATCGAGAAGTTCTTCTGGTCACCCGTCTCGGTTAAACTAGACAGAGCAGGGACGCTCTACGTGACGGAAAGCAATCGCCATAGAATCCAAGTCTACAAGCGAATCGCTTCATAGGGAGAGGCTCAATGACTTCTGTTAATAAGGATCGGTCGCTGGTTGTGATAGAGCTTGTGGGCGGCAACGACGCCCTCAACACGGTTATACCCTACAACAACGGACTGTACTACAATTTCCGGCCGACGATCGGCATTCCCCAGGAAGAGGTCCTCGCTTTGGACCAAGAATTGGGCCTCAACCCCAATTTGGCTCCCTTCAAGACTTTGTGGAATCAGGGACGCTTGGCCATCATTAACGGCATTGGCTACGACAACCCTAACCGCTCCCACTTTCGGTCCAGAGACGTCTGGTACACAGCCGAGCCGGAAAAGATAAGTGCTGAAGGCTGGCTGGGCTCCGTGATAAGGGATCTGGATCCCGCGGGTGAGAATGTGCTGACGGGTGTGAACTTCGGACGTGGTTTACCCAGGGCTCTGGTATGCAAGGGAGTCCCGGTGGCATCGGTGGGCAATCTGGAGACATACGGTCTTATGCCGGACCTTCAGGACGAGATGACGCGTAGAATCGCCCTGGACGCCTTCAGCCGGATGTACGGCCCGACGCCGGGAAAGGACGCTGTGGCGCAGGTCTTAGGTCAGGCTGGAACAGACGCTTTGAAGGGGGCCGACATTCTAAGGACCGCTCCGCAGCTTTACTCATCGGACGTAGAATATGCCGACAATCCCATTGCGCAAACTCTAAAAAACGTTGCTCAGGTGATGTGTGCCGGTTTGGGAACCAGGGTTTACTACGCACGACACGCCAGCTTCGACACCCACAGCAACGAGTTGCTGGCCCACGCCAAGCTCTGGCAGGATGTCTCAACGGCCATAAGTGACTTCACCGCTGATTTGACGGAGCATGGTCTAGAGAAGGACGCTGTCATCTTAGTTTTCTCCGAGTTTGGCCGCAGGATTCAGGACAATGGCGCAGGTTGTGATCACGGCTCGGGAGGGGTGGCCTTCGTCATCGGTGAGCCGGTCAATGGAGGATTCTACGGAGAGTTTCCTTCGCTGCGCGAGGAGGACCAGTTAGACGGAGATCTCCACTTCAACAACGACTTCCGGTCCACTTACTCCACTATCCTCAATAAGTGGCTAGGGCTGGACCCGGACCCCATCGTGAACGGCCAGTTCGAGCAGTTCGACTTCATCTCCAGTTGAAACGATAGACGGGACAACTCCGAGCAATTCCAAGCTCGGGGTAAGCCCCGCCGGTCCTGGCATCTATTTTAGGACATGCGCGAGAAGCATGTCCTCCCGCTTGAGAAGCTTACGGTTATCTGCCAAGCCTACCTTATCGCGTCCAAAGCCTCCTTGAATGCCCGGCGCCGCTCGGCGCTGTGCAGATTGTCGTAGTCGACAGGGTATCGCTCGCCTTGCTGTACCTTAAGGTCCACAAATATTGGGCCTTCTTCTTGAAGGATGCGTCCAATCTCGGATTCGAAAACCTCGAGGTCACTGAACTCATAGGTCCTGGGATATCCCGCCGCCTTGGCGATGTCGGCGAAGCTGACAACACCAGCTCCAGGAATGGGATGCCCGCCATTCGCTTCGTAAGATCCGTTTTCGCAGAGGAAGTGGATGAGGTGCTTGGGCGCTTCGTTGGCGATGGTCACCAGGCTGCCCAGGTTCATCAATAGGCTCCCATCACCGGCTAAGACTAGCACC
>JAKUQE010000080.1 GCA_022450395.1 Dehalococcoidia bacterium | reverse complement strand
CCGCAAGCGGACACTGGGCATCCTGGCAATCATTATATTGATTCCCATAATCGGCATCGCTTGGTGGCTGCTGGCGCCTCTATTAACCAGCACCACCGTTGACGAGGAGTTTCCCTTCGCCGTCACGGCTAGTGTCCTGCCTGACATGACCCGCGCTCAAGTAGAGCAGGTAATGTCGGGCATAGCCATGGTAGACGCGTCCGCCAACGAGGCCATGCCGTCACCGGCAGACCCAGCAACGGACTTGCGCAAGGCCATGGGCGCGGGGGACCCCGACGCCATGGACAGCGTGGTGAAAACCTTGGCCGAAGCAGCGGTAAAGTCCATGTCCGGAGCCATGGCCGCCCCGGCGAAAGAGGAAATGACTGAAACGATGGCCGCGGCGATGAAGAAGGCCATGCCCGGGGCGATGGCTAAAACGCAGCCCGAGGAGACCGCCCAACCTGTCAAACTCAAATCTGGGCAGTTCCGGGACCAAGACCGGTTTCACAAAGGGAGCGGCAAGGCCACGATATACCGCCTCGCTGGCGGATCTCGATTACTCAGGCTAGAGGACTTCAATGTAACCAACGGCCCCGACCTTAGGGTCATACTCACGCGTGCTCAAGACCCTGAACAAGCGGGCGAAGTTACGGGGCCGGGTCACCCTGGAATTATCCAAGCTCAAGGGGAACATGGGCAATCAGAACTACCCAATCCCAGATGACGCCGATGTTTCCTCGTTCAACAGCGTGGTTATATTCTGCAAGCCGTTCAAGGTGATTTTCAGCGTGGCGACCTTGGAAGACGCCGGTTAGCTCGCTTGACAGGACAAAGCACACTCAGGATAATTCGATGCAGATCATCCCCGGCAAGTGAACCGTCGTAAATAAGCTACGCTGGGGAATACCGAATCCGATCCACCCCTGACAAACCTGAGATAAGAGGGTTGTAATGGCAAGTGAAAACATAGCTTTGATGGCTCACCTTATGCGCCGTGCCGGATTCGGCGCGACCCGTGAAGAACTGGAAACCAGGGCCGCCAAGGGGTACGAGGCGACAGTAGAGGAACTGCTGAACCCCGAATCCCAAGACGGCTCGGACCGGCTGGAGTTCTTCCGGTACCATCCGGGTTACCGCCGGCCCATTACCTCCCCAGGCATGGGCAGCGCGGCGTGGCTCCACGACTTGGTCAGCACCGGGCGGGTATTGGAAGAGAAGATGGTCCTTTTTTGGCACCATGTGTTCGCCACCGGCACCGGAAAAGTCGATCATTACCATGAACTCATCATCCAGATAGACATGTTCCGGGAAAAGGGGATGGGCGATTACCGTGAGTTGCTCCTGGCCCTGGCGAAAAACCCGGCGATGATCTTCTGGCTGGATAACTGCGACAACCACTCATACGCGGTCAACGAGAATTGGGGCCGGGAGCTGCTGGAATTGTTCAGCATGGGCGTGGGCAACTATACCGAAGACGATGTCAGGGAATGCTCTCGGGCCTTCACCGGCTGGACCCTTTCGCCCATGATTCCCCGGCAAGCCTACGGCCGGTTCGACTGGGAATTCGAATTCCAGGAAGAGGACCACGACGACGGAGAGAAAACCTTCCTGGGCCATACCGGAAATCTTGACGGCAACGACATCATAGATATCGTTTGCTCCCAGCCGGCGACCGCTAATTTCGTCGCCCGGCATCTCTATAACTTCTTCGTTGCCGACGAACCTCAGGTCCCGTCATGGCAGGATACGCCGCCGAACGACCCGGAGGCGGTGGACATGTTGGCCAAAGCCTTCGTCGATTCAAACTACGATATGCGCTCGGTGTTGCGGGTGTTGTTCATGTCCGACTTCTTCAAGAACGCCCGGTTCGCCAAGATAAAGAGTCCCGCCGAGGTAGTTGTCGGCACCCTGAGGATGGTCGGCGGCTACGAATTTCCGGTGCCCGGCATCGGTGAAAGGTCTAAGCAAGCCGGGTATATGGGTCAGGACTTGCTCAATCCGCCCAGCGTGGAAGGCTGGCACACCGGGGTTGAGTGGATCAATAGCGGGTCGCTGATGAAGCGGATCAACTTCTGCGCCGACATGGTGGGCGACGTTAGCCGCCCCGGTATCCAGTCGATAGTCGGCAGGATCAGGGAAAAGGGGGCCCTTGGCCCAGAGCAACTGGTGGACACCTGTTTGGACTTGATGGGTCCGATGGAAGTCATCCCGGAAAACCGTCAACTTCTGGTGGACCACGCCACCGAGTTCGGCCAACTCCGCTGGGAGACCGAGCAGGACGTAAGCAACTCCAGCGAAAAGATCGGCGAGTTGCTCCAGTTGGTAGTTTCCTTAAGAGAGTATCTGTACGCGTAGTTCTCCTAAATGTGGAGATGAAGAGAACAACTCTCCCCACCTTAATCCTCCCCCGCAAGGGGGGAGGAGATAAGTCCCTTCCCCCGTAAAGGGGGAAGGTTAGATAGGGGAGCGAAACAATCGCTAAGACCCACGTGAGAATAGTCCAAGGCCAAAAGGAGCGAAAATGACCAGTAACAAGAAAGACCCAGTGCTGGTGGTACTGCAACTCTCCGGGGGGAACGACTACCTGAATACGGTGATCCCCTACACCGACTCTGGTTACTGGGACGCCCGGCCCGGCGTCCACATACCCGAAGGGGACATCATCGACCTGGACGGCCGTCTGGGGCTGCACCCCAGCATGGGCGTGATTAACGGCATGTACGGCCAGGGCAACGTGGCCATCGTCCACGGCATCGGATATGCCAACTCCATCAGGTCCCACTTCCGGTCCATGGACATCTGGCACACCTGCGAGCCGGACCGGGTGGGTACCGAAGGCTGGCTAGGCCTGGCGGCAAGGGACATCGACCCCCACAAGGAAAATGTGGTCACCACGGTAAGCATCGGCCCCAGTATGTTCAGGGCTGTCTCATTGCCCGGGGTGCCGGTGGCCTGCGTGGACTCCCTGGACAGCTACGGCTTGCTCACCGGGATCTCCGACACCCAGCGCCGGAGCACGATCTTGGACCGGTTCACCCAGATGTATTCTCCGGCCATCGGCACCGACCTGGCCATGGAATACTTGGGGGAAACCGGTCTCGAGGCGATGGCCGGGGCCGACATCCTGAAAGCTGCTCCTCAGATGTACTCATCCAGCGTCGAGTACGGCGACACGATGGTCGCTCGCAAGCTGAAGGACATCGCCCAGATACATCTGGCCAACCTGGGCACGCGAATCTTCTATTGCGACTACGGCAGCTTCGATTCCCACGCCAACCAGCTAGGGATGCACGCCAATCTATGGACCGACGTGAACCGGGCGGTGGGAGATTTCTTCGCCGACCTTAAAGAGCATGACGCCGCGGACAACGTGGTTATGCTTCTCTTCTCCGAGTTCGGGCGGCGGGTCCGCGACAACGGGTCCGGCACCGATCACGGATCTGCTGGAGTGGCCTTTGTCATCGGCGATCGGGTGAAGGGCGGCCAGTATGGCGAATACCCTTCCACCAAGGCCGAAGACCTGGAACAGGGCGACCTGGTGCCCAGCCTGGACTTCCGTGGCTTCTACTCCACCGTATTGGAGGACTGGCTGGGCCTGGATGCCAAGCCCATAGTCAAAGGGACCTTCGAAAAGCCGGCCTTCCTCTAGGGTCCAGAGAGGTTCGACAGGCTCACCACGAATGGGCGGGAGACTTCTTTCCCGTTCGTTCTGAGCCCGTCGAAGGACCTTCCATAATTCCGTCAACAGGTGATAAACATGGTTACTCAGCTAGTAGCCGGCCGCACATTCGACTATAGCCATAGCATCGGACGGGGCGCCCCGTCAGGTGAGGGGTTCACCGTAGCGGTGGACGTTGCCATGGGCGAGGGCGACATCGTTTACGTGCTGAACCGGGGATATGAATTCGTCCCGACGGTCGCCTGGAACAGGGCGGGGCGCGGCGCCCGGGTGGGGATATTCAGCGTAGGGACCGAAGCGGGGGACGAGAAGTTCATCTCCGAGTTCGGCAAGTACGGCGACGCCAGGGGTGAGTTCATCTGGCCGGCCGGTATGGCACTGGACAGCCAAACCAACATATACGTCAGCGACGAGTGGCTGAACCGGGTTTCTGTATTCGACAAAGACGGCAACTTTCTAAATGATTGGGGAACACCCGGAGAAGGGAACGGCGAGTTCAGCGGCCCTTCTGGCATAGCCATTGACGCACAGGATGACGTTTACGTGGTCGACAGCCGCAATCACCGGGTTCAGAAACTCACCAAAGACGGGAAGTTTTTACTCAGTTGGGGCAAGTTGGGCAGCGAAGAGGGCGAGTTCGACTCCCCTTGGGGCATCACTCTGGACCAAGACGGCAATGTCTACGTTGCCGACCACAAGAACCACCGAGTACAGAAGTTCAGCCCTGACGGCCATTTCCTCTCCCAGTTCGGCAGCTACGGGTCGGGCCGTGGAGAGCTCAACCGTCCGTCAGCCGTCACGGTAGACCCCGACGGCGACGTGTATATCTGCGATTGGGCCAACGACAGAGTGCAACTTTTCAATTCGGAAGGTAAATTCCTAACCAGCTTTACCGGGGATGCCCAAGAACTAACCAAGTGGGCTCAGGCCATCGTCAGCACCAACCCCGGCGCGGTGAAACGGCGCCGGGAAGTTAAGAACATGGAGATTGAATGGCGGCTATCCATGCCAACCGGCGTGACCTTCGACACCGCCAGGAACCGCCTGTTTATCGCCGACACCCAGCGAAATCGCTTGCAGATATACAACAAGCTCAAGGAGTACGCCGGACCCCAGCGCAACTTGTAGGCCTTGCCCCTGCCTCGTAGATGGAGAAGGATAGGCTTCGCTAAGGCGTAAATCGTTGAGTCTCAAAGGAGATTGGCGGGTTTTGCCCGCCGGTCTTCTTGTCGTTTTGGTCCTGTTGTGGCTTCCTTACGACCTCGCCTCGCCGGGTTATATACTCATATACCGCTATTTCGTAATCCGGAACAAAGGTTATCGGTACATCTACTGACCGCCTATACTTTCCCCGGCCGTTCTTTGGAATTACTCCATTGACACAGACCAACGGCAAGGACTACTATCGAAATATTAGATACTCTATAACATTAGCATTACGAATATTGATAATGCCATTTTCGATAGTGATACTCATTGAGAATGGGAAAGAGCGTCACTTTGCGGCTTATTGAACTGACGAGCTTTTACTACACGGCTCGTTATCGCAGCGTCACCCGGGCTGCCCGAAGACAGAAGGTTGGTCAAAGCGTAGTTTCCCAGCATGTAAGAAGACTGGAAACCGAGTTCGGAATCACCCTGTTCGACCGGTCCTCCCGGCCCTACAAATTAACGGCAGAAGGGAACGCCTTTTTAAAGCTGGTTATCCCCATCGTGGAGGCAGCGAGCAGCCTCAAAAGCCAGATTGCCCACCCGGAACAGCACGGCTCCTTCGTCGTTGGGGCCTATCCCGACTTGGTGATGCACCACCTCCCCAAAGTAATCCAACCCTTCCGCGAACAGTACCCGGACGTACGGCTAACGCTGTTGGCCCGCCCTTATGACTCACTGCTGCGATTGGTCAAGTCCGGTGAAGTGGACTTGGCCCTATGTTCGCCTCCTCCGGCCGAAGAAACCAACCTTAAGTATCAGGAATTGTTCAAGTACAACGCGGTGCTCTTGACACCTAAAGGTCACCAGTTGGCCGGCCGCCAGAACATTCAATTGAGTGACATTTCGGAATGGCCTTTGATTCTGCCGGGACCGGAAAGCGTGATTTGGCAACAAGTAAAACGGGCCTTGGATACACATGGGATCAAGTGTGACGTCACTCTGTCCATGGATAGTTTCCAATCCATCAAGCGATACGTGGAAATCGATATGGGCGTGGCGGTGGTCAGTGATTTCACCTTGCAGCCCGAAGACCTTGAGATGTTGAGCGTGGTCAACCTCGACCATCTATTCTCCGGATCGGCTATCGGTATCTGCACTTTAAATGGGAAATACTTGGGTCCGGCAGTGCAAAACTTCATCGACCAACTTGCCACCGACTTGAGCGAGTTTCGCAGCGTCCTGTGGGACCAACCCGTCCTTCAAGGGGCGGAGTAAGTCTCCAAGAGCGAGCCCTCGCCGTCTAGGCCGCCAAGTGTCACTGATAATTTCACATATCGTACGCCGCTTCTCTGGCGGTGCCTTCCGTTTGGGTATTAGTCGTCAAGTGGGGCGGCAAGCCTTGACCAGACCGCTCTGATGGACCAAGAGCAACGACGGGTTGGCGCCGATGCGGCCGGCCACATGGGCTCTGGGCGGCGTCCCCGTCTCCACACTTTCGCTTCGCTGAAAAGCATCGATTTCCGGTTGCTTTGGGTCGGCAGCATCTTCGACAATCTGGCCTTGTGGCTACAGTTCATCACCTTGAGCTGGCTGGTTTGGGACCTGACCGAGTCGGCTTCCCTCTCTGGGGCCGCTGCTGGATTGCGAGGTTTACCCACCCTGTTTATCGGTCCTTGGGCGGGAGTTCTTGCCGACCGCGTCGACCGGCGCAAATTGGTGATAGCCCTCCAGATCTTCCTCGCCGTGGTGGCCTTATTCTTCGCCAGCCTGGTCTCTACCGGTTCAGTCCAGGTTTGGCACGTATTCGCCTACGCCTCGGTATCGGCGGTTTGCTTCGCTTTTATCATGCCGGCCCGCCAGTCCCTCATCGCCAACACCGTACCACCGGAGAGCATGGGCAATGCTTTCGCATTAAGCGCCATGACCGTAACGGTGAACCGGCTGGCGGGAGGATTGTTAGGAGGATTGCTGATCACCACGGTTGGCATTCAGTGGAACTTCTTCGTGGAGGCCGGGGCTTACGTAGGCACGGTCTTGCTGCTGATTCCAATGAAGACCCCCTACCAGCAGGCATCGACCGCCAGATTTTCGTCGGTCATGACCAACTTCAAAGACGGGTTCAGATACATATGGCGGGACAACCGGATAATTCTGCACCTAATCGTTCTGGGGCTGATCTTAAATGTGGTTTTCATTCCGATACCGGCCTTGCTTCCGGCCTACACCAGTAAAGTGCTGACCGCCGATGCCGGTGTTGGCGGGTATCTGTTGGCGGCTCAGGGGGTCGGAGGCATCACGGCTACCGTTGCCATCGCGTCTCTGGGGTTTGTCATCAAAAAGGGCAAGCTAGGGCTCATATGTCTGGTTTTGGGCTCCATATCGGTCATAGTCCTGGCCCAGTCCCATTGGTTAACCCTGTCCATAGCGATGCTGATAATATTGGGTATATCCCAATCCACTTTCATCGTAAGCACTCAGACTCTGATACAGTCCATGGTTCCCGACACGCTGCGGGGAAGGATCACCAGCATCTACATGCTGGAGTTCGGTTTAGGTCCTATCGCCATTGTATTGATCGGAATCTTGATGGATCTAACCACCGTACCCATCGCGCTAACCATCGTCGCGTCGGTCAGCTTGGCCTTGTCTCTCGTATTTTTTGCCGCCTTCAAACAGGTGAGACGACTGGACTAACCGGCTGTCCGCGCGACCGGGAAGACTTGGAAGGAACTGGCTCATGAGCGGATCCCCTTTGTATTTCCTGACGATCACCGAACTCGCCGGATCGATCCGTGAGAAGCAGGTGTCTCCCGTGGCAGTCACTGAAGCAATGCTTAGCAGGATCGAGGCGTTGGACGGCCGATACAATAGCTACGCCACCGTGATGGCGGACCATGCGATGGAATCGGCCCAAAGAGCGGAGAATGAGATCGCCGCCGGACGCTATCTGGGTCCCTTGCACGGCGTGCCGGTGGCGGTGAAGGACCTTTGCTTCACCAGAGGCGTTCCCACCATGGGCGGCACTCCGGTCTTATCCGGCCATATCCCGGATTTCGATGCCACGGTTATCTCCAAACTAGCCTCCGCCGGCGCGGTGCTTTTGGGCAAGCTAAACCTGACCGAGGGAGCCATGGCCGGCTATCATCCAGACTTTCCCATCCCGGTCAACCCGTGGGGTCCGGATCTGTGGACCGGCGTTTCGTCCAGCGGCTCCGGCGTAGCCACGGCGGCCGGGCTTTGCTTCGGCTCGCTGGGAAGCGATACCGGCGGCTCCATCCGATTCCCGGCGGCCTCCTGCGGCATCGTCGGCATCAAGCCCACCTGGGGACTGGTCAGCCGTTACGGCGTCCTGGCGCTGGCCAAGTCGATGGACCACGTGGGACCCATGACCCGCAGCGCCGCCGACGCCGGTATCATGCTTCAGGCCATCGCCGGCCACGACGCCAACGACCCCACTTCCTTGCCCGGACCGGCGCCGGATATGTTGTCAGGACTGGAAGAGAGCGTTCGGGGGGTTCGCATCGGCCTGGACCGCCGTTACGTGGAAGAGAATGTCGACGGCGGGTTGTCGGCGGCCGTGCTGGCCGGCATCGGCGTGATGGAAGGGTTGGGCGCGGAGATCGTCCAAGTTAACTTGCCCGAGACCCGCGAATACACAAAGGCCTGGAACTTGCTATGCTCGGCGGAAGCCGCCGATGCCCACCGGGCGACCTATCCGTCCCGTAGAGAAGAATACGGTCCCTGGTTCCGGGGCTGGCTCGACAAAGGATCAGAAGTAACCGGCGCGGATTACGCCAGGGCAAACAACGTGCGGGCGGAGTGCAACGGATCGTTGCGCCGTGTGTTTGAAAATATAGACGTGCTGGCCTGCCCATCAACCATGGCGCCACCGGGGCGGGTAACCCGGGAACAACTGCGGGCCCCCATGGGAGGCGACGACGACCTCAAGTGGGGCCGCTTCACCGTTCCATTCAACTTCAACGGCGCTCCAACCATCTCATTGCCCTGCGGGCAAAACAGTGAAGGGTTGCCCCTTAGCATCCAGTTCGTGGGCAAACACCTGTCAGAGCCCTTGCTGATCCGAATGGGTCACGCCTACGAACAAGAAACCGACTGGCACAACATGCGGCCGCCGGTGTGAAGATTGACCATGTAAAATAGGGCAGGATTTATACCTGCCCCTATTTTGGCATCAATCTAACAGAATCAGAAAATCCGTCCCCCCTTACGAAGGGGGGACTATAGGGGGGTCGTGTTCTCCCCGGTAAACCTCCCCTGTATCCCCTCCTTCGTAAGGAGGGGACTAGTCTGCTTCAAGTGCAATGTTGGTGTCAGAGAGAGTCGAGCTAGATCTGTATTCGACCGGGCCGGGGGGGTTGCTGGGCGCCCCGTTTCTGGCTGCCCTCCCAGTCGGACAGCGCTTGGGGTCCGGCCCTTTCCAGAACCTCATGGTGCTTGGACAGATCGCTCCAGCGGTATCCCACCATTTCGGAGTAGAAGGGCGCCATCCGCAGCCCTTCCCTCCGCTGCTTCCGGGCGTCTAGAATGTAGTCCAACACCCGTTCGATGGTCGGCGGGTCGGTCCAATCCGACCGGAAAAGCACCTTGCCCCCCCGATCGATGACATAGGTCATATTCGGGAGCGTACCGTAAAGCTCGTGTCCCGTGCCTGCCACGTCATCCACCAGAATGGTGCGCTGCACATCCAACACCGTCTGCAGGGAGCGGGCATGATCCAGCTTCTGCTCCAGGGTTTGGTGCGCAGGGAAGTTCTCTCCGGGATGGGCTTCCCTCGTATAGACAAATATGAACTTGAACCCTTGGTCGGTGTACTTCTTCGCCATGGTTTCCAGCGCCGGCGCCGCCAGCGTGCAGTAGGGTCAAGTCAGTGAACCGAACTCGATAACCACATCTCCGTCTTTCCAGTAGTCACGTAGCTGTACCCTTTCCTCGCTGTCCAACGCCACGGCGGTGAAATCGGGCGCCGGGGAGCCGATCGGCAACTTGGACCGGAAGGCCATGAAATCGGACTCTCCGCCCATGAACGCTTCGTAGTTGTACAACGCGACTGCTGTTTCCGGTGTGGCCATTTCGTCCTCCAAACCTCTACGATTGTTATGTCATTTCCGGCTGGTCTACAAAGACTGATGCCTACCCCGATGCACGATCATTCAGTCCCAGAGTCGCCGACATCTTCGTCGCCGTTCTCTTCTTCCACAACCGCTTCACTGCCAAGCTCTTCATCATCAGTCTCTGATTCGAGAACCGGCGGGCGGGATTGGCTTGGGTCTCGCCAAAATTCCACCAACCGGGAAAGCTCGCCATCGTCCACAAATACCCCCTGCACCCGCCGGGGTTGGGGGGACTGGTTTTCCAGGAGGAGCATGTCGCCCCTTCCTAGCAGGTCTTCGGCTCCCGACACGTCTAATATGACTCTGGAGTCGGTCTGCGACGCCACGGTAAAAGCGATGCGGGTGGCGATGTTAGCCTTTAACAAGCCGGTGACCACGTCCACGGTCGGCCTCTGGGTGGCCAGCACCAAGTGTATCCCCGTAGCCCTACCCATCTGGGCCAACCGCACCAGATTCGCTTCGGATTCGCGGCCCCCGGCCAGCATCAGTTCGGCCAGCTCGTCGACCACCAACACCACGTAGGGCATCCTTCTCTCGGCAGTGGCGTTGTAGCCGGCGATGTTGCGCACCCCGGCCTGCCCCAATCTTGCATACCGTTGCTGCATTAGATTCAAAAGCCCTGTCAGCGATTCGGTGAATCCCTTAAATTCCTGGACGGTGGGAGCAGCCAGGTGAGGAAGACCGTCGAAGGGAGTCAGTTCCACGCCCTTGGGATCGACCATCAATAGGCGAAGTTCATCGGGTGACTTTGCCACCAGCAGGGACGCGACGATACTGTTGAGACAGACACTCTTGCCCGTGCCGGTGGCTCCCGCGATGAGCAGATGTGGTAGTTCGGCCAGGTCCAGCACCTCCGGTTCGCCGGCGATGTCCTGGCCGATGGCGATGGGCAAACCTCCCTTCGCGGCGCAGATGGCAAATGCGCCGGACTCGACCATCTCTTTGAGGCCTACCCTCCTGGGGGTGGGAGAGGGAACTTCCAGGCCCACCAAAGCCTCACCCGGTATCGTCGGCTGTATCCTTATCGAAGGGGTTTTAAGGGCTAAGGCCAGGTCGTTCTGCCGGGCCACGATGCTTTGGACCCTAACTCTGGTCCCACCCCCTCCATCGCCTTCCGGTCCGTCCTTGTCTTCGGTAAGCCAACCAGGATCCAGACCGAAACGGATGAGCCGCGGGCCGGCCTGGGTGTCGGCAACCGTCACGTTCACCCCATGGCTGGCCAGGGTTTGCTCGATGAGACGCGCGGTAGCGTCCAGGGCCTCTTCGTTGGATTCGGCCGGTTCCGGGATCGATAGCAGACCCACGGTTGGCAGCAACCAAGGGGGATCTATGGCCGGATCGGTTTCGGCCAGCTGGGTATACAGGGCCAACTCTTCGCTGACGAATACATCCATCACGGAGGATTCACTGGTCGCGTCCGGTTGGACTTCCGGCTTGCCTACCGGTACCGCTTGCGGTTTGGCAGGCTCGATGTCGACGGTGGGAGATACGGCCGGAGTCTCTGGGGAAGCCTCAGATACGCTCGGTTCCTGGGGACTCTTTGTTCGAGACCTTAACCGATCCGTCAAAGAACTTATTCCCCGTCTGATCTGAGGGTTTTCAGCCACAATCCGGACGCCTTGGCCTACCCCTTCAAAACCCCTGGCGTAGAAGGGGCCAACCCTCCGTGGAAACACGACCACCGGCGTCAAAATGGCGATGGCCAGTAATTTGGCGATACCCAGGAATAGGGGCGAGCCTCCCAGTACGGTTCCCCACTTACCGCTCAGCCCGGCCACGGCAAAAACGCCAAATCCAGGGTGGAAGAAGGAGAGCACCCCGATGACGATGGCGGCCCCGCCGGCGGCCAACACCCACCATTGCCACAGTCGGCGGAACGACCGGATGTGGTACCGCAATCCATAGACAACCGAACCAAGCCACAGACCCGCCGGGATCCAGCCGTAACCCAAGGACTCAAGGGCCCATAACCGGGCGTCGGCGCTCACCACCATCGTGATGCCCAGGGCCAAGACGACGGCCACCACGGCCAATCCATCCAGGACCAAGGCCCGCCGCATTGGGCGCGAGTTGCCCTGGGCGCCAGAGCTGGAAGAGCTTCGTTTGCCACGAGGGGAACGGGCCACCCGGTCCTCCTTTTTTGCTATCTCGCCTTCGATCTTTCCAGCAGTCCCAGTGGCCTCTGGCGGTAGCCAAGGGCCAGCGGGTCCGCGATTATCGGCAAGTATAGGTGCGGCCTACCGGAATATCAACGAAAATATCGCCAGTCCAAAGCTAATCTTCTTTGAAGAACAAGCGCCGGGCGCTGCCACAACAGATCAACTGGAACTCCGCCGGCTCCAACCCGGCCTCTCGCACCGGTTCCGTCAGCGATTCCGTAGTGCCCGAGAATACGTAGTCCGACCCCAGCATGATGTGATCGGCCCCGGCCACATTCCGCATCATGCTTATCGAGTCCGGCGACATATTCACGGTGTCGTAGTAAAGCAGCGGCAAGTAATCCGACGGCTTGTCCCGCTGCAATTCAACGGGGCGTCCCGAACCGGTACGGTATCCGCTGTCGATGCGGGCGGCTTGGTAAGGGAGGAACCCGCCGCCGTGGACCAGCACCATCTTCAGCCGGGGATGGCGATCGAACAGGCCTCCCAGGATCAGCTTTGCCGCGGTTATGGTGGTGTCCAGGGTGCGCCCCAAGCTGAAAGTCAGGAAGTTGGGCGTTATGCCGCCGCCGAACCCGTGGGTAGCGGGGTGAAGCACCACCGGCACGCCTAGGCTTTCCGCCGCCGCCCACAGCGGCTCGTAGCTGTCTTGCGACAGGTCGTGTCCTACCGGGTCGGCGGACACCATGGTGCCCAGCATGCCCAGCTCCTTCACCGCGTATTCCAATTCCTTGGCCGCCATGGTTCCGTCCTGTATCGGCACCGTGGCCAGACCGCGAAACGTGCCGTCATGGGAAGCGATCAACTCGGCTAGGTGCTCGTTGAACAGCCTGGCCCACGTGGCGGCGTTATCGGGGGAAAGAGTGTAACCGTGGATGTCCAGCCAGGAGGCTAGGATCTGCAGATCCAGGCCCTGCTCAGCCATCCATTCCAGACGCGGTTTCATCTGGGCCAGGCCACCCAGAGGACGCAGTGGCACCAACCCATCGAATTGCAACGCGGGCCCCCGGTCAGTATCCTCCACCGTCACCCCCAGGCTCTTGCCGCTGGTCCTTGCCTCGGCCACCAGGCTGGGTGGAACGATGTGGGCGTGGGTATCGATGAGCTGTGATTCCTGTGTGGTCATTTGCCGCCTCCTTAGTCTTGGGCAATATCTTATCCCGCCACGCCTTCGCGTGCCATCGGATGAAGGCCATATAATGGGACCGGCAATCGGAGTGGGTAGACCTCGGTGGTGGTATGGCTCAAAGCAAGAAAAGGAATCCAGGAATCTACGTCCTGATCTTCCACCTGTCCAGGGACGTACCGGTGGCCGTGGGACGGCTGGGTGAGCTTGATTTCCAAACCGGATGGTATGGCTACGTTGGCTCCGGAAAGTCTGGAGTAAAAGCGCGAGTCCGCCGGCATCTGCGGTCCCACAACCGCCCTCACTGGCATCTTGACTACCTATTACCCCTGGGTCAGCCCACTGCCGCGGTCATCGGATATACGGATGATTCGTTGGAGTGTCCCCTGGCCCGCCGCCTGGAACAACGATGCCAAGTGATTCCTCGGTTCGGTTCCAGTGATTGCCGCTGTCCGGGACACCTGTTCCACAGCTCAAGACAAGCGTCTTTGGAGGATGCGGCGGTCCAGGGCATGACGGCGTTGGGATGTACGCCCCTGCCGATTCCCGTAGATTGGAACTGGGACCCCACAATTATCTGATTTTCTATACGGCGATTTCCCTGTATTAAGTACGACTGCGTAGTAGACAATCACTCCTGGCCGACGTACTATTCCTCCGTTATGGCCAGCTAGCGAATACAACGGCAGATCGACCGGCTGTTGGACGAAGCTGAAACCGCCTTCGCCCAGAGAGACTGGAGCGGCCTGCAAGAGCGGTCGCAGGATGCCTTGGCCTTGGACCCCGAGAACGGGGACGCCCTTACTTTCCTGGCCGCCGCTCAAAAAGGCCTCGCAACCTCCGGAGTCGAGGCGCCAACTGCTTCTTCCGCTCCATCTCCCGGAGCGATTTCCACCACCCAGCCCACCTCCTTCGCCGATGGCCGCTATCAGGTTCAGCGGTTCCTCGGGGAGGGCGGGAAGAAGATGGTCTATTTGGCCCACGACACTCTTCTAGACCGGGATGTCGCCTTTGCCCTGATTAAAACCGACGGCTTGGACGAGACTTCCCGCACCCGTATCAGCCGGGAGGCTCAGGCGATGGGGCGATTGGGTTCCAATCCCAACATCGTCACCGTCTTCGACCTGGGTCAGGAAAATGGCCAACCCTACATGGTAACCGAGTTGATGGGTGGTGGGGACGTGGAGGGACTGATAGAGAAGGCGGATGGCCAACGACTCCCTTTGCACCAAGCTATCACCATCGCTACCGAGACCTGCCGGGGGCTGGAGTTCGCCCATAGCCGGGGCATAGTTCACCGCGACCTGAAGCCTGGCAACGTCTGGCTCACCGAAAACGGCACTGCCAAGATCGGCGACTTCGGCTTGGCCGTGGTTCTAGACCGGTCAAGATTGACCGGCGAGGGCATGATGGTTGGGACCGTGTCCTACATGCCCCCGGAGCAGGCCATGGGCGGCGAAGTAACCCCGATGTCCGACCTGTACTCCCTTGGGGCCATGCTCTATGAGATGGTTACCGGCCGGCCCCCCTTCCTTGGCGACGACTCCGTAGCCATCATCGGCCCGCACCTCCGCCCAGCTCCCGTGGCCCCTACCTGGCAGAGCGGGAAGTGTCCACGGGCTTTGGACGCCCTCATCCTGCGCTTGCTGGCAAAGGACCCGTCGGATCGGCGCCAGTCAGCTTCCGACGTGCTATCCGCCCTAGACGCCGTCGAGTTTGTAAGCGGAGATGTACAGTCCCGCGTCAGTCCCGCTCCGGCGGGTGATAATGCCGCATTGGACAGCCTGGCCGGGGGAGTGTTCGTTGGCCGTCAGCGGGAG
>JAKUQE010000008.1 GCA_022450395.1 Dehalococcoidia bacterium | reverse complement strand
TCCGACCCTCCCTCGGCCACGGCCCTCAGGGTACGGCCCAACGTGGGGATGCGCATCATCTCGCCGTGCTTGGGGGCTTTTCCATTCAGCAACATCTCTTGACCGGAGGGGAGCCGGGATAGCGTCTCCACCATTTTGGACCATTGGAATGAGATTATGTCGGAAACGGGGAAACCTTCCTCGGCGTACTTTATCGCGGGTTGCAGGAGATGGGACAGCGGCATGGTCCCGCAGCTGTCCAGCAGGGTTTCCCATCCATGGACGGCTCCCGGCACGGTAACCGAGTGGACGCCCTTTTGGGGCATCGTGCTGTGTCCTTCTGCTTTCAGCGCATCGATGGTCGCATCCATGGGTGCCCGGCCGCTGCCGTTGATCGCCCGGACACTCTTTTCCTTGTTGTTCCATATCAGAGCGAACATGTCGCCGCCCACGCCGGTGGATACCGGCTCCACCACGTTGAGCACCGCGGCGCTGGCGATGGCGGCGTCCACGGCGTTGCCCCCNTCCATCAAGACGCGTACACCGGCCATNGCCGCTANGGGCTGGCTGGTCGCGACCATACCNTGGGTTGCCAGGACCGTGGAACGCCGTGAATCAAAATACATAGCTTGCTTGCTCCCGTGATCGCTCTAACGGTAAATCTGCCGCCCCAGCGGTTTCCCGGTCAAATGCCGAGGCTGCGATCTCCCGCTAGATCGGTCTGTGCCGCCCTTCTAGACGGAGCCGGGCAATTGTACCACGATGTAGCTGTTTCCAAGCTGACGAGTAGCCTCCGGTGCTTCCGATCGCCGAGCCTGTGTTAACATAGACCAAAGCTGTACAGATACGGCTAGAATAATTGATTTCCAGCGGCCGGCAATTGGCTGGCGGCTGTGCAGGAGGATATTTATGGCAGTGGAAGTGGGACAACCGGCGCCGGATTTCACCCTATACGATGCCGATCGCCAACAGCGGTCCTTGTCCGAGTTTAGAGGCAAAAGCGTGGTCTTGGCCTTCTACCCTGGAGCGTTTACCGGGGTTTGCACCACTGAGATGTGCACTTTCAGGGACCGGATGGAACGGTTTAATTCCATGAACAGTCAGGTACTCGGCATCAGCGTAGATGGGGCGTTCGCCCAGAAGGTTTTCAGCGACCAGAATAATCTGAATTTCCCGCTGCTAAGCGATTTCACCCGTCAGGTGGTCAACCAGTACGACGTTGCTCTGGAGAATTTCGCCGGCATGGACGGTTACGTGGCGGCCAAGCGAGCCGTGTTTGTCGTAGACAAGGAAGGCGTGGTCCGCTACGCGTGGGTCGGCCCCAATCCCGGAGTCGAGCCTGATTACGACGAGGTCCAAGCGGCGGTAGACGGCCTTTAATCGGCATCGGTACGACTTGTCTGAGACGCCGTTCCAGTTGGCTGGTGTTCACGGTGCGCGGTAGCCAACGATACGCTCCGTGAACAGCCGGGCAACTCTGTCACCGTCTACCTCCAGGCAGACGGTGACGTTGGGTGGGGGTACGCCTGGGCCGGCACGTTGGGCGACTGTCTGACCTCGGGCGGTGGGGCTGTGGGTTTCGATCTCCACGAACATGTCCGAGCAGCCAAACAGGTCCGGGTCGACCATGAAAGCGATGGCCGGCATGTCGTTGTAACGCACCCCCTCCTCTTCTTTCAGAAGCCCGCGCTCCACGTAGGAATCGTGTAGCGAGGGTGTCGCGGCCGCCAATAATCTCGTGGTGGTCTTTCCCGCTCGCTGGATCTGTTCCAGCTGGGCCCGGCTGATGTTTACATTGTTGCAAACGTCCAGCCCGACCTGCGCCAGGGGAGCTCCGGAGGAGTACACGATGGACGCCGCCTCTGGGTCTTCGTATAGGTTGGCCGACGCCACCGGCGAGACGTTACCCGGCACGTATACCGCTCCCCCCATAACGACGATACGAGCCACGCTTTGGGCAAACCGATGCTCAAGGCTCAAGGCCAGCGCAACGTTGGTCAATCGGCCCAGTGCCACGATGGTAATCTCCCCCGGGGAAGCCATAACCCGGTCGACTAACTCCAGCGCCGCATGACGGTTTTCGCCGGGCTGGGATGTGCCGGCGGGTAGGGGAAAGCCGGTGTTTCCCAGGGCATCGTCTCCGTGGATGTGGAGGGCCCATCCGGCGTTGGGCGGGCGTACCAAGGGTTTGGCTGCTCCCTGATAAACCGGTATATCCGTGCGTCCGGCGGCCAGCAGTACCCGCCTGGCGTTGGCGGTGCATCTATCCACCGGGCCGTTGCCGAATACGGTAGTGATGGCGTCCACCGACAGTTCGGGGCTGGCCAGGGCCATCAGGATGGCGGCCGCGTCGTCGATGCCGGGGTCGGTGTCGATAATAACTCGTTGCAATTTGCTTCTTGAACCTTTACCGGGAAGATGCCCAGGATTATATCACCGGCCATTTGACAAGCCGTCCACCGGTGGGTATCTTGCCAATTGCGGGCGGTGAACAGCCTCGGATACCAGCGGTTATCGCCCAACGTAATGTCCTAAAAGCGATCGCAGTACATGGAGGGAAAGAAGATGGACTCTTCCGGCGTGAAGGCCCTTATTTTCGATGTTTTTGGCACGGTGGTTGATTGGCGGACTTCCATCACCAGGCAGGGCCAGGAATTCGGCAAAGCCAATGGTCTGAAGGCCGACTGGGAGGCATTCGCCGATGCCTGGCGGTCCAAATACCGGCCCTACATGGATAAAGTACGCAGCGGGGAGTTGCCTTGGACCAACCTGGACGGGCTGCACCGGATGGCCCTGGAGGACGTGCTGGGCGAGTTCGAGATCCATGGCCTCAGCGAGGAGACTAAAGCCGAGTTCAACCAGGCCTGGCACCGTTTAGACGGCTGGCCCGATTCGGCGCCGGGACTATGGCGGCTAAAACGCCGTTTCATCCTGGCGCCCATGTCCAACGGCAACGTGGCGTTGATGACTAACATGGGAAAATACGCCGGCCTGCCCTGGGATTGCATCCTTGGCGCGGAGCTGGCCAGACATTACAAACCGGACCCGGAGAGCTACCAAACGGCGGTGGACCTGTTGGGCTTGAAGCCCCACCAGGTA
>JAKUQE010000079.1 GCA_022450395.1 Dehalococcoidia bacterium | reverse complement strand
CACCAGCAGCATCACGGGTACCCAAGTCAGCCTGTTCCTGATGACCATGATATCGTTATCCACGTACCAGATCTTGGCGTCCCGGTCCCGGTAAGACGTGATGTTACAGAATGCGCAGTTGGGCAATGAACTCAAAAGCAGATGCTCGCTTACTTAAAAATACGCCCTGTGTCCGGCGCGTTGTGAATATAATGGCCGGTCATACCCTTGTCAACGCCGAGCCGTTCGAGAGCCGATGACGTACGGGCCGTCAAAGGGAAATCCCCTCACCCTATGGTATTATTTATTCCGGGAGTGAACCATGTTTCGTTTAGCCGTTTTGACCGTAAGCACCTCCGGGTTCCAAGGCCAACGTGAAGACACCAGCGGGCAGGCCATCAAGGAAATACTAGGCCCCCCCGATTACGAAGTAACCCGTTACGAGGTGGTCCCCGACGACCGGGAAATGATTGCGGAACGGATGTCCCAATGGGCCGACGCTCCCGATGTCGACCTGATAGTATCTACCGGCGGCACCGGCTTGGGACCCCAGGACATCACTCCCGAGGCCTGCCTGTCGGTTATCGACCGGGAAGTACCGGGCTTGGCCGAGACCATGCGGGCCAGGACGCTGCAGTTCACACCCATGGCCATGCTTAGCCGCGCGGTGGCCGGGATACGGGGCAACACCCTGATCATCACCCTTCCGGGAAGCCCCAAAGCGGTCAGGGAGTGCCTGGAAGTTGTCACGCCGGTCCTGGGTCACGCCCTCCAATTGCTGCACACCGAGACGGTCAGCGACCATCCTGTTTAGCAAGGCCGCCTCTCCGGCTTTCCAATCCCCAGCACCCATCGGTATCGGCTCGTTCCACCTGGCGCGGAAATGTCCAGTCCATTATTAACGAATAAGGGGTGAAGCCCTATTGAGTACGGACCCGATCGTAAATAACCCACCGGATAATCCTGACGATAAGCCAGATGTAGGACCCGTTTACTGGCCTCGGGTTAAAGAGATATTGGATCGTGTCATGGAGCGCTGGATAGAGCGCTGGGGTAGAAACCCGTTGCCCGGGATTCACGTATATTATTGGAACACACGGCAAGAACTGGTAGATAGCGTGCTCTCCGGCGTTCGGGCGATCGAACCTGGAGTAGAGGCCAAGGACACCCAACTGGTCCGGTCATTGGCTCGCACCGTACTCACCTTCGGCCGCATGCCCCTCAGAGGGCCCTTTGTTCCCAGGGAAGAGATCGACGAGATAATTGTTTGGATCGATGCTGGGATGCCTGAAGGGCCGGACTAGGGTTCAGTCAACTTCTTTTTGGGACAATGTCATTCCTCTCCTTCCGGTGAAGGATCGGAATGACATATTTCATTTTAGGATTGGCTAGTTATCAGCGCCGGCGGCTAAGCCAAAAAAACTCCGCCGGGCCCGGTTTCCCGGATTCCGGCGGAGCGCGCATAATCCTTTTCGATAGACCGGTTTTTGATTCCCGGCTGTTAGACCAAGACCGGGTCCTTGCTCTTCGTGTATACCTGAATCCGTCCACCAAAGTGGTCTAGTACCGCCAGCCGGCCTTGCCCGTCGATCTTCACGGCGCACGGGTGGTTGAAGCTTTTCTCATAACCGGGGTTGTGGGAATAAGCCAGGGCACGCTGCCGAATCATGTCGGGGTTAGAATTTAGTTTGTCCTTACCCCATTGGGACAGGACGTGGTCGCCCTTCAGTGCGGTAACGAACCGGCCATCGGGAGCCAGCACCTGTACGCGGTTGTTCAGCCAATCTGCCACGTAGATATCGCCGTCATCGTCCACGCAGACCCCGTTGGGCCGATTGAACTGGCCAACGCCATCTCCGGACTGCCCAAAGCTGGCCAACCATTTGCCGTCAGCCGTAAACTGCTGGATGCGGTCGTTGCGCCAGTCGGCCACGAACACATTTCCTTCCTTGCCCAGGGCGATACCCCACGGCATGTTGAGCTGGCCGGGGCCGCTGCCAAAGGTGCCAAATTTACCTAGAAATTTTCCATCAAGGGTGAATTTCTGTACACGGTGATTGCGGCTGTCGGTCACGAACATCGTGCCGTCTTTGCTTATCACGATCCCGGCTGGGCGGTCCAACTCTCCGTCTCCGGAGCCCGACTTCCCAGCCGGGATATCCGGTCCGCTGCCATATGCGATCATACGCCCCGAGGCATCGTCACTGGCGCCACCGTCGAAGCCGTCCGGCCAGCTGCGCAAAAACTCGCCCTCGCCATTAAACACAGAGATTCGGTTAAGCCATTCGTCGGCCAGATAAACGTTCCCTTGGGCGTCAAGAGCAATGGACGTAGGCCATACGAATTGACCTGGGCCCGCACCGTAGGACCCAAACTCGGTGATGTACTCTTCGCTCAGGGTAACCACGCTGATATGGACGCCGTCGGTCCGGTATTCATAGCCACGGTTGACCACGTACATTACATCGTTGTCGCCGACCGCCATGTCCACTGGGTTGCGAAACCCGGTCCCGGAAAATTCGTTGCGTCCCACCGAATGGCTATACGCGAACGACCGGTCATTTAGCCCAAAGAAATGGGTGCTCATCGCATTTACCTCTTCAATTATTAACCAATAAGGGCTGGTCCAAGCTTGCTAATCTGCTGCTGAAGCAGCCCTTAACCGTTTGTTTAGTTACACGCCGGTGAACCCTCTGAGTCCAGCCTACAGGAACTTGGTTTTCTCGAAGCTGCCTCCGACGATGGGCTTGGCGTCCAGACCCATCCAGTCCTCCAGTATGCAAGTGTAGACCGACCTGAAGTCCTGGTTGTACTTAAGGTTGCCGCCTTCCTCTTGCTCATTGACATCCAGGGACGGGTATTCTCCGTATATGCCGCCCTTGACTCCCTCACCCACCGCGAAAGCGATGCCGGCGGAACCGTGATCGGTGCCGGAACCGTTATCGGTGATCCGGCGTCCAAACTCGGTGAACATGAACAGCAGTACGTTGTCGCTGGCCTGGTGTTCACGCAGGTCGGTCATGAAATTCTCCACCGTATTGGAGACATCGGTCCACAGACCGGCGTGCAGAGCCGCCTGGTTGGCGTGGGTGTCAAAGCTGTTGTAGGGGGATGTCGTGTAGAGTACCCGGGTGCCGAAGCCCGCCAGGTGGGTCTGGGCGATGTTCTTCATGTACTGGCCCACGGCGGAATTGGAATACTCAACGCTGGAACTGTACTTCTGGGGGGCGGTGGCCAGGATGTCGGCGCCCTTCAGAGCGTCGGTGCCGGTGTTGCGGATGTAGTCCATCA
The DNA here is from genome assembly GCA_022450395.1 of Dehalococcoidia bacterium. GTDB lineage: Bacteria > Chloroflexota > Dehalococcoidia > Lucifugimonadales > UBA3495 > UBA11650. The sequence goes on along the minus strand of JAKUQE010000079.1, from coordinate 12,083 downwards.
CCGCGCCTCGGCCGATGGCCGGTGAGTACATGCGGCCAAATACGTCCAGAGCCTCACTGCGCTGGGAATCGCCCTCGATCCCAGTCAGCAGCCCATAGGTTTCCAGGTCGCCGACTGATGCTACCGGCACGCCGTCTTTGGCCAATGCCCTGGGAAGGCCGCGGCCGAAGTTAACGCCGGTCAGCACGTTTTCGGAATTCGGATCCAAATCTTTGATGACCCGGCCCAGCCAGCCTTCGCTGCCCTGGGTGTCCGGCTCACAGGTGTGCCAGATGTCCATGGAACGGAAGTGGGAATAGCTGGAATTGGGATATCCCATGCCCAGGAATATCGCCAACTTCCCTTCGTCCCAGAACTTCTTTAGTGGACCCATGGCTGGGTGGAAGCCCAGGTCATCGTTTATGGGGATGATCTGGTCTTCGGAGATGGAAAGGGACGGCCGGAAATCCCGGTACAATCCGTTGGATCGGGGAATTATTGTATTTAATCCATCGTTACCGCCAGACAGCGACAGAATCGCCAAGACGGGGTCTTTCTGGGTGGAAACCATGTTATATCCTCCAACGCCTATTATTATTCAAACTGGAATTCCGCAGTGGAGGCAATCATCTGGAACATCTCCCCAGTGCGGCGTGTGAAATCACTTTGCTCGGAGCTGGAACCGTGGCGCAAATCTCCGGCCTTCTGGGCATGAGCTACCAACTCGCTGCGGGTGCCGTCATCGACCGTGATCGGACCGATCAGGTCCAGGCATCCATCGACGAAGGTCTCAGGGGACAGGGAATCGCCGCGGCTCATCAGGCGGTTTATCAGCCCCTTCACGCCGGGCAGTTCGGTGTTCCCCAGCAGATCTGAGGCGTAGTTGATCCGCTCCACCAGAGTGCCGCTGTCGATCCACTCCCTTCCGGTGTGCCAGCCCTCCACCGTCGGTGGATTCATCAGGTCCATGCCCATGTACTTGGGCTCTTGGGAGTGTTGGAAAAGGCCCAGCTTGATCTCCCGGTGTTCTTCGACCAATCGCAAGGTTCCTGCCACTACTTCGGCAGGGCTCTTGACCTTGGCAAAGCGGACCGATTCCGACTTGAACGTGTCCGAGTTGAACAGGACACGCAGCATTTCGGTGATGTCGTACCCAGAGTCAAAGTACGCCTTTTCCATTTCTTGAATCAGGTCCAGGTTCTGTGGCGGAGTGAGGCGCCACGCCGGTATCTGGGCATCGTCGGCCACGAAGTAGTTGTAAAGGTGGCGGGCCAAGAAACGAGCCGTCGCCGGCTGTTTACAAATGATGTCGAGAATGTCATCTCCGTTCCACGGGCCGGTCTCACCAAGGAAAGTCTTCTCTCCGTCGTCGTGATCCGCCGGGTCAAACCGGAACTCCCACGGACTGCGCCCATAGGGGAAGGGCGGGTAAGCCGGGGCGTTGTTCCACCCCGTAAAGGCACGGGCGCAGGCCTTTACGTCATCCTCGGAGTAATTGAACTCTTCGTCCTTACCCGCACCCAAGGAGAACAACTCCAGCAACTCCCTGCCGTAGTTCTCGTTCACCGCAACCTGGTGGCTTTCCGTGTTGTCCAGGTAATACATCATGCCGGGGCTAGTTGACAAACGGTAGATCAGGTCGCGGAAGTTTCCCATCCCATGTTCCCGGAACATGGCGACCATTCTACCCATTTCATACCCGCTGTCGATCTTGCTGTGCCCGGCACAGAAAATCATATGCCAGAACAGGCACATCTTCTCCTGAAGTTGGCGCGGAGTGTTGATCATGGTGTAAAGCCACGCCTGCACGTTGTTCTCGATGGCCGCTGACTGCCAGTACGAAGGGTTGTACCGGAAGACCAGGTCCTCTTCAATAATCGGTTGACTCTCCGGGTTCAAGAGGTCGTCCAAGGTCTGTTGGTAGCCCTGGGCGGCTTTAGCCTCGATTTCGTCGCGGCTCGCTCCGAATCCGGATCGACGCAGCAAGTGAGCCATCAATGCAATGTTCTCGTCAGCCATTTCCTCCTCCTAATTCTCGCGCTTATTGTGCTTCATAGGGCTGGACCCTATGTCTTCCGATCCATATCCAAAGCGAATCTAAATCATGCCTATGGAAAACGCTCGGATTCTTGGACACCACTCTTTTGTAACAACCATTCTAAGGTAATTACAAAGTGGTGATTACAAAGTGCTAAAATGATATAGCTAGTGGAAGCCGGTGTCAATAAGAAAATCGTGCCTGGAGGCACGACCGGGACTGTCTATAAATCAGGCCCGAAATGGCCGCACCAAAACGGCGGAGTCCAGCGTGAAAATGAAGCAACCGTCTAGTCCGGACCGATGGCCGGTTAAGTCTCGGGCTTACTACCTGCGATTATCCTTGACACCTCCGAATAGCCCCTGCTAGGATTTCTGCCATCGTCATCCTGCATAACCAGACAGCCTTGGCGCTGGTCTCATCGGGTTACCCTTCAGATGGACGGGCCACATGAGCGGCAATATCTCCGGCCAACCGATCGCGTCAAGGGACCTAGGTCCGGGCCTGCCCGCGATGTTCGATAGGTACAAAAACCGGTTTGAGCAGGAACTATCCCGGTCCGTTCGATTGCCTGAGGGGACCGACCCCTACACCCTGATACGATACCACCTGGGATGGGCGGACCAACGCGGTGTGACGGCCCGATCCGCGATCTCCCAGGGCAAGGCCATGAGGCCAACCCTATGTTTGTTCGCCTGCGAGGCGCTTGAGCAAGACCCCGATAGGGCCCTCCCCGCGGCTGCGGCTTTGGAACTGATCCACAACTTCTCGTTGATCCACGACGATATTCAGGACCAGGATGTAGAACGCCGCCACCAACCTACCGTTTGGTCAATCTGGGGAGTGCCCAAAGCTTTGGTGGCGGGCGACGCCATGCGATCCGTGGGGGATGTTTGCCTACTAAACACGTCCAGATATGGTGTGCCGCCTCAAACCATCCTTAAAATCTCGAACATTCTTACTTCCAGCTATTTAGAGATGATTCAAGGTCAGTGCCTAGACCTGGGTTTTGAGTCCAGCACTGAAATAACATCGGCGGATTATCTCCAGATGATCGCTTTCAAGACCGGCGCTTTGATCCGTAGCAGTATGGAGATCGGCGCATTGCTGGCCACCGAAGACCCCGCCGCGTTCCAAGCTTTCTCAACCTTCGGCAGTTGCGTAGGCCGGGCATTTCAGATCAGGGACGATTACCTGGGGATTTGGGGAGATACTTCCCTTACTGGAAAATCAGCCGGGAACGACATCCGGCGGCGGAAAAAATCGTTCCCGATCGTTTATGCTTTCGAGCGAGCGTCGGGTAAGAACCGGGAAGACCTACTGCGGATCTATATTCAGGAAGACATTGACGACGATGATGTTGGCCGTGTGCTGGCCATTCTCGACGACGTTGGGGCCCGGGATGAGTCTGAGTCTTTGACTGAGGCTAGCGCCGAGCAGGCTTTGGAAGCCATTGCTTCGGTTAGTCTGCCAGCCTGGGCCAGAACCGAGGCCGAAGGTCTGGTGGATTTTCTAGCACGGCGCCAGTACTGAGCCCGATGTTGGTACAGACGCTCCGTGCCACCATGATCCAATACCCTGCTATACGAGAAGGTTGACGAATCATGAAACTTGCGAAACGTCCGATTGAGCTTTCCTTCCGGTTGGCGCTGTATCTATTGAAAAACCGCCTGGCCGGCCGCAAGAGATTTCCATTGGTGACCATGCTTGAGCCTCTAGAGATGTGCAACCTGGCATGTGTGGGCTGCGGCCGTATCCGTGAATATCTGCCGGTTATCGACAAGATGATGCCGGTGGACGTGGCCCTTGACGCCGTGAAGGAGTCGGGCGCTCCCATCGTCTCGATCGCCGGTGGCGAACCGACTATCCATCCCAAGATCGACGAGATTATAAACCGGCTGATCGAACAAAAATACTTCGTCTATTGCTGCACCAACGGTCTGCTCTTGGATAGGATGCTTTCCAAGATACCTCCTTCCAAGTACTTGTGTTGGGTCATCCACATGGACGGAATGGAAGATAAGCACGACGAGTCAGTTGCCCGAAAGGGAGTCTTCAAAAAGGCAGTTCACGGCATGGAGTTGGCGTTGAGCCAAGGCTACCGTGTCTGCACTAACACCACGATATTCAAGAACAGCGACGTGGAAGACCTTTGGGAGATGTTCCGCCTGGTGAAAAAAATAGGCGTGGAAGGGTCCATGATCTCGCCGGGCTACGACTTCGAAGACGCGCCCGACCGGGACCTATTCCTAACCAGGCGAGAGTCCCGGAGCATCTTCAAAAAACTGTTGGACCCGACTCGAACCGGGGGCATGAAGTTTTACAACAATCCCTTGTATCTGAACTTTTTGCAGGGGGACCGGGAATACCAATGTACCGCATGGTCCAACCCTACCTATACCGTCCTCGGATGGCGCAAACCGTGCTACCCGCTGGCGGACGAGCACGTTCAAGACGTTAACGAGTTATACGAGGCCGATCTATGGCAGAAGTACGGTGTGGGCAACGACCCGCGTTGCGCCAACTGCATGATGCATTGCGGATTTGAGTCCGCCACCATCTTCCAAGCCATCTCCACGCCCAAAGACTGGGTTACCCTGATCAAGTCGGGAGCTGCCCACAAGGGCGGCATCACCGCCGCATAGCCGCCGGAGTCGCATTGCTAGCCATCATTGCCAGCATGGAGAGAGAACTGTCCGGTTTGCGGCGCGAGATTTCGCCCGACCGATCCGTAGATTCGTTTGACCTAAAAGTGGTTGGCGTCGGGATTTCCCGACGCCAATCCAGCCTCCGGGAGTTACTTAGGTCTGCTTCGGGCGGCCAGCCAAGGGGAGTGTTGATGTTGGGATTTGCCGGTGCGGTGGACCGGAAACTCAAGGCCGGCGGCCTTGTTCTATCCAGCAGGTACTATCTGGACGCCCATAACGAGAAATTTCTGACGCCCGATCCGGCGATGCGGCAGAGTGCGATAATCGCTGCGGCCAACGCCGGATTGCCGGTAACTCACTCAGATTCTCTAACTGTAGATGCTATAGTTGCCACCCCGGAAGCCAAAGCGGCGTTGGCCGAGAAAAATCCTGTGGGAATCGTAGAGATGGAAGACTACTGGCTGGCGGCGGAAATCCAAGACGCCGGTGTGCCATTTATCTCGGCGCGTGTCGTACTGGACACCGCCCAACAAAGTTTGCCCGGTCACTTGATCGGACTATCTCAAGGCCGTACTCAGGACGTGCTCCGAACAGCCGCCATGCCGTGGCGCGTCCCGGCCCTTTTGAGACTGGCGTACCAGGCTCGAATCGCCCGGCAAGCGCTGACCCGATTCGCGTTATCCTTTATCCGGCAATGGGAAAGAGAAGGACATCCCTTGACGGCGGCAAACGTATCCTTAATTTGATAGAATTCTACGCCCTGCTAGATTCGTCGCGACAGTGAGATGAATGAAGGTTCTGGTCACCGGGGCCACTGGTTTTATCGGAGGCAACCTGGCCCGGAGGCTCGGTCAACACGGTTATGAGGTAAGAGCTCTAGTCAGGCCGCAAGCGAACACATTAACAATCGATGGAACGGGCGTCGAACAAATTCCAGGGGATATTCTTGACCGTGAGTCCGTGGCCCGGGCGGTGCAAGGTTGTCAGGCGGTTTTCCATTGCGCCGCGATCTATACCTTCTGGTCTAGGACGCCCAGCTTTATCCACCGGACTAACGTGGATGGCACGGCGATAGTCCTACAGGCGGCCCGGCAGGCCGGAGTTTCCCGCGTCGTGTACACCAGCACCGTTTCCACCATGGGGTTCTCTCCGGGAGAACTTAGCACCGAGGAAACCTTGCTGGATCCTGACCATCTGGTAGGACATTATAAAAAATCCAAGTACCAGGCTGAATTGGTCGCTCTCGAAATGGCCGCCGAAGGCTTGCCAGTGGTCGTAGTCAATCCGACGGCCCCGGTCGGGCCCTGGGACGTTAAACCCACGCCCACCGGCAGGATCATCTTGGACTTCATGCGGGGAAGGATTCCCGCCTACTTGGACACCGGGATGAATCTGGTGGACGTCGAGGACGTGGCCGAGGGCCATATCCTGGCGATGGAGAGCGGGATATCGGGCCAGAGATACCTTTTGGGAAACGAGAACGTGTCCCTGCGTGAAATGTTCGGAAAGCTCCAGGAGATAACCGGCTGTCGCGCTCCCCGTTGGCGCGTCCCATTTTGGCTGGCCCTGGCGGCGGGCTATCTAGATCAGGCGGTGGAAGGTAAAATGCTAAGCCGGGAGCCGAGGATACCGGTGGAAGGCTTGAAAGTAGCAAAATCTCCGATGTACGTGGATTGCGGAAAAGCGGTCCGGGAATTGGGTCAGCCCCAAAGCGCCGTAGAGTCTGCGTTGGAGAAAGCGGTGCGGTGGTTCACTGATCACGGTTACGTTAAATCGCGGGTACGCTAGATCGGGAGCAAAGCAGAATTGACGGTTTACCAGGAAAATATAGTGGGGGCGCCTTCCGGGGAGAAGCTGGAGCTGGCTATCACCCGGTGCCGGGAGTTCTTTCGCCAGAATCAATATGACGATGGATACTGGTGGGGAGAATTGGAGTCCAATCCCACCATGGAAGCCGAATACCTGCTGCTGTCCCACTTCCTGGGCAGACCGGATAAAGACCGGTGGCGAAAAGTCTGCAACCAGATCCTTCAAAAACAGGGCGACGACGGATCATGGGGCCAATATTATCAGGCGCCCGGCGACCTGAGCACTTCGGTTGAGTGCTATTTCGCTTTGAAATTGGCCGGACATTCCTCCGACGAGGTATATATGTCCAAGGCCCGCGCTTTCATCCTATCCAGGGGTGGAGTACCGAATTCCCGAATCTTCACTAAGATTTGGCTGGCCCTGTTCGGGCAGTGGGATTGGAAAGGCGTCCCCAACCTGCCTCCAGAATTGATTCTTGTGCCGCCGTCTTTGCCCTTCAGCGTCTACGACTTTGCCGGCTGGGCTCGCCCAACCATTGTTCCCATGCTGGTTATCTTGAGTCGCCAGCCGTACTGCCCGATTCCAGATTGGGCGAACTTGGACGAGCTGTACCCGAAGCCTAGGGAAGAAACCGATTACTCCTTGCCCAAACCCCAGTCTCGTTGGGGGTGGGCGAAACTGCTGTACCACTTGGACCAACTTGTTGGGCTCTACCAACTTTTCCCCGTGCACCCTCTTCGCGGTAGGGCCGAGCGAAAGATCGTCGATTGGATGGTGGGTCATCAAGAGCCCAACGGTTCCTGGGCCGGGATTCAGCCTCCTTGGGTCTATTCCCTGATCGCTCTGCATCAAATGGGATTTCCTTCCGACCATCCGGTTATGGAAAAAGGCTTTGCCGGCATCGACGGATACGCCATCGAAGACGAGGATACGTTCTCGGTACAGGGTTGCATATCGCCCGTTTGGGACACCTGTCTCGCCCAGGTGGGCTTGATCGAATCGGGCGTGGGCGAAGCCGATCCCATGATTCAGAAATCCACTCGATGGCTTTTAGACCAACAGATTTTTGAACCAGGCGACTGGCAAGTACGAGCGAAAAACGTGGAGCCCGGCGGATGGGCATTCGAGTTCGACAACAAAAGATACCCGGATATTGACGATACTTCGGAAGTTATAATGGCTCTGAATCTGGCGCGTCTGGGTCCGGAGGACGACCCGAGGCGGCGTCACGCCATCAATCGGGGCGTGAATTGGATCTTGGCCTTACAAAGCAAGGATGGCGGTTGGGGCGCCTTTGACAAGGACAACAATCGAACCTACGTGAGCAGACTTCCATTTTCAGATTTCGGCGAGGTGCTTGACCCGACCAGCGTGGATGTTACCGCTCACATCCTGGAGATGATGGGTAAACTTGGCTACCGAAAAGACTATCAGCCCTTGTCCAGGGCGCTGCGATACATACTCGATAGGCAGGAAGAAGACGGTTCTTGGTTCGGGCGGTGGGGGGTCAACTACATCTACGGGGTTGGCGCCGTGCTGCCCGCTTTGGCCGCCATCAAAGAGGACATGAGCCAGCCTTACGTTATCCGGGCCTTGGAGTGGCTTGTTGCTCATCAGAACGAGGACGGGGGATGGGGAGAGAGTTGCGGTTCCTATGTCGACCTGGCTCTGCGCGGGGTTGGTCCCAGCACTCCTTCGCAAACGTCGTGGGCATTGATCGCTCTGCTGGCCGCTGGGAAGGAAACCAGCGATCCAATTATCCGGGGCGTCAGATACCTTTTGGAAACACAGGACGAAGGGGGATGTTGGGACGAACCCTACTTCACCGGCACCGGTTTCCCCGGCTACGGAGGGGGAGAGCCGCCCAAAACCCTGCCTAAACCGGGCGAGTTAAGATATCAGGGCTTGGATATGCCCGGCGGGTTCATGATCAATTACCATATGTATCGCAACTATTGGCCGCTGATGGCCCTGGGGCGATACAAGAGACAAACTTCCGGCCACCACTGGGATGCCATCCAAACCAATGGAACGGAACCCCAGAAGACATATGTACAAGGGGAAGCCAGCCAATATGAAAGCTAAGTCTTTCTGCCTCCAGCTTCGCACCGAGCGAGCGCCCCAGTTCATCGACATCACCGGCTGGGTCGGCGAGTGTGTGGCAAAATCCAAAGTTAGCAACGGATTTGTGGTCGTTTACTCAAAACATACCACCGCGGCCATCAAGATAAACGAGAACGAACCTCTTCTGATTGAAGATATGTCAAAGTTCTTGGAGAAAATCTCGCCACGCAATGGCGGCTACCAACACAATGACTTCACCATTCGCACCGTGAACATGACTTCCGACGAATCTCCCAACGCCCACGCCCACTTGCAGCACCTCCTACTGGGCACCAGCGAAACCGTTCCCATCGTTGACGGGTCTATGCAATTTGGCCAATACCAAAGCGTGTTTTTCATCGAACTGGACCATCCTAGAGACCGGGAAGTTATGGTCCAGGTTGTTGGGGATTAAAACCTCCGGCTAGCCGTATCGCGATATGTCGCCGGAAGACGAGCATTTATGGCCGCAACATCCGTTGAGATAGGCTATCGGGAAAGCCGTGAGATCACTCGCCGTGAAGCCAAGAACTTCTACTACGCTTTCTTGACCTTGCCCCAGGAGCGCCGCCGGGCCATCTACGTGGCCTACGCCTTTTGCCGCTATTGCGACGATGCCGTCGACACCGCCGAGTCCGTTGATCAAAAAACGGCCACGCTGCAATCACTCCATGCCAGCTTGAGCGATGCCTATACCGGACGCTCCAACGATCCCTTATTCTTGGCCTTGGCCGACGTGGCAGACCGGCACGATATCCCCGAGGAATACTTTAAACAGGTGATACATGGCGTCGAATCGGACCTCACCAAGGTCAGGTACCAGGACTTTGAAGAGTTGCGAACCTACTGCTACCAGGTCGCTTCGGTTGTGGGTCTGATCTGCTTGCAGATCTTCGGCTACAAAGACGACAGCGCCAGGGAGCATGCGATCGACCTAGGGTTGGCGATGCAACTCACCAACATTGCCCGCGATATTCAGGAAGACCTGGAACTTGGCCGGATCTACCTTCCACAAGATGAGATCGCTCGATTCGGTTATTCCGAGGAAGCGTTGGAGGCCGGCATCGTCAACGAATCGTTCATAAATCTGATGAGATTTCAGGCACAAAGGGCAAGGGGTTACTTCGACAGCGGCTTTAAGTTGCTCCCGTATTTGTCGCCCCGCTCCCGGGCCTGCCCCGCCGTCATGGGCCAGCTTTACAGCAAGGTGTTGCAACGTATTGAAGAGGCCAAATTCGATGTATTCCAGCATAGAATAAGCCTCAGTAAAACCGAAAAGCTTCGGGTCACGGCTCAGACTTGGTTTACCAGTATGCTGCCGTCGAGCCCCAGGTGACCGTCGCGGCCAGAATCATGGCTGGCTCATGAGAGCTCTGGTCCTGGCTCCGATGACCGAGGAGCACCTGGCCCGCTTAAAAGAGTTGATGCTGGTAACCTACGAAAGCTGGACCGATACCCGTCGACTGGCGGACCCGGAAGAACTGGCGCGTCGTATTAAGACCGAGTGCTTCTCTGTTCTGGCGGTCGAGGCTGATTTTCTGCCCGAAGAGTTGTTTCAACAAGCCGGCGGTCTCCGGTTGGTGGCCGTTTGCCGAAACAGCCTGTCCCACGTAGACATGGCGGCCGCCACCGGCCATGGCGTAGCGGTGATCCACACTCCGGGCCGCAACACTCAGGCGGTTGCTGAGTTGACCATCGGTATGATGCTGAGCCTAGCCCGCCGGATAACCAGCCTGGATGTTTGCGTGAAAGAAGGGCGATGGCAGATGCCGGCGGAGCCTTATATACAGGCACATATGCAGGCCGGCGAATTGGCCGGCAAGACCCTTGGCATCCTCGGTCTGGGAAATATCGGCCTCAAGGTTGCCCAGTTGGCCCGCGCTTTTGGTATGCGGGTTGTGGCCTACGACCCGTACATCGAATCTTTGCCCCAAGAATGCCCCGGCGTGACCCTTTACCCCACGGTTGCAGAGTTGGTCCATGATACCGACTACCTCACCGTACACGTTCCCGATGTTCCCGCCACCAAGAATTTGCTTAGCCGGTCCGTCTTGGCGGAACTCAAACCGGGCTGCCGCATCATCAACACCAGTTCCTACGATGCCGTAGACGAAGAAACTCTGGTGGAATGTCTGCAATCCGGCCGGGTGGGTGGGGCCGCTTTTGATGTGTTTCCCACCCACCCTTTGCCTCCCAACAGCCCTTTATTGGCCTTAGACAACGTGGTGTTGACCCCGCATATCGGTGGAGCCACCCGGGAAACCGTCGCCCGCCACTCGGAAATGATCGTCCAGGACATCGAACGTTTCGTCCGAGGGCGCAAGCCCAAGCGGTTGGTTAACCCGGAAGTGTGGGGTCGATTTGAATAGATACGTGCTGAGCCTTGATCTGGGTACTTCTTCGGCCCACGCTTTTTTGGTAGACCGCGCCGGCCGTCCGGTGGCCGGATCTCAAGCTGCGATGCGGTATCATCGTCCGCAAGACGGCTCCGACTTGGCCAAAGAGTTCCACCCCAGCGAGGTCATGGATGCCGTTGGAGAAGCGGTATGCAAGACCCTCCGGAAGGGTAGGGTTTCACCCAAACAGGTGTCCGCTGTCGGTATAACCAGCCAGGGCCAGGGCGCGGTCCTCATGGGACTCGAAAACCGCGAATTGTGCTGCTGCCCCAACATCGACCTGCGGGCGGTATTCGAGGGAGCTGCCCTGGACGATGAAGCCGGCCCCGAGATATATGCCACCACAGGCCACTTCCCCTCCCTCCTGTTGGCGCCGGCCCGGCTAAGATGGTTTCAGGCCCACCGGCCGGATCTGATGGAATCGGCCAGTTCGGTAGTTTCCGTTGGGGGATGGTTGGGTCACCGCCTGACAGGAGAGATCGCCTCAGAGGCCGGTCTGGATTGCACCTTAGGCTTGGTCGACTTATCCACCCGGCGGCACGCTCTTCCTCTGCTTAACCGGCTAAATTTTCCTGTCGAGTTGCTGCCGCCGGTACTCGGCTCCGGAGAGCGGCTGGGTTGTCTCCGTCCGGAATTGGCGGAGACATGGGGGCTACCCGGCGGGTTGCCGGTTACATTGGCCGGAGCCGACACTCAATGCGGCTTGTTGGGGTTGGGGGTAACCAGGCCCGGCCAATCCGGCGCGGTACTGGGGTGGAGCGGCAGCGTGCACATGGTGATGCCGGAACCCATGCTGGACCTGGAGGCTAGACGCACTTGGAGTAGCTGTTACTCCGTTGACAGCATGTATACCGTTGAAGCCAATCTGGGCGATTGCGGCCACGCCTTTAATTGGCTGGCCCGCACCTTGTCCGGTGGTCAGCTTTCCCTTGAGGAGGCAGATCGCTTGGCGGAACAAGCCCCTCTTGGCGGAGACGGCGTCCTGGTGTTCCTAGGTCCCGGTCCTTTGAGCGCCCCCAACGCCGGACTTCGGATGGGTGGCATAATCATGCCCACTCCACTGACTTTTCAAGAACCGACGACCGGCCAGATACTCCGCAGCTACTTGGA